>QCRZ01000006.1 GCA_003209225.1 Pelagibacteraceae bacterium AG-464-B04
ATATAAGCACTGTTTGGGATGGTTATAATGTGATTGAATCTCTCTCAAGAATAATTAATTTGGAATAACATGAAACTTGATAAAAAAAAAATACTAGAGCTTCAAAAAAATAGACCCCCCTATTTAATGATTGATTATGCTGAAGAAGTTATTCCAGGTAAATCAGCAAAAGGTTATAAAGATTTACCAGAAGATGAATGGTTCTTTAAAGTACATTGGGAAAATGACCCTAATGTTCCAGGAATGCTTCAAGTTGAAGCTTTAGTGCAAATGTGCGCTTTATCAATATTATGCCTACCAGGAAACAAGGGTAAAGTGATGTACCTTGTTTCAGCTACAAATTTAAAATTTATTAAAAAAATTCTTCCCAAAAATAGATTATATATTGAAACTAAAGTTAAAAGCTATAAACGTGGTTTGGCTATCTGTGAAGGAGTTGGTTTAGTCGATAAAAAGATAGTTTGTAAAGCAGAATTTAACTTAATATTGCCAGAAGAAATTAAAAAGTATAATTTACAAAAAAATAGTTAAAAATATAATTTAAAAAATATGCCTATTGCATCATCATTATTGAATAAGCCCAGATTGGTTGAAAAACTTAGAAAATTTTATGACTATGTACAAAAAAATGACGGTAAAGTTGGAAACAAAACTAGAGGAATTGATTTAAACTTTAATAATGCATGTAATCTTAGATGTAAATATTGTTTTACAAATTCTCCTAAGGGAGATCATGTAAAAGAGTATCTTGATATTGGCGCAATAAAGAAACTTGCGGACGATGCTGATGAATTAGGATATTTTGAATTTGATTTACAAGGTGGTGAATTACTTCTGCAACCAGAAAAGTTATTTTTAGTTTTAGAAGCAATAAAGCCTGAAAGATTTTACTTGTATGTTACAACAAATGGATTTCATCTAGATAAAAAAATGGCTGAAAAACTTGCAGAATATAAAGTAAGTAGAGTCTCTGTAAGTATAGACAGTATGGATGAAAAAGTTCATGACGAAATTAGAGGTAAAAAAGATTCTTGGAGAAGAGCTATAGAAGCTCTTAAACATGTAAAAGCCGCAGGTATGGATCCGTATTTAAATATAACTGTAGGCCATTACAATGCTAACACAGATCATTTTAAAAAATTATTAGATTATTCTAAAGATAACAATTATAAAACTCTTCTAAATGTTGCTGTACCATCTGGAATGTGGCAAAAAATGACAGACATAATATGTGATGAAAAAGATCGCTCTTACTTAAAAAAAATGAGAAAAGATTATAAAAATCTTGTGAGAAATATTTGGAATCCATTTGATCGAAATAATGAAAAAATATTGGGATGCACTACCGTAAACAGATTGTACATAACACCAATAGGTGATGTTTTGGTTTGCCCTTATGTTCATATTAAAATAGGAAATATATTTGAAAATTCTTTAAAAGAAATTGTGGATTACGGTTTTAGCATTAAATACTTTAAAAACCACAGTGATCTATGTTTGGCTGGCGAGGATAAAGAATTTATAAAAAATTTTATGACTAAGAGTGGTCAAACTATATTTAAACCTGCCTTGGCTAAAGATATTTTTTCTAAAGAAGATTTTATTAATTGATGTTACTTAAAAATAAAAATGCAGTTGTCACTGGCTGTAATAGAGGTATTGGAAATAAAATTTTAGAAATTTTTTCATCAAATGGAGCAAATGTCTTTGCTTGTGCAAGAAATATAAATAATGATTTTAAATCATATTTAGATAATCTTAAAAAGAAATTTAAAAATGAAATTGTTCCTATCGAATTTGATTTAAACTATCAAGATCAAGTTAAAGAAGCTGCTAATAAAATACTTGCTTCGAATAAACCAATAGACATTTTAGTTAATAATGCTGCAACAATTCATACTGGATTATTTCAAATGACCTCTGTTAAAAAATTGAAAGAAATTTTTGAAACTGATTTTTTTTCTCAAACTATGCTGACGCAATATATCTTGAAGTCTATGATTAAAAATAAATGTGGTAGTATATTATATATTTCATCAAATTCAGCATTAGATGGAAATGAAGGGAGAAGCGCTTATTCATCTGCTAAAGCGGCAATAATTGCTCAATCTAAATCTCTATCTCGAGAAGTGGGCATACATAACATTAGAGTTAATGCTATAGCGCCCGGACTAACAGATACTGATATGATGAGAAAAAACACCACAAAGGAAATTATTAATAATGTTATATTAACAACATCTCTAAAAAGAGTTGCTGCACCAGAAGAAATTGCAAACGCGGCATTATTGTTATCTTCAGATCTATCAAGTTATATTACCGGTCAAGTTATAAGAGTTGATGGAGGAATGTAATGACAATTGAGGCAAACTCTAAAGTCGAAAAAATTAAAAAATTTGCATTTAATGTTAGAAAAAATATTCTTGATATGGCCGTTTCTGCTGGATCTAGTAGTGCTCATTTTGGAGGAGCATTATCTATAACTGAGATAGTTTCTACATTGTTTGCGTATCAAATGAAAATTGATAAAAAAAATGCAAATTGGGAAGAAAGAGATAGATTTATTTTAAGTAAAGGTCATGCTTGCTTAGCCTACTATGCTGCTTTATGCGAAGTGGGGTACATTTCAAAGGCGGAATTAAAAACATTTGAAAAAAATGATACTAATTTATTAGGTCATCCAGTTATAAATAAAAATTTAGGAATTGATTTTTCAAATGGGTCTCTTGGAATGGGTCTCTCCTTAGGAATTGGTGTAGCTGTATCCTCAAAAAAAAAGAAAAAAAACTTCAATGTTTACGTTGTTGTTGGGGATGGTGAATGTAATGAAGGTTCTGTTTGGGAAGCTGCAATGGCCGCACCTAATTTTAAACTTAACAATCTTTATGTAATAATTGATAAAAATAATTATCAACAAACTGGATCAAATAAAGAAATAATGAATGTAGAAAATTTAAAAGATAAATGGGAAAGCTTTGGCTGGTATACTACTGAACTAGATGGACATAATATTGAACAACTTTTAAATTTTTTTAACGAAAGCAAAAATATTAATAAGCCAAAAGCAATTGTTGCAAATACAATCAAAGGAAAAGGATTTTCTTTTTCTGAAAATAACAATGATTGGCATCACTCAATTTTGAGTAAATCTTTTCATGAAAAAGCTCTCAAAGAATTGATAGAAAAATAAATATATAATGAATATCACTGAAAAGAATATTAAAATTTGGTCTACTATTGGGGCAAGAGCAACGTTGGGAATAGCTGCTTTAGAGTTGGCAAAAAAAATTGACAATTTAATGATTTTAACTTGTGATGTATCAACTTCTGCTGGGTTGGATAGATTTAGAAAAACATATCCTGAAAAATATCTTGATTTAGGAATTGCTGAACAAAATATGATTGGTGTTGCCGCAGGTCTGGCTAGTGAAAATTTTAATGTAATTACAACTACATTTGCCCCATTTCAAACAATGAGATGTTGTGAACAAATTAAAGTAAATTTAGGTTATATGGGTCAAAAAGTTTGCATGGTTGGAATAGCTAGCGGCTTAGCTTTAGGAACATTAGGATATACACATTGCTGCATTGAAGATGTCGGAATTTTAAGATCCATACCTGGTTTAACTATTGTATCGCCAGCAGATTCTCTTGAAACAGTTAAAGCTTTAGAAGCAGCAATTAATTTAAAAAATCCTTCTTATTTAAGACTAACAGGATCATCAAATAATCCAATTGTATATAAAAATGATTATGAATTTAAAATTGGAAAATCTATTACACTTAAAGATGGTCGCGATATAACAATTTTTTGTGCTGGACGAATGGTTTATGAATGTTTAGAGGCAGCAAAAATTTTAGAATCAAAAAAAATATATGCAAAAATAGTTAATATGCATACTATAAAACCTATTGATAAAGATGCTATTGAAGATTCCTGTAATTCAAAATTAATAGTGTCAGTAGAGGAACATAATATTATTGGTGGTCTAGGAAGTGCTATAGCGGAACATAAAGCCAAACTAAAAAAATCTCCAAAGCAATTGTTTTTAGGAATTAATGACACTTATACTAAGGGTGGTGGGTACAAATTTCTTCAAGAAAAACATAGACTGACATCTGATAAAATAGTAGAGGATATTCTTTTAAATATTAATTAATTTACTTAATGAACAATAAACAAAAATATAACGATATATTTATAAAAACTTTATCTATAGATAGTAAAAAATTTAGTGAAGAAATTAAATACAATGAAATTCCCGAATGGGATTCGATTGGGCATATGACTCTTATGTCAGGTTTGGAAGAAGGGTTTAAAATTACCTTAGATACAGATGATATTGTTGATTTCAGTTCTTTTAAAAAGGGATTTGAAATACTTGAAAAATATGGAATTAAATTTTAATTACTAGATTGTTGTTATAAAGTAATTGAAGAAAATATCATAAATGATAAAAAATATTAATGATTATAGAATGTAAAAGCTGTCTTACAAAATTTGAAGTCAAAGATAGCGATATTCCAACAAAGGGAAGAGTTGTTCAATGCGGTAATTGCTCAACAAAATGGGTGCAAAAACATATTGCAAAAAATATTAAAAAAATTAAACCAAAAATAGAAATTGGTGCTTTGAATCCTAATGTTGATAGAACTTCTGCTGAATCGGTCACTTCGGGACAAATCAAAACATATAAGGGAAAAGAATACACATTCTTGGGAAACCAATGGGCAGAAATTTTACCTTCAGGAAAAACTGGAAAACTAGCTAAAAAAGTAATTGGAATTGAACTAGATAAAATGTCTGGAAGATCGAGACAAACAACAAGAGTGTTAAAAGAAAATGAAAACCAAATATTTTCTGAAGAGCAAAAAAAAGGAATGGGATTTTTTAGTATTATTTTTATTTTATTAATGTTTTTTTGTGCTTCAATACTTTTTTTGGATACTTTTAAAAATCATATAACTCCATACTGGCCGAAATTAGATGATTATTTAGTTTATATATTTGAAACACTAAAAAATATTTATATTATTATTAAAGATATAATTAATAATTATAAATAAATGATCAATTACATTACCGTCCCTTTTAAATGGTTCTTTAAATTAGAAGCTGCAAGTGGTTTGGTTCTTCTTATTGCCGCTTTAATAGCGTTAATACTTAGCAATACAAACTTAAGTGATTATTATTTTAACATTTTAAATATACACCTACTAATTGGTACAAAAGATTTTGGCTTAAATTTAACTTTGCTTCATTGGATTAATGATGCATTAATGGCAATTTTCTTTTTTGTTGTTACTTTAGAAATTAAAAGAGAATTTATTCAAGGCGAACTTTCAAAACCTAAACAAGCTCTATTACCCATAATAGGAGCTGTAGGAGGAATGGTTTTACCAGCTTTAATATATATCATTTTAAATTTAAAAACAGAATATACACTTAGAGGCTGGGCTATTCCCTCAGCTACTGATATAGCTTTTTCTATAGGTGTATTATCTTTATTAGGTACAAGAATTCCAATTTCATTAAAGGTTTTCCTTACTGCCTTAGCAATAATTGATGATCTTGGTGCAATAATTATTATAGCGTTATTTTATTCGGGTGAGCTTCAATATACTTATTTACTGTTAATGTTGATTTCTTTTGTTGGATTATTGGTTCTTAATAAATTTGGAATAAAAAAATTTTTCCCATATTTAATTATAGGACTGCTTCTTTGGTTATTTACACACGGATCAGGCATACATTCAACAATTTCTGGGGTTTTGTTAGCCGCAACGATACCACATAGAAATAAAGAAAAAGATTATTCCCTACTTTTAAAATTGGAACACTTTCTTTCCCCATACGTAGCTTTTGGGATTATGCCTTTATTTGCTTTAGCTAATGCAGGAGTCATCTTAAATAATATATCAATTAATAGTTTTTTAGCTCCTGTGCCTTTAGGTATTATGTGTGGATTGTTTTTTGGTAAACAAATAGGTGTTTTTTTATTTTCATTTATATCAATAAAATTAAAAATAGCAGAAATGCCATCTAATTCAAATTGGGTTAAATTGTATGGAGTAGGTATTTTGACAGGTATTGGTTTTACTATGAGTTTATTTGTTGGTAATTTGGCTTTTGTTGACCACTCAAATTATTTACCAGGTGTTAAAATTGGTGTTTTAGTTGGATCTTCATTGTCTGCTCTAACTGGTTATTTTTTGTTATTAATAGTTACAAAAAAAAAAAAATAGTTTAAATATGCTAGATAAAATAAAACTTATAACATTAATATTTATGATATCTTTTTTAGGCAACCAATCTTCAGCAAACTATGAAAAATTAGCATATGATTTTAAATTCAAAGATTTAGATGGGAGCGATTTAAATTTAAATGATTTTAAAGAAAAAGTGATTGTAGTAGTGAATGTTGCAAGCCAATGTGGGTTTACAAATCAATATGCAGATATGCAGAAAGTATGGGAAAAATATCAAAATGATGGCCTTATAATGATAGGTGTTCCTTCAAACGATTTTGGTAAGCAGGAACCTGGTACTAGTCAAGAAATTAAGAACTTTTGTGAAGCTAAA
This sequence comes from Pelagibacteraceae bacterium AG-464-B04, assembly GCA_003209225.1. GTDB lineage: Bacteria > Pseudomonadota > Alphaproteobacteria > Pelagibacterales > Pelagibacteraceae > AAA240-E13. The sequence goes on from QCRZ01000006.1 coordinate 6,584, forward strand.
TTTGGAATCTCATTTTTAATGACAGAAAAAGTTATTGTTAAAGGTGATAAAGCTCACCCTTTTTATCTATGGGCTAAAAAGAATTATGGTAAACAAGCTGTACCTAAGTGGAATTTTCATAAAATAATAATTAATAGATATGGTAAAGTAGAAGAAACTTTTACTTCTATTACCAATCCATCTTCAAAAAAATTTATTTTCACATTAGAAACCGCATTAAATAAAAAAAAATAAATTTTATAACAAGATTTTCATATTATCAAAGGCAGGGATAATATTTGAAGGTGTGTTTTTAAGTAAAAAATTATAATCTAAATCTGAGTGAAGATTAGTTAATATAGTTTTTTTGGGTTTTAGAATATTAACTAATTTTAAAACCTCATTATAACTAAAATGTGCCGGATGTGATTTTAATCTAAGGCAGTCAATTATAAAATATTTTAATTTTTTTAATTTATTGAAATTTTTCACATTTATATCACTGCAATCACTTATATATGCAGTTTTATTAAAAATATAACCAATACTATTTATCTTGCCGTGTTTGACTGTAATGGATTTAAATAAAATTTTTTCTTTACCTTGACCTAATGAAAAAGAAGATTTAACCGGATTTGCAGATAATATTGCTGGATAACCATATTTTTCTGTAAAACAATAAGAAAAATTATTTTTTAAATAAGATAAAGTATTTTTATCTGCGTATATATTTGTTTTTTTTTTATTCTTAAAATAAAAAGCTCTTAAATCATTTATTCCATGCGTTTGATCTGCGTGATGATGAGTATATAAAACTGAAGAGATATCTTTTACTTTACTTTTTAGCAATTGAAACCTTAAATCTGGAGAGGTATCAATTAAAATAGAATTTTTTCCTTTTGAGATTAAAACAGAACACCTTGTTCTCAAATTTTTTTTATTTTTAGAATTACATTTACCCCAAAACCCATCGGATCTAGGTACCCCTAGAGAACTTCCACATCCTAAAATTGTTAAAAAAGTTTTCACAGTTTTAATGAAAATAATTTAATAAAATTTTTAGATGTATAATCTATTAATTCTTGAAAAGTAATATTTTTAATTTCTGCTAACTTTTTAGCTGTATACTTGATAAAAGAAGGTTCGTTATTTGACCCCCTTTTTGGTATAGGCGCAAGAAAAGGGGAATCGGTTTCAATAAGCAATCTATCTAGAGGAATTTTCGACGCTGTAATTTTCAAGCTAGCAGCTTTATTAAAAGTAATAATTCCACTTAAAGAAATATAAGCACCCATATCAAGTAACTTCTTTGAAAACTTTTCAGATCCGGTAAAACAATGCATTAATATTTTTAAATTTTTTGATGAGAAGTCATTTAAAATGTTAAATGTATCATCTTCAGCTTCCCTAGTGTGAACTATGATTGGTAAATCTAGTTCAATAGCAGCCTCGATATGTTCAACAAATTTTTCTTTTTGGATAGATTTATCGCTATTTTGATAATAATAATCTAAACCCGTTTCTCCGATTCCAATAATTTTATTATTATTATTTTTAAGATTTAAAAGCATTTTTTTATCCAAATTAATATGATTTTTAGTTTCGTGAGGGTGAATTCCCAACGATCCAAATATATTATTGTGTTTTGAAGTAATTTTTTTAATATTTTCAAAACTTTTCAAGTTAGTTGAAATGGTTAATAGAAATTTCACCCCTTCTTCTTCTGCTCTTTTTAATACATCATCTAAATCATCAAATAATAGTGAATGATCTAAATGACAATGTGAATCAATCATCGGATTTATCAATTTTCTTAAAAAGTATTCCTTGATTTCTTAATTTAGTCCCTGGTTTATTGGTTAGATGTTCTTTAATACTTTCTATATTTAAGTCTTTTATATTTAGTCCTAAGGAAATTAAAGCTTTGTTTGTAACGATTGGCATTATTGGAGATAATAAAATTGAAATTTTTCTTACTATTTCTAATGACACATAAACAATCGTGTTAAGTCTTTTTTTATTATCCTTTTTCTTCCATGGTTCTTGATCATTGAAATATTTGTTAGCATCAAATGATCTGTTTATTACAAATTTAACATATTCATTTAAATGCTGACTATCTATTAATGATCGTATTTTTTCTAAATTATCACTAAAAGTATTTAAGATATTCTTATCATCATCATCTAAACTAATATCTCCAGGTATCAATCCTTTACAATTTTTTTCAGCAAAAGATAGGGTTCTTTGACAAAGATTCCCATAATTATTTGCTAGGTCACTGTTTATACAATTTTCAATATTTTGATTACTTATATTTCCATCATTACCCAAAGAAACTTCTTTTACTAAATAATATCTTAATTGATCTAAACCATATGTTTTAATAATTTCTAAGGGATCAAGTATATTTCCTTTTGATTTTGACATTTTTTTTTCGTCAGAAAGTATCCAACCATGGCCATATACTCTATTTGGAGGCTCAATATCAGCTGCTAATAAAAAAGCAGGCCAGTATATTGCGTGAAATCTTAAAATATCTTTTCCAATAATATGTAAAGAAGCTGGCCAGAACTTTTTATACAATTGATCTTCTTTGTTTGGAAAATTTAAAGCACTTAAATAATTTGTTAGAGCATCTAACCATACATAAATAACATGGGTTTCATTATTTGGAACCTTTATGCCCCAAGAAAATGACTTTCTGCTAACCGACAAATCTTTCAATCCACCTTTAACAAAACTAATCACCTCATTTTTTCTTGAATCAGGTAAAATAAAATAAGGATTTTTACTATAAAATTTTAACAATTTTTCTTTAAATGCTGATAATTTGAAAAAAAAAGATTCTTCTTCAACCCACTCAACAATAGATCCCGAAACAACAGAAACTTTTTTTCCATCTCTATCAATAATTTCATCTTCATTGTAATACGCTTCATCAGAAACTGAATACCAACCATTATATTTTGACAAATAAATATAATTATTTTCAACTAATTTATTCCACAAAAATTTAACCGATTCATGATGTCTGGCTTCGGTAGTTCTTATAAAATCATCATTAGAAAGATTTAATGTTTTGGTAAGGTCAAAAAATATTTTACTAATATTATCACAAAATTCTTTTGGTTTTTGATTATTCTTTTCAGCGGCTTTTTGTATTTTTAAACCATGTTCATCAGTCCCTGTTAAAAAAAAAACGTTATATTCATCTAATCTTTTAAATCTTGCAAAGACATCAGCAATAATACTTGAATAAGCATGACCCATATGAGGTTTACCAGAAGGATAATAGATTGGAGTAGTTATATAATAATTTTTTTTATCCATGAATAATTTTTTCTTTTAAGTAATGAAATGTATTATTCATATCAATATTATATTTTTTAAACTCTTCGAATTTATTGATAAATTTAGAATAATTGTAAAATATTTTTTTTTTATCACCAGGATGATGAATTTTTTTTTGAAAAAAAAGCTCAATTAAAGTCTGCAAAAAATGTAGGTTAAAAATATTTTTATTTTTTGAAATATTTTGCATAAGTTTCAAAATAATATCTTTTAAATCTGAACTTTCATTATCATCAACAGCATGTTCTATCAAATTTATTAAATTTAAAGTTGTACCTGGTGAATTGTAGTGATAGTTAATTTTGTTAAAAACTTTATTGTCATCATTAATATTGTAATACTTCATTAAATCATAAATAATTTTTTGTCTAGTTTCGCTAGAAAAGGAAATTTTAAACTCAACGCATCGAGATTTAAGAGTTGAAGCTATTTTTCTTGATGAATTATGAATTATAAAAAAGAAAGTTCCTGGATTTGGCTCTTCAACAATTTTTAGTAATGCATTTAAAGAGTATTTATTTAAATATTCAGCATTATCAATTAAAATAAGTTTAATACTTTTGTTAAATGAAGTTGTGTTTGCATAATTAATCATATTTGTTATTTGCTTAACATCAATAAATTGTTTGTTTAAAAGAATATCAACAAGAAAGAAATTTGGGTGACTGCATTGCATTACTAAATTGTAGGATTTATTTGATGGATTAATAGTATTTGAATTAATATCGTAAGGATGATTTTCGTTATTGCTTAAAATATAATTTATAAAATGATAGGCAAACGTTGATTTGCCTAGTCCTGATTGACCACTTAACAATATTTTATTAGGTAGTAAATTTTTTTTATACTGATTAATAAAAAAATCAAAATAATTTTTGTAGAAAAATAGTTTGGTTTGCTTATTAGGTAGTAATATTTGGTCTTGTAATTTATTTTTAATCATTTATTTCATTAAATTATTAACTTTTTGATAAATTATTCTATGATTTGCATGAAAATCGTTAGAAGAATTAACAATCATATATTTTGATTTATTTTTTTGGATTATTTTTAAAAAACCTTTCTGAACTTTGTCATAAAACGATTTTGTAAATTGATCATATCTATTAATTTTTTTTCTATTGGATACTCTTGATTTTAATTTATTTACATTTAAATACATAAAAAAAGTAAAATCTGGCTTAATTGATTTAGTAATTTCTTTATTAAGAAAATCAATAATTCTTTTTTTAACTCCTAACCCATAATGTTGGTAAGCCATTGTTGAATCGACAAAACGATCACAAATAATTATTTTTTTTTTATAAAAAGGCTCAATCATAGATACAAAATTTTCATTTCTAGCAGCTAAATATAGCAAAGTATCAGTTAATGAATTGAATTTTTTATTTTCTTCTCTCAACAAAAATTTTCTAATTCTCTCTGCTTCATTAGATCCACCAGGTTCTCTCAAATATATACATGGAACTTTTAATAATTTTAATTTTTTTAATAATAATAACGAATGGGTTGATTTTCCAGATCCCTCGATTCCTTCAAATGTAATAAACGGAATCTTTCTAAACATCACCCCAAACAAGAAAATTGAAAGATTTAAAAATCCTGGAAAAAATATTTACTTTATGAATTTGTTCCATCGAAAAAACATCATGCTCGGATAATAACTCGTCATTTAAAAAAACACTAAGCACACCTATTTTGTCATCTTTTTCAATCGGAGCTGGAACTGGTTTAATATATTCTATAAATGCACTTATTGTCTTTTTTTTCCTTTTAGGAACGGTTACATATACGTCGTCTTTTGTATATACATCAACTTTCTTTTTTTTGCCAAGCCATGTATCTAAAGAAATAAATTTTTCATTATTTTTAGCAATTTTAATTGTATCAAATTTAGTTAATCCCCATAGTAAAAGTTTTTTAGATTTCTTACCTCTATCCGATTTAGATTTAAATCCACTACCTACAGCAATTAATCTTCTTTCATTTCTTAGAATAGATGAAGCTAACGAGTATTTTTCTACTGTCAAAAAACCTGTTTTTAAACCATCAACACCAATATCATGGTATAATAAAGGATTTCTGTTTCCCTGAGTAATGGGATCACCACCTGTACGATACCAAGTAAAAGTTGTCTCTTTGAAAAAAACATAATATTCAGGATAATTTTTTATTAAAAATTCTGACATAATTAAAATATCTTTAACTGTCGAATAGTTATCTGCATCAGATATTCCTGATGAATTAGAAAATTTAGTATTATTCATCCCAAGTTCTTTTGCTTTATTGTTCATCAAGACTACAAATTCCTCTTCTGTTCCCGCTATACCTTCAGCTAAGGCAACACAGGCATCATTACCTGAGACAATGATAATTCCTTTTAATAGATCTTCAACGGTGACTTCGTCATTTAGCATTATAAACATAGAGGAGTATCCACTGGTTGACATTCTCCAAGCTTTTTCAGAAATAACAAATTTTTCATCTAAAGTGATTTCTTTAGTTTTTAATAATTCAAAAGCTATTAATGCTGTCATTATTTTTGTCATTGAGGCTGGATATATTTTCATGTCAGGTTCTTTTTCGTATAAAATTTTACCTGATAAATAATCTTGCAAGATTCCAGTTTTAGCGCCAATATCTATTTCGGCATTTAAAAAGGAATTGCTAAATAAAATTAAGATTAGTAAAGATTTAAAGATAAGTTTATTCATTTTTTAATATTTGTAATATTTAAATTTTCAAAACCTAATTTATTCATAGCTAGATAAATTTCCTTCATAGAGTTAAATGAATCATATGGGCCCGCATATACTTTAAATTTAGTTTTTGAAATTTCTTTAATTTTTATGCTAAACAAATTTGCTTCATTTTCAAATCTATTTTTCACTAATTGTGCTGATTCATAATAATAAAATTCAGCAATATCAATGATATATGAATATTCCTTTTTTTTTATTTTTTTCTTTGATTTAGAAGCGGACAAATCATTTATCGAAATAGATTCAACTGGAGCTTTGTCTGCAACTTTCTTTTCTTCTTCAAATATTGAAGCTTCTTTTGCTATAAACTTATCATTTTTTTTAATTTTGACTACTTCAACATAGGGATTCATTATATCTAAGCTTAAATCATTAGCCATTTTTTTTGTAATTACAATGTTATAAATTGATGGATAATTTGAAATTTTTTTTACTTTTGCAGTTAATGATTTTGAATTAAATGGATTATAAATCGTTACTAAAACTCCACTATTTAAAAAAGAATGTAAGACAAAGTTCTGATCATTAATTAATTTATTGTCTACAATACCCTTTTCAAAATCAGAATCCTCATAAATTAGAGCAAATCCCTTTGAAGAAAAAGCTGGTCCTTCAGGTTCTTTAAAAACTTTGGTTTCTTGTACACAAGAATATAAAAAAATAAAAATAAATAAATATGTATAATTAAACTTCATTTTTAATCAAATTTGCTAAGGTACAAATGGTAACACCAAATCTTAAAGATCTATTCCATTTTAATATTTTCTCGTAATTTTTAAATACTAAGTATGCAGGAAAATCTTCATTTGTATCAAGCACTGCTAAATCGGGAATTACTAAAGCGGCTTTATTTTCTTCATTAAAATCCTCAACGCCAATTATACCCATTTGTTTCCATTTTTTAATTGATTGATAATTTTTTATCTTTTTAGCTGATACATTAATTAATTTTTTAGATATTACTTTATTTAATCGAACTTTAATTAAGCATGTTGATTTATACTGCCAACCGATTTTATTTATATAGTTTGCGGCTGAAGCTGTTGCATCGTTAAGTGATTTTTTTAATTCTATTTTTTTGTTATTATCATAATCGATAGCATAATTATCAATAGCAGATGGCATAAACTGAAAATTTCCAAATGCTCCAGCCCAAGAACCATACAATGTATCAACATCGATAATTTTATTGTCAATAAGTTTCAATAAAATTAATAATTCATTTGAAAAAAATTCACTTCTTCTTTTATCAAAACTAAGTGTTGCTAATGATGATATAATATCCATTTTACCAACATGGTTTCCAAAATTAGTTTCTACGGCCCATAAAGCTAAAAGTAATTCTTTTTCAACTTTAAATTTTTTTTCAATTTCTTCAAAGAGTTTTTTGTTCTTAGCTAATAATTTTTTTGCTTTAAGTGCTCTAGAACGAGTAGCTCTTCTTGTAACATATGTTTTTGTATCTTCAAAAAACTCTGGTTGCCTTCTATCATATTTTATTACTTGTTCTAAATATTTTGTGTTTTTAAAACTATTATTAATAGTTTCTTGACTTATACCCTTCTCTAACGCTAAAATTTTAAATTTACTTAACCAGATTTTAAAATCTACATTGTCACTAGATTGAGAAAACTGAGGATAGACTAGTAAAAAAATAAGCAATAATTTTTTAATCATTGTCTGTTTATTTATTTTTATTTAAATCTTGCAAATAAACAGTTACAGCAATCCAAATAAAAATGAAACCAATTAACCTATATAGAGTAAATACTTCATTAAAATAAAAAACACCAAGTAAAAAGTGGCATGTTGGTGTAATAAAAAAAATCATTCCCGACGTACTTAGGCCAGCGCCTTCAACCCCACGTAGATACATATATAATGGTATGACGGTCATTGGACCAGCCAAGAAAAGTAAAAACATAATTTTTGGATTAGATAAACTAAAATCATTCATGTCATTTATTACTATAAAATAAAAAATAGTAAGTGCTACTGGACTTATAAAAACACTTTCTATAAAAAGACCTATGTCTGTTGGAACATTAATTTTTTTTCTTAATAAATTATATATGCTCCAACTTAAAGCAACCGTAAAACCAATCCACGGAATTGATTTAAAATTAATTAAAAGATAAATTATGGAAACTAAAACTAAAAAAACTGAAATTTTTTTTTTCTTATTCAATTTTTCCTTAAAAAAAATGTATCCAAACAAAATACTCAAAATTGGAAAAATAAAATAACCAAAGCTAGCATCAATTAAACGATTTGTTGTTACAGCATATATCCAGGTAACCCAATTAATAAGAATTAATATTCCTGTTATTAAAAGCAAAAAAATTTTTTTTTTATCTTTTAGTGTTTCAAAAAAAAAACTCCATCTAGAATAAATAGAAAAAATAACCGCTAGTACAAAAACTGTCCAAATAGTTCGATGGATAACTAACTCAATTGAACCAACAAAGGAAACTTTTTTAAAATAAAAGACACCAATAATACCCCACCAGAAAGATCCTGCAGCACTGTACAAAATACCATTTAATATTTTTTTATTCATAAAATTATAGTTAGGTATATTTTTAAAAGTGAAAAATTATTTTAGTGCATGTAAAAATGTTTTTTTAACAGGTTTAATTAAATTAACCATCCTTAATATTACTTGCCTTGCCACTTTTGCAGGAAAAAAATTGTTTGTATATAAGCTCACTATACCATTAGTTGCAAGATATAGAGGAATAGCAACTTTATGAAGTTTAATTTGATAACGTCTAAGTATTTTTTGCGAACCTATATCTTCCTTATTTTTTAAAGCCAATTTAATCTCGTTAGTCAATATTTCAATACCTTGTAAATTTAAATTAAACCCATGTGCTGTAACAGGATGCATGCCAACAGCAGCATCTCCAATTAAAGCAAATCTAGAACTAATAAAGCTTTTGGAATAAGTTGTTACCATTGGATAACAATAGCGTTTACCTTTTAATTTCATTTTTCCGAAAGAATAATTAAAATTATTTTGCATATGGTAATTAAATTCTTTTTCACTTAACTTCATTAAATTTGATGTTTCATTTTTAGACGCTGTTGTAACTATCGAAGATTGATTATTTTTGTACGGTAATAATGCCTGAGTTTGTTGATAACGAAAATATTCATAAGCAATATTTTTATGGGATTTTTCATGCTCCATTCTACAAACTATCATATTTTTACTAAAATCATGAACAAAGGCAGAAATTCCCATTGCCTTTCTTGTTTTAGAAAATCTACTGTCTGCGGCTACAACCATTGATGTGGTAACTTTTTTTCCATTTGATAACTGTATTGTAGAAAATTTTTTTTCATCAGTTTTAATAGATGAACATTCAACTCCAGTAATTAAGTTAACATTTGAAATTTTCTCAATTTTTTTGAAAAGGTATTTTTTAATTAGATAATTTGGAATTAAATATCCCAAACATTCTTTTTGTATTTCAAAATGCTTAAAATTTAAAAAATAATTAGAAATTCCATCTAATACTCTAGCTTCCTTAATTTCTGAAATAAATTTTTTTGGAATATTTTTCCATACTCCAATTTTTTTTAAAAAAGAAACAGAGTTATGTGTAAGTGCAATTTCACGACCATCAACTTTAGGGTTAGAAATAATTCTTTTGGGCATTTTGTCAATAATTGCAATTTTGATTTTAGAATTTGAAAATGCAGAAGCGAAAGCAATTCCAACTGGGCCACTGCCTATAATTACAATATCAAAATCTACTATTTCATTTTTTTTAAAACTCATAATATAATAAGTGATATTTCTTTTTTTTTTAAAAAGCACCTGTATATTTTTACACAGCTACAATACTTGGATATATAAGCTTAAATCATAAAAATCATAAATTTAATCTTATAATATAATGATTTTAAGTAAGTAAAGAAGATTTTGATACAAAAAATTATACATTTCATAATTTCTTGAATGAATAAAATAATCATATTATATAATAATTTTTAAATGGATATTTTAAAAATAAAAAAAATGTCAAATTATAAAAATAAACAAAAAATTCATATTTTTTGGAAAGAAAGATTAAAAAGAAAAGAGTCACTAGTTTGTTCTAATGATGAGGTAATTGATAATTACGAAACTTCAGAATTTATTAAGTTAATCAATAGTAACAAAGCCATCTTAGAACTGGGATGTGGAAATGGTAAATTTATAAGAAAGCTAATAACCCAAAAAAAAATTAAAACTTACCTGGGTATAGATTTTGTAGATGAGTTAATCAACTATTCTAAGAAAAGAAACAAATTTAAAAATATTAATTTTAAGAAATTTGACATGTCCCAAATTAATAAAAATTCTTTTAACAGAAATTGGGATCTCATAATTTCCAAGAGAGCTATACAAAATATATTGTCGGAAAAATTACAATTACAAATAATAGATAATCTAGGTTTTTTTTTAAAAAAGACTGGAAAGATTATTTTATGTGAAAGTTCAAAAACTTCACAAAATAATATAAATAAGTATAGAAAGATTTTTGGATTACATAAGATTAACCCGCCCTTTCATAACTTATTCTTCAATGATGCTAAAATAAAAAAGTTTAATTTTATGAATCTTAAATTATCACAAATAATAAATTTTAGTTCGAATTTTTATTTTACTACAAGAATTATTAATGCTGCTTTGAAAAAAAAAATGAATCAAAAAATTAAAAATAACGATATCTTAAATAAAATTGGCACCTCAATTCCAAATGATGTTTTTGCTAAAGATTTTTCACAAGTAAAGTTCTACGTATTTGTTCCAAAAAAAAAGTAAAAATTACTTATTAAAAAAACCAGTTATAACTTTAGAAATAAAATTAATATCTTTTTTTTCCAATTTTTGATGAAATGGAAGACTCAGAGTTTGTTTCGACCATTTTTCACTTTTTGGAAAAGTATTTTTCTTAATTTTATATTTATTCTTATAATAATTTAGTTGTGTAATTGATTTATAATTTACAGTAACAAAAATATTTTTCTTCAACAAATATTCAATAAGTTTGTCTCTATACTTTTCATTAACTCCTATTGGAAATAAATGAAAATCGCGATTAACAAAAGATGATTTTGGGAAAAAAATATCATTAATATTCTTAAATGCCTTAATGTATTGATCAAAAATTTTTTTTCTATTATTTCTTAGTTTACTATAGTTAATTACTTGTTCTTCGAGCAAAGAAGCATTAACATCACTTAGATTAGCTTTAAATCCAACTTGCTTTACATCCCATGGTACATATTTCTTTTTAACAAATCTCTTAAAAGCAGGTTTTGTCATTCCATTATTTGATATTGATTTAATCTTTTCCATCAAATTTTTATGATTCGATATAATAGCGCCGCCCTCACCACATGTTATATTTTTTGTCGCATAAAATGAGAAAACTGCAAAATCTGAATAGTACCCTAAAGGTTTATAATTAGGATAAAGGCCATAAAAAGTGTGAGCACAATCTTCGATAATAAAAATTTTTTTTTTTGTAGCAATTTTTTTTTTTAATTTCCGTGAATCAAAAAGATTACCATAAAGATGTACAGGCATAATAACTTTAGTTTTTTTTGTAATTTTTTTAATGCAATCTTCTACGTCAAGTAACTTTGTTTTCTCATCTATGTCAGCAAACACAACTTTTCCCCCTACCATCTCAACTACGTTAGCGCACGCAACAAATGTACAGGCAGGAACAATTACTTCGTCATCTTTCTTTAAATTTATTGACATTAAAATTGAGATTAATCCATTAGTCCAAGAATTTGTAAGATAACAATATTTCTTATTAAAACGTTCTGAAATTAATCTCTCCACATTTTCAGAAATTGGACCAGATGTTAAATAAAGACTATTTAAAGCTTTCTTTAAGTAATTTTTGTTTTTTTTAAGGTTGTGTTTATAAAAATGAATCATATTTTTTTTTTAATTAAATAATCTTTATAGACATTTAAAGTAATTTTTTTACTATCAAAAGGCGTTTTATCTCTTTTTATGGACTTGTAGCATTTAATTATTGATTTGCTTACATAAGAATTAAAATTAAATTTTCCAACAACAAATTTTTTAGCAGAATTCATAGACACTTTGTAAGATCTTTTGTCGATATTATGTTTTTCATGTGAGACAAGAACATTTTTATGTTTTGTTAAGTTAATAATTTTTTGAGTTAACGAAACGATATTTGAATTAAAAACGCCCAGGTTGAAAATTTTATTTAAAAAATATTTTTTTTTATCTTGAATTATTTGGTTTATGGCCAAGCAAACAAACTCGTTAAAACAAAAAAACCTTTGTTGCTCTCCACCTAAAATTTCAATTTTTTTTAAGTAAATCATGTCTTTAATTATTTTGTTTATAGCTAAATCATATCTCATTCTTGGAGACCATCCGTATAAAGTTCCCAATCTAAGAATTGTAAAACTAAAATAATTATTTTTAATTATTTTTTTTTCGTATTTTAAGCAAAGCTTGCTGTACAAAGATATCGGAGCTGGATTAGTTTTTTCGTTAATGACTTTTGAGTTATTTCCATAAACAGAACATGACGACATGTAAATGTATCTTTTTAAATTTTTGCATTTTCTAATTTTTTTAATCATTTTTATTTTATTTAGATAGTTTATTTTATTTGTAAACTTTGGATTGAGTTCAGATGCTGGATCATTAGAAATATTAACCAAATCAATAATAAAATAAAATTTTTTAAAGAAAATTTCCTTTAATGAATTATAATCTTTGCGTATTAACTTATAATTTTTTAATTTTTTAGAATTATTTCTTCCAAAAAAACATTTATCAATACCTGTAATAAAATAACCTTTTTTTGCCAAATATGGGACTAAAATTGACCCAAGGTATCCCTCCGAACCTAATACTAAAACGTCATACATAAAATATCTTCTTAATTAAAATTTACTCATTAAAGATATTCTCATATATTATAGTTTTATTGTTATATAAATAAAAAAATATCCTGAATAAATATGGACAAAATTTCTTAAAAATGAAAATTTACTTAACGACATTTGCTTCTTCAGACCTAAAGCAATCTGCTAAAAGATTTAGAAAACAGGCTGAACAGATGGGTATTTATGACAAAATTTTTATATTTAATGAAAATGATTTCGATGAGGACTTTAAAAAATATGTATTTTCGCTGATAAAAAAAGGTAAATCAAATGGATATGGTTATTTTGTATGGCAATGTTACTTTCATAAAATAATTTTAAATAAAATTGATACAGGGGATATTTATCATTGGTGTGATGTAGGTTGTCATTTTAATTATTACGGTCTTAAAAGATTAAAAGAGTATGTAAAAATTGTTAATACATGTGAATCTGGTATTCTCGCTTTTCAGTATAAAAACCCTAATTTTATGAATCAAAATAAAAGTTTTACCTTTCCTAATTATATGGAGTATGAATACACAAAAGCAGATTTGATTAAATTTTTTAAATTAAATTATGATCACGATATTATTAATTCTCCACAAATTTGGGGAGGTTCTTTTTTCTTAAAAAAAAACAAATCATCACAAGAAATAATGAATCAATATTATAACATCACTAGAAATCGTTTTGACTTAATTGATGATGATGAAAAAAAATTTATTGAAAAAAATTGTTCTAGCTTTATACAACATCGACATCCACAAAGTGTTTTATCTATTCTATTCAAGATGTACAATTGTGAACTTTTGTCAGCTTACGAATCTGAGTGGGCTTTAGACAAAGATGGTAAAAGAACATGGTCACACTTAGAACAATATCCAATTTTAGCTAAAAGAGATAAAAAAAAAAATATTTTTTTTAGATTTATTGATAGACAAAAAAGAACAATTAGAAGAAAAAGAAAAATTATTAGCAAATGGATAAAATTTAACAATTAAACTTTTGCATAATTATTCAACTTTATTATAATAATTTTAACATTTAAATAGTTTATAATAAAACTTTATATTATTAATATTTGACGCTACAAAAATTTTTAAATTAACTTTGTTTGATCTAATTATTAGATTTTCTCCGATTAAATTGACAATTATTCATTAATAAAACAATAATTAAAAATTGTAGTTGTGTTAGATTCTAAAAAAATATATTAAATTCCTTGAACAACATAACTTGGGAAAGGTGGCTGAGCGGTTGAAAGCACTGGTCTTGAAAACCAGCAATGGGGCAACTCATTCGTGGGTTCGAATCCCACCCTTTCCGCCATCATTGCTTAAATTTAAAATTTTTTAAAAGATTTGATACATTGTTAATAGGAATTTTTTTTTTAAGATCTTTGTTTAAATACCACTTTAAAAGACTATCATCATCTATATTTAATAATTTTTCTAAATATTTTAATTCATTTATATTAAAATTATTAAGATATTTTTTTACAAATTTGCTGAGTATTAAATCCATCTCCTTCATCCCTCGATGTTCAGATCTAAACAAAATTTTTTTTTTAAGCTGTTCTATATTGTTCATAATTTAATAAAAATAAGTATATAATATAAAACAATGAGTCACACAAAAAGTTATGAATTTTTGTTAAATGATATTTCTACACTAAAAGGTGTGGGCAAAAAAACAAAACAGTTATTAAGAAAAAAAAACATTAAAACTTTGTTTGATATTTTATGGCATCTACCTCAGGCATTTACTGATAGATCAAATCTAGTGAAAGCAAACAAACTAGAAATTGGTAAAATTTGCACAATTAAGGTTCAGGTTTTGAAACATAATATCCCAAGAATTAGAAATTTACCGAACACTGTAAAATGTGAAGATGCAACTGGTAAATTAGATATAGTTTTCTTTAATAGTAGAGAAGGATATATAAAAAAAATACTACCAATTAATAAATGGGTCATAATTAGTGGAAAAGTAAATTTTTATAATAAAAAATACCAAATCACAAATCCTGATTATATAGTTCCTTTAGATAAAGAAGAATTTGTAAAAAAAGTTATTCCAAAATACTCTTTGACAGAAGGAATTACTGAGAAAATTTATAGAAATATTATTGAACAAGTTCTACGAAAATTACCCTCAATTCCTGAGTGGCATAATCAGAATATATTAAAATATTTTAATAATAAGAGTTGGAAAGAATCAATATTACACCTTCATAATCATAAAAATAAAAATAATCTAAGATCAAATTTTTTTAAGAGATTAGTTTACGATGAAATATTATCACATTTTTTAGTATTGTCTCAATTAAGAATAAAAATAAAAAAAATAAAAAAAATAAAAAAAGTATTTAATAATAAATTAGAAAAAATTCTTACCAAAAATTTTAATTTTTTTCTTACAAAAAATCAAATTGAAATAATAAAGGAAATTAATAAAGATTTATCTTCACATTCTAAAATGTTTAGACTTTTGCAAGGAGATGTGGGCTCTGGTAAAACAATTGTATCATTAATTGCTGCAGCAAATGTGGCTGAGGCTGGATACAAAGTTGCCTTCATGGCACCAACCGAAATACTTTCTAATCAACATTATTTGCTAGCAAAGAAAATTTTTAAAGGAACTAATGTAGGAATTGAACTCTTAACTGGTAAGTCTTTATCTGTTGATAAAAAAAAAATAATTAGTTTATTAAAAAAAAAAAATTCCATTATTTTATTTGGAACACATGCTTTGTTTCAAAAAAAAATTGAGTATAACAATTTAGGTTTAATAGTCATAGACGAACAACATAAATTTGGAGTCAAACAGAGAATGGAGTTATCCAATAAAGGTGGTGATAATTGCGATATACTAGTTATGTCAGCCACACCCATTCCTCGGACTTTAATAATGACAATTTATGGTGATATGGATGTTTCAAAAATAACTGAAAAGCCCTCTTATAGAAAGAAAATTAAAACATTTAGTAAACCAGAATTTAAATTAAATGAAGTAATTAATTTTATAAAAACTGAAATTAATAATAACAATCAAGTTTTTTGGGTTTGCCCTTTGATAGAAGAGTCTAAGATATTAAATTATGAAGCTGCAGTAAAGAAGTATGATTTTTTAAAAAATTTATTTCCTAAAAAAGTTGGACTAATACATGGGTCTTTACAAAAAGAAGAAAAAGATGATGTATTGAAAAAGTTTTTGCTCAACAAAATTCAAATACTAGTTTCTACTACTGTTATTGAAGTAGGAATTGATTTTCCTAATGCCAACGTTATTGTAATAGAAAACTCTAATAAATTTGGATTATCTCAACTTCATCAGCTAAGGGGAAGAGTTGGTAGAAGCAATAGACAGGGAACTTGTATTTTATTATATAAAAAGGGTTTAAGTGAAAATGCAAAAAAAAGAATTAATATCCTTAAATCAACAAACAATGGTTTTGAAATAGCTGAAGAAGATATGAAGTTAAGGGGATTTGGAGATATGCTTGGATATAAACAAAGTGGTATTAAAGATTTTAAATTGGCTGACCCTGTCCATCATGAGGATTTATTTGAACTGGTTAAACAAAACATTAAGCAAATTGAAAATAATATTGCTATTGAGCAAAAATATGAGCCACTATTAAAATTGTATGATCAAGCTGATATTATTAATGAAATAAACAGTTAGTTATCTTGCATTTTAGGATTTGAAGTTCCTGCTGAAACTATAAATGTAGAAGCTTCTTCAAAGGACATATCTAAATATTTTACTTCACTTTTTTCAAACATTAATAAAAATCCACTCGTAGGATTTGGTGTGGTGGGAATAAAAACATTTATTAATTCTTTGTTAGTTTTTGAAGTTATTTCACCTTTATTTTCTTGAGTAGCAAATCCAACAGCCCAAGATCCTTTTCTTGGATATTCTACTAAAACCACACTTTTTTTTTTATTTTTATTAGTTTTGGCAAAAGTTTCTGTCATTTGACCAATAGCTGAATAAATTGTTCTTAAAAAAGGAATTTTTTTAAAAATATCATTCACAAATTTTAAAAGTCTTCTCCCTAAAAAGGATAATGATAACCAACCAATAAGAGTAATAGCAAATATTGAAATGATAATCTCTATTCCCGGAATCGAATATGGAAGATAGCTATTTGGATTAATTTCACTAGGTAAAATTTTGGAAGAAATTTTAATAATAAACAAAGTTAAATACAGAGTAATTCCAATTGGTATTAAAACTACAATTCCTGCTATAAAATAATTTCTTAATCTGGCAAATATTGAAACTTTCATTTTAGTTATTTATATATATCAATATTTAATATAAAATAATCAAATTAAAAACTAACTTTTATGCATTTTCTATTTAAAATCGCTTATTTTTACAATAAATTTATATATAATGACAAAATATGAATAGAAGAAAGTTTATTAGCTATATTGGCTGTAGTTGTTGTAGTCTACTTTTAAATCAATGTAGCACTGTTCCAATTACTGATAGAAGGCAGCTAAGATTAATACCTGAGTCTTCATTAAATAATCAAGCGGCACAAATATATGAGCAGGTTAAAAAAAAAGAAAAGTTAAGTGATGATTTAAATCAATTAAATCAAATCAAAGAAATTGGAGGTCGAATTGAAGATGCTGTAAGTGAATACTTTGATCGAAATAACATTCCAGATCCTACAGTTAATTTTGATTGGGAATATATTTTGGTAGAAAATAAAAAAGTTAAAAATGCCTGGTGTATGCCTGGAGGAAAAATTGCTGTATACACAGGAATTTTAGAAGTTACAAAAAACAAGCATGGATTGTCAGCTGTAATGGGTCATGAGATTGCTCATGCTGTCGCAAAGCATTCCATTGAAAGAGCTAGCAGAAGTATGGTTTTAAATGTTGGAACTCAAATAGCAGATATAGCGACGGGTGGTAAACTCTCTCAAGCATCAAGGGTTACTGGTGTTAATGTAGCTGGGATGCTTGCTCAATTCGGAATTAATAATCCCTTTAACAGAAAACAAGAAAGTGAAGCTGATTATCTTGGTTTAATTTTTTCTTCATTATCAGGATATGATATTAGAGAAACAACTAAAATTTGGGAGAGAATGAAAAAAGCTAATAAAGGAAAAGAACCACCTGAATGGATGAGCACTCATCCCTCAACAACTAGAAGAATTCAACAGATTTCCGATTGGATACCAGGAATAATACTTGATTATCCGCCAGTCAAAACCTAATAGAATTTTTTATTATTTATATTATATTAAATCTTAAGATTATTTTGACAATTATACAGATTTAAATATAGTGGATTAATTAATATTAAAGGAGACATAATGGCTGATGTAATAGTTTTTTTTGCTGTGGCACACATAATTGCTACTCTATTTTATAACATGCAATAAACAAATTTAGTGGAACACAATATAATAAAGAGAAAGAATTAGATAAAATGGAGGATAAATGGAAATTGCGCTTTTAATTTTTCTAGCTGCTGCTATGTACTATTGGATGCAATAGCTACAACTAATAATTTAATTAATTATAAAAAAAACATCATTTTAACTAAAAAGGTATTTTCTTAGTTTTAATGATGTTTTTTTTTCGAAAAAGGATAATAAAAAATTATTTAAAAATATATATTATTTTTTTTAAGATTATGACTTTTAACATTTTCAAGGCAGTGATTGAGACCTTTAAATAAGTATCCGAAAATTTAGAAACTCCATATAATCTAGGATAATAATTGACAGGAATTTCAATAATTCTACAACCACTATTTATAAACTCAATTGTTAATTCTGGAGCAAATGCAGGGCTATCAGAAATTATATTTTTTTTAATTTTATTATATTTCGTTTTCCAGAAAGCCCTATAAGTACAACCAACATCTGATAAAAGTGTTTTATTTTTTGACCAAAGTAAAGAAACAAAAGTAGCAAAAAGTTTATTAAAAAATATTCTAGGTTTATTCATATTAGCTTTATATTGTATATAACTAGGATTTGTTCTTGTTCCTTGAACTACGTCATTATCCATCAAGCAATTTAACATTTTTTTTAAGTCAGAACTCCTGAAAGTTCCATCAGCTTCTGCTAAAACTATAATATCTGCTTTGGAATGCTCTATTGCTGTTTTTAAAGCGTGACCATAACCACGATAATTATCTGATAGAACTTTTGCACCATGTTTAACTGCTATTTCATCAGTTTTATCTGAAGAAATTTTATTTGCTACAATAACATTATTAACAATTTTTTTAAAATCATCGATAACAAAAGATATAGTTTCTTCTTCAAGAAAAGCTGGGATAATAACATCAACAATAAATTTTTTATTAATTCTTAATTTTTTTTCTAGTTCATAAATATCTACTCTAGTGTTAATATTAGAATAAGTGTTTTTAAGTACATGATACATTGGTAAGTCAACTTTATTAAACAATGAAAAAAGTGGAGTTTTTATACCATTATTTAGATTTTTAACGATTAACTCAGTAAAAACTTTATTTATACAAATTAATCCAGTTCCAAAGTAATCTGAAATAATTTTATCGCTTTTTTCTATAGATTGAACAATTAGTTTTTTTTCCTCATCAATTGTTACAGCGTAATTTTTTAAATATTCTTCGGGAAAAACAAATTTTTTAATTCCCGCCATGATAGAAAATTGATTAACATTGATAGAATTGCAAAATTCTTTAAAATCATTTTCGTCATAATATTCATCCACCAATGTGACTAATGTATGTTCGTCTTTTTCCAAAAATTTATTAATATTTTTTATTGCTAATAGTAATTCTAAACCTCCAACATTGCTTATTTTTTCATTAAATAATAATTCGACACCATCAAAGTCTTTAATATTTTCTTTAAAAATTTCTTCATGTCCTGTAATTACAACGTAGATTTTTTCCGGATTTAAATTTTGTTTTATAAGATTGATATGTCTATTTAAGAGTTTTTGATTATCAATTTCTATAAATGCCTTGAGATTTTTTTTTTTATCTAATTTAATCCTATCGCCCTTACCACCAGCTAAAATAAAAGCTTTTTTTATTTTTTTTGCCTTTTCGATCATTTATATCATTAAAATTATTTAGATTAATCAACAAATCACACAAAATAGTAATCTTTATAATCTGAAAATTGTTAATTTAGTTCCTTTTAATTCCAAAAAAATTTTATTATAGATTAATTATGCTTAAGATTAAACACTTAATATATCTATCCATCTTTCTGATAACATCATACATTTTTTCTTCACTTTTTATTAACTTTAATTCACACCCATATGAAGATGCTGCGATGACAATGAGATACGCTTTAAATCTTGCAAATGGGCACGGACTTGTTTGGAATGTTGGTGAGCAGCCAGTCTCTGGTTCTAATGATTTTTTATTTATAATTATAGTTGGTGGATTAAAATTTATTGGCTTAAATATAGAATCGGCAGTTTTATATGTAAATATTTTTTCTTTCGTATTAATTTTATTTCTACTCTATTACGCATTAAATAAAATATTTAATGCAGGCACCTTAGCAACTTTATTTGTTTGTTTATTTTTCATATTTAGTCCAATTCTGTTCATTAGTTCAGCTTATTTTGGTACTGTGTTTTTTTCACTCTTTGTACTATCAACTTGGATACTAGCTTTAAATATTATTATAAAAGGAAAAAAAAATAGATCTTATTTTTGGCTTTTTTCTATTTCTTCATTGTTGATGGGCATGTCTAGAGCGGAAGGATGTATTATTGCTCTTTTTATGTTTATTTCACTGTTATTTTCACTTAGCAGAAAACAAATTAAAGATTTATTTATAATTTTTACTTTCATTTTTTTATTCTTTGGTGGAGCATATTTAATCTGGAGATGGAATTATTTTGGATATTTATTTCCAAATCCATTTTATATAAAAGAAGGTGGAAATCTTTATTTAGCAAGTCTCCAAGAATCTACTCATAATGTGAGAAAATTAAGTCTTCCATTTATTATTTGTTTGTTTAGTGGTTTTGTTTTTAAAGATACTAGAAAAATTTCTTTTCAACTATTTATTCCCGTTTTTGGAGCTACTTTAATGTGGATGATTATATCTAACTGCGAAATATGCCACGGAATGAACTTTGCTGGGCGTTATCAGTTTCCTGTAATGGTCATATTGATTCTTTCATGGTATCCTCCGAGTATTAAAATATTTACAAATTATATTAAACCAAAATTAAAAAACTTTAATAAAAAAACCAGTTTATCTCTAAAGCTTATATATATTTTTCTACTTATATTTGTCCTAGCAAAAGAAATTGAAAGTTCAAGAAAATGGACCAGACATGTTTATATAAAAGATGGAAGATATGATGTGGCTATTATGTTAAAAAAATACATAAAAAATAATTATACAATGGCAGTAACAGAAGCTGGGCTATTGCCCTTATATTCTACCTGGAAAACTTTGGATGCTTATGGTTACAATGATTCATGGATAGCTCATAATGGAACTATTGATAAAGAATACTTAAGTAATTTTTCACCTGAAATAATAATGTGGCACGAATATTTTTCTCCAATAACACCACCAAAAAAAGAAAGGGAAAACGATTCATGGTTTAAAATGGTAAAAGTTTTAAAGGATTATGCAGAAGAAAATGAATATGTTTTAGCAGCTGTTTATGGCGTACAAAGTGATAATACCCATTATTACTATGTAAGCCCTAACATTGTTGAAAAAGATGAAATTGTCTCATCAATTAAAAATATGGATTATTATTGGTATGAGTCAGGTGAAATAAGTACAAATTTCAATGAAAAATAATTCTGTAAAGAACCCAACTTTTATTTTTTTGATATGCTTATTTGCAAATTTTTTGGTGAGCCGTATTGGATTCGAACCAATGACACATTCCTTAAAAGGGAATTGCTCTACCAACTGAGCTAACGGCCCATAGAAAAAAGTTTTTAAACTTTTTTTGAAAAACAATCAATTATAAAAATTAATTTATATTTTAAATTATATTGACATATTTGTCGTGAAATTCATCAAAGGTTCCATTTTTAATAGTTTTTCTTATTTGCCTCATTAAATCTTGATAAAAGTTAATGTTATGAAGGGTGAGTAGCATTGATGCCAATATTTCATTAGTATTAAATAAATGATTTAAGTAATTTTTACTATATTTATTTAATTCACATAAATTAACTTTTTCATCTAATGGCGAATTATCAGTTTTAAATTTAGCATTTCTAATATTAATTTGTCCTTTCCAAGTAAAAGCCAATCCCGTTCTTCCTGATCTTGTTGGTAAAACACAATCGAACATATCTATTCCTCTTTTGACTGAACCAAGTATATCAGATGGTGTTCCAACACCCATTAAATATCTAGGTTTATCTTTGGGCATATATTCTTTTATTGCATCTAAAACATTAAACATTTGCTCTTGTGTTTCTCCAACTGCTAAACCACCTAAAGCAAAACCATCAAATTCAATATCAATTAGCTTTTCTAAAGATTCAAGTCTTAAATCGTTATACAGTCCACCTTGAACAATTCCAAAAATACCTTTTTGTGGATTAATTCCAAATTCATTTTTTGACCTTAAAGCCCATTCAAGTGACAATTGCAATGATTTACTTAAATCTTTTTTACTTCTTTTTATTTTTGGACACTCATCAAGAACCATTACAATATCTGAATTTAAATTTTTTTGAATATTGACACTTTCTTCTGGGCTTAAAATAAACTTTTTACCATCAATGTGAGAATTAAATATTGCTCCAACTTTTCTATCAATTTTTGTCAATTTGGATAAAGACATAATTTGAAATCCACCTGAGTCAGTTAAAATTGGAATTTTACAATTCATAAATTCATGCAAACCACCTAATGACATAATTCTTTTTATTCCAGGCCTTATCATTAAATGATAGGTATTGGATAGAATCATTTGACTTCCAGTAGAAATCAGATCTTTAAGAAATACAGCTTTTACAGTTCCCTGCGTACCTACAGGCATAAAAGCGGGGGTATCTACTTCTCCATGGGAAGTTAAAATTTTTCCACATCTTGCGTATTTATTTTTATTATTAACACTAAAAGAAAAATTTTTTAATGTCATAAAAAAATTTATTTCACACTTTTTAAACTAACTATTATGTCTGGATCTTTTACAGAACCGTTAGGGCCATCTCCTTTTTTGATCTTGTCAACATATTCCATTCCTTCGACAACTTTTCCAAAAACTGTATAATTTCTATCTAAATGTGAAGCATCAGTAAAACAAATAAAAAACTGACTATTAGCACTGTTAGGGTCAGATGATCGTGCCATTGACAAACTTCCACGTGTATGTGGAACGTTACTGAATTCAGCTTTTAAGTTTGGTAAATTTGAAGATCCAGTGCCAGCTCTTCTTAAGTCAAATTGATCGTTGGTTGAATTGCCAAATTGAACATCGCCTGTTTGAGCCATAAATCCTTCTATAACCCTATGAAAAACTACTCCATCATATTTTTTTAAGTCTGCCAATTCCTTAAATCTTTTAACATGATTTGGAGCAATGTCTGGGAAAAGCTTAATTTTAATATCTCCATGTTTAACTTTTAAAATCATTATATCCTCCTTTGCATATAAATGAGTCGACAATAAAAAGACGATTATTAAATAGAAAAATTTATTCATTTTAATTTTTCCTTTAAAGTTTTAATAGTACTTTTTGTTGTAAATTTTTTAATATCACCACCTAGTTCAGCTATTTCTTTAACAAATTTTGATGATATAATTTGATTTTCAATGTTTGACATTAAAAATATTGTTTCAATACTGCTATTTAGTTTCTTATTCATGCCTGCTAGTTGAAATTCATACTCAAAGTCTGATACAGCTCTTAAACCTCTTAGTATTAAATTTGCATTATATTTTTTGCATAGAGAAGTTGTTAAATTATTAAAAGATATTACTTTGACTCTCAATTTACTTATTCTTAAATCTTTAAATAAAGCTTTCTTAATTATAGACATTCTTTCATCTGGTGTGAAAAGATGATCTTTATTCATACCAGCTGAAATTGCTACATAAATTTTATCAACAACTTTTAAACCTTTGGTTATTAGATCAATATGTCCAAAAGTTATTGGGTCAAATGTTCCAGGATAAATGGCTGCTTTAATCATTGAATCAAATTATTATCTATTTTGATTGCAGAAACAACTTTTTCTTCACCTGAAAGTTTAAAAATTCGAACTCCTTGTGTACTTCTTCCAGCTATTCTTATTTCTTTTACAGCACATCTAATTACTCTTCCCTTATCTGTTGAGATCAAAATTTCATCTCCCTCATCTACAGGAAATGATGCAGCAACATTTCCGTTTCGTGGAGAATTTACTATACCTATAATTCCCTTTCCACCTCTGTTAGTTACACGATAATCATAAAATGATGTTCTTTTGCCGTATCCATTTTGAGTGATTGATAGAATATATTTTTGCATAGCAACTACTTCTGAAAATTTTCCTTTGTTAGTTTTTCCATTTTTAAGTGTTTCTTTAGCAACTTTTCCATTAATTTTAACACTATTAACCACAGATAAAGAAATAATTGAGTCATTTTCAACTAAATTTATACCTCTTATTCCTTTAGACGATCTTCCCTTAAACACTCTCAACTTTTTTGACATAAATCTTATACATTTTCCTAAATTAGTACTTAAAATAATATCTTGATCATCACTGCATATTTTAACTCCAATAATTTTGTCATCATTATCAAGTTTCATTGCTATTTTTCCTGTAGACTGAATGTTTGAGAAATCTTCCAAACTATTTTTTCTTACCTTACCCTTGCTCGTAGCAAAAACAACTTGCATTTTTTTCCACTCAATTTCATTTTCTGGTAATGGCATAATTGAACTAATAGATTGGTGGCTTTTAAGAGGTAATATATTGAATAAAGTCTTTCCTTTTGAGCTTGACGTACCTTGCGGAATTTTCCAAGCTTTAATTTTAAAAACTAATCCTTGAGTTGAAAAAAATAAAACTGGAGTATGTGAATTAACAGCAAACATTTGAACAACTGAATCTTCTTCTCTGGTTCTTATGCCAGTCTTTCCTTTGCCTCCTCTTTTTTGTTGCTTAAAGCTTGTTAGAGGGCCCCTTTTTATATAACCTTTATGAGTAATTGTGATTACAACAGATTCTTTTTGGATAGTTTCTTCAATATCATAATTAAGTATAGCATCGATAATTTTGGTTCTTCTAGGTACAGAAAATTTTTCTTTTATGTATGTTAATTCTTCTTTAATAACATTTAATAATTCTTTTTTAGAATTTAAAATTTTATTCAATTTATTTATTAAATCAGATAATTTTTTAATTTCAGCCTCAATTTCATTGATACCAAATGCAGTTAATTTTTGTAATCTCAAATCTAAAATTGCTAAAACTTGAGACTCAGTCAAAGTGTAAGATGATTTATTCTTTTTACTTTCAATTAATTTAATAAATTTTGAAGTTTTTGCTATTTTCCATTTTACATCCAACAAAGTTTTTTTTGCAGTATCTGGATCTTTGGAATTTTTAATAATTTTAACAATTTTATCTAAATTTTCAACGGCGACCGAGATTCCAATTAAAATATGCGCTCTATTTTTTGCTTTATTTAAATCAAATTTTGTTTTTTTTGTTACAGTATCTTCTCTAAAAATTAAAAAATGACCTATAAATTCTTTTAAAGATAAAGTTTTAGGTTTATTGTCTACTATTGCTAATGAGTTAAATCCAAAAGAGCTTTCAATTGATGTAAATTTATAAAGTTGTCTTTTGATAGTTTCTGCTTCAACATTTCTTTTTAAATCAATTACAACTCTAATTCCTTCTCTATTTGATTCATCTCTTATATCTGTAATGCCTTCTATTTTTTTATTTCTAGCAAGATCTGCTATTTTTTCATTCAAAATAGATTTGTTTACCTGATATGGTATTGATTTAATTATTAATCTTTCTCTTCCATTTTTTAAAGTTTCTTCTTTTATCTCTCCACGAATTTTAAAGGAACCTCTTCCTTTATTATACCCTTGCTTAATCATGTCCTTGCCTATTATATTTCCTCCGGTAGGAAAATCTGGGCCAGGTATATGTTTCATTAACTGATTGTTTGTTATATCTTTGTTTTCTATAAAAGCCTTAGTGGCATCAATAACTTCACCTAAATTATGCGGAGGAATACTTGTAGCCATACCAACTGCAATTCCACCTGCTCCATTAACTAGTAGATTTGGATATTGTGAAGGCAATACAGTAGGTTCTTTTTCCGTTTCATCATAATTACTTTTAAATTTAACGGTATCTTTTTCAATATCATCTATAAGGTGTTGCGAAACTTTAGATAATTTAGTTTCTGTATATCTCATTGCGGCTGGAGCATCACCATCTATTGAACCAAAATTTCCTTGACCATCAATCAATGGTAAACTCATTGAAAAATTTTGAACCATTCGAACTAAAGCATCGTATACGGCTTGATCTCCATGAGGATGATATTTACCAATAACATCACCTACTATTCTTGCTGATTTTCTAAAGGATTTAGACCAATCAAATCCACCTTTATACATAGCATAAATAATTCTTCTATGAACTGGCTTTAAACCATCTCTTACATCAGGTAAGGCTCTACTAATAATAACACTCATCGCATAAGACAAATACGACGAACTCATCTCATCATACAAAACTACAGATTTAAATTTTGGCTTATTAACTATTTCAGTTTTTTGCATAAAAACTAGAAAGGTATTTCATCATCTAATTCGTCAGGTATGGCTTGGGAAGTGTTGTTAGAAGTTTGTTCATTATTTTGATTTATATTGGCAGTATCACTTCTTCCTCCAAGCATAGTTAGAGAAGAATTAAAACCTTGTAAAACAACTTCAGTAGAATATTTATCCATTCCAGATTTTTCATCTTTCCATTTTCTGGTTGATAATTGTCCCTCAATATATACTTGCGCTCCTTTTTTTAAATATTGCTGTACAACATTTACTAAACCTTCATTGAAAATGACGATTCTATGCCATTCGGTTTTTTCTTTTTTTTCACCTGTATTTTTATCTTTCCAACTCTGGCTTGTGGCCAAACTTAACCTAGCGACATTTTTACCATTCACCATTTGCTTAATTTCAGGGTCTGCACCTAATCTGCCTATTAATAAAACTTTATTTAAACTGCCTGCCATATTAATTTAATGATTATATTTTTGATTTATTTTAAGTTGAGAATATAGCATATTTTTTCTATAAAATTAATATATTAGATTTAAATTAAGATAATTATGATAAAAAAAATCGTTATAAAAGGGGCAAAAGAACACAATTTAAAAAATATTTCTCTCGATATACCAAAAGACAAATTTATTGTAATTACGGGGCTATCTGGTTCGGGAAAATCATCATTAGCGTTCGATACAATTTATGCTGAAGGTCAGAGAAGATATGTGGAAAGTTTATCAGCTTACGCTAGACAATTTTTAGACAAAATGAAAAAGCCAAATGTTGATCTAATAGAAGGCTTAAGTCCCGCTATTTCTATTGAACAAAAAAATACCTCAAAAAACCCAAGATCAACCGTTGCAACAGTAACTGAAATTTATGATTATATGAGAGTTTTATTTGCAAGAATAGGAATTCCTTATTCCCCATTCACTGGTAAACAAATTAAATCTCAAACAGTAAGTCAAATGGTAGATAAAATTTTAGAAATTCCAAAAAAAAGTACAATTTATTTATTATCACCAGTGGTAAGAGGTAGAAAAGGAGAATATAAAAAAGATATATTAAATTATAAAAAAAGAGGTTTTCAAAAAATAAAAATTGATGGAACTTTATATAATATAGATGAAATTCCTGAATTAAATAAAAAAACTAAACATGAAATTTCAATACTTGTTGATAGAATAGTTTTAAATTCAAATCTTGGAAATAGAATTGCTGAAAGTGTAGAAACTTCTCTTAATTTATCTGGTGGTCTTCTATTTGTTGAATATGAAAATGAAACTTTACCTAAAAAATATCGAAAAAAAGAAAAAATAATTTTTTCTTCTAAATTTGCATGCCCAGAAAGCGGATTTACTATAGAAGAGATAGAACCAAGACTTTTTTCATTTAACAGCCCTTATGGAGCTTGTGAAGAGTGTGAAGGAATTGGAGTTAATTTAAATGTTGATCCAAACTTAGTTGTGCCAAACGGTAAAAAATCTTTAGCTGATGGTGCTATTGAACCATGGTCTAAAAGTACTTCTTTATACTATGCTCAAACTTTGTCCTCTCTAGCAAGACATTATAAAATATCTCTTTCGGATTCTTGGAACGGTTTATCAAAAAAAATAAAAAATATAATCTTATATGGATCGGATGATGAAGAAATCAAATTTACTTATGATGATGGTTATGAAAAATATTCTAATAAAAAAACATTTGAAGGTGTAATTAATAATTTAGAAAGAAGATATCTAGAGACAGATAGTGATTGGAAGAGAGAAGAAATTTCTCAGTATCAAACAGAGTCTGATTGTGAAAGATGCAAAGGTCAAAGATTAAAAGATGAAGCACTTTGTGTAAAAATTGATGACAAAAATATAAGTGAAATTACAAAAAAATCTATAGTTGACTCAAAAAAATGGTTCGAATCTCTTAGTAATAAGCTTGACCCTAGAGATCAAAAAATAGCTAAACACATACTAAAGGAAATAAATGAAAGACTTAACTTCTTACTAAATGTTGGGTTAGATTATTTAACTTTATCTAGAGAATCTGGAACTTTATCTGGTGGAGAAGCGCAAAGAATAAGATTAGCTTCACAAATAGGTTCTGGACTAACTGGTGTTTTATATGTTTTAGATGAACCTTCAATAGGTTTGCATCAAAAAGATAATATAAAATTAATCAATGCTCTTAAGAGATTAAGAGATTTAGGAAATACTGTCATAGTAGTTGAGCATGATATAGAAACTATGGAAAATGCGGATCATATAATTGATTTAGGTCCAGAAGCAGGCAAAGATGGAGGATACGTAGTAGCTCAAGGAAACATAAATGAAATAATTAATAACGAAAAAAGTATTACAGGAAGTTATTTATGTAAAAAGAAAAATATACATTTACCCAAGATTAGAAGAACTGCAAAAAATGGAAGATTTTTAGAAATTTCCGGCGCTACAGGAAATAATTTAAAAAATATTAACTTAAAAATTCCATTAGGAACTTTTACCTGTGTAACTGGAGTATCAGGTAGTGGAAAATCTACTTTAATACTTCAAACATTATTTAATGCTTTAAATCTAACTTTAAATAATAATAAATCACGTAAAATTCCAAAGCCTTTTAAAAGTTACAAAGGAATTGAATTAATAGATAAAGTAATAGATATAGATCAATCACCCATAGGGAGAACACCAAGATCTAATCCGGCTACTTATACTGGGGCATTTGGTCCTATTAGAGATTGGTTTACCAATCTACCAGAATCAAAAACAAGAGGCTACAAACCAGGTAGATTTTCTTTTAATGTAAAAGGAGGAAGGTGCGAAGCTTGCGAAGGCGATGGTGTTATAACTTATGAAATGCATTTTTTACCAGATGTTTATATAGCTTGCGATGAATGCAAAGGAAGTAGATACAATAGGGAAACTTTAGAAATAAAATTTAAAGATAAAAACATATCTGAAGTTTTAAATATGACCGTTGATGAAGGATGTGTTTTTTTTGAAAATATTTCTAACATCAGATCAAAATTACTCACTTTAAAAAAAGTTGGTTTAGGGTACATAAAAATAGGTCAACAGGCTACAACATTGTCTGGTGGTGAAGCACAAAGAATTAAATTGGCTAAAGAATTGTCTAAACGTTCGACAGGAAGAACTATGTACATACTGGATGAGCCAACCACAGGATTACATTCTCATGATATAAAGAAACTTTTAGAAATCTTACAAACTTTTGTATCTCTGGGCAATACTGTTGTGGTTATTGAGCATAATTTGGATGTAATCAAAACAGCTGATTGGATAATAGATATGGGCCCTGAGGGCGGTGTGAGAGGTGGAGAAATTATTGCTGAAGGAAATCCTGAAAAAATAAGCATTTCTAAAAACAGCTATACAGGCAGCTTTTTAAAGGACATGTTTAAAAAAAATTATAAAAAAATTGCATAGTCATATCTTTAATAAATATGATATAATTCAAAAGAATCATGATCAACATACTTCAGTCACTACCTAAAACAATTCATTTATCAATTGTTATTAGCATATTGCTATTTTTAGGTTTATTTTTTGGAGGAGATTTAGCTTTGGACAGAATTTTCTGGAGTTGGTTATTTAGATATTTTCATGTTCTTTCTGGTGTTATGTGGATAGGACTTCTTTGGTACTTAAACTTTGTTCAAATACCGAGTATGCCAAAAATTCCAGATGAACAAAAACCAGCTATTGGTAAAATAATAGCCCCAGCTGTCTTATTTTGGTTCAGATGGGCCGCTTTAGCAACAATTGTGACTGGTTTAATAGTTGCAACTTTAAATGGCTACGTTCATCAAGCTATGACTTTGGGTTTTGGAAGTGGAGGAGGAAAAAATACAGCTATTGGAATTGGAATGTGGCTCGGCTTAATTATGGCGTATAATGTATGGTTCATCATTTGGCCAAATCAAAAAAAAGCTCTTGGAATTGTAGAAGTCTCACCTGAAGATAAAGCAAAATCCGCAAAAACTGCAATGTTAACTTCTAGAGTTAATACTTTATTATCACTACCAATGCTATTGTCTATGGTAGCAGCACAAAATTTATATTAAATATTTTAATTAATCTTGCTTTAAAACAGACTTTTGAGTTACTTTAAGTTTAATTAAGATCGGATTAGCAATAAATATTGAAGAGTAAGTTCCAAAGACAACTCCCAATATCATGGCAAAAGAGAAACCATGTAATATCGTTCCACCAAAAAAGAAGATGGACAGCAAAGCTAAAAGAGTAGTTGTTGATGTAATAATAGTTCTGGAAAGAGTTTGATTTATTGAAATGTTGGAAATTTCATCAATTTTTTTAGATGCATATCTTCTTAAATTTTCTCTTACTCTATCAAAAATAACTACCGTATCATTCATTGAATAGCCAACGATTGTTAAAACAGCAGCAACAATTGATAAATTTATTTCAAAAGCAAAAATTGAAAAAAATCCAATAGTTATAATCACATCATGAACCAAAGCTATTATTGCACCTAAACTAAATTGCCACTCAAATCTAATCCAGATATAAATTAACATAACAGATAGAGATAGTACAATTGCTATTAGACCAGCTTTTAATAATTCAGAACTAACTTTAGGACCAACGTTTTCCACTCTTCTGAAATTAAAATTGGTTCCTAAATTTTTAGATAGTTGATTTTTAATATTTTCTATAAAATTTGGATTATTATCTTTGGTTGCTTCAAATTTAATTAAATAATCACCTTCTTTACCAAATTTTTTAACATTTACATCACCTAAATTCATTTTAATAAATGAATTTCTTACTTCTGATATACTTATCTCTTTATTTTCTATTCTAAGTTCAATTAAGGTACCTCCTTTAAAGTCAACACCAAAGTTTAGACCTTTATAAAAAATTGATCCAATAGAAATTAAAATTAGTATTATTGATATTAAATTAAATATCTTAAAATAATTTACAAAAGGAATATTTGATTTCAAATTAAACATTAGAGCAAAATAGTTTTATCTTTATTTTTTGATACATATATTGAGGTAAGGTGTCTTGCAAAATAAAAAACCGAGAACAAAGTTGATATAATGCCAATACCCAAGGTTAAGGCAAAACCTTTAACAGGACCTGAACCAAAGAAAAATAATATAACAGCTGCAATTAAAGTTGTAATATTTGCGTCTAGTACTGTTGTTCTTGCTCTTTTATATCCACCATCAAAAGCTATTAAATTATTTTTTTCAAATTTAGTTTCTTCCTTTATTCTTTCAAATATTAAAACATTGGCATCCACC
>QCRZ01000007.1:0-25000 GCA_003209225.1 Pelagibacteraceae bacterium AG-464-B04
ACTCTTCCAAAGATTTTGGATTTTCTGGTTCAAAATCTTTATCTAATAAAAGTGATTTAAATTTACTTTCTCTAGTTTTTCTTCCAGGCTGTTTATAAATTTTTTGATTTTCAGAAACTTGTTTAAAGTTATTGTTTTTTGGAATTGATTTTGCTGCAAGATTAAGTCTGAACGCTTTTCCTATTACTGCGTTCCTTGTTACCCCACCAATGACAGATGCTATCTGGCTAGCAGTGCTTCCCTTGCCCCAAAGTTCTTTTAATTTACCTACTTTTTCTGGTGTCCAGCTCATTATACACTCTTTAATTGATTCTATATATAGTATATATTTTATAAATATATACTATATAAAGGCCAATAGACACAAAAAAGATTAATCTGCAATGTTTTTTTTTAGTTTTTTAACAATTTTTCTCAAAAACTAATAAATATAATCAGCAATGGTTGAATTTGAAAAAAAATATGAAATTGGAGAAAGAAGATTTGGTTATGTAAATTGGATTGGTGTTTGGACTTTATATCAAAAAGAAATTTTAAGATTTTTAAATGTATGGATACAAACGCTTTTTTCTCCTCTAATTACATCTTTATTATTTCTGCTTGTTCTTTCAGTTGCTATAGGCAACGATAGAGGTGATGTACTAGGTGTATCTTTTATAAAATTTCTTGCACCCGGTCTCATTGCAATGCAGGTAATACAGCAAGCATTTTCTCATTCATCTTCTTCAATCATGATTGGAAAAATACAGGGAAATATTGTTGATGTTCTATATGCGCCACTTACGGCAGCAGAGGTAACATTTGCCACTATTTTGGCTGCGTGTACAAGAGGTTTTATTATTGCAATAATTTCAATAATTGTTTTTTCATTTATTATTGAAATAGAAATTGTAAGTTTTTTTCACATTATTATATTTACTTTTTTTAGTTCATTTATTCTTGGGGCAATAGGTTTTATAGCTGGGCTTTGGGCAGAAAAATTTGATCATATGGCAACTATTACAAATTTTTTAATTGTTCCACTTTCTTTCTTATCAGGAACTTTTTATTCAATAGATAAACTTCCTCCTGTTCTTCGAACTATTAGCGAAGTGAATCCTTTTTTTTACATGATAGATGGATTTAGGTATGGATTTATAGGGAGTTCAGATGGCTCACCTATTTATGGAATAATATATTTAACTTTATTGTCTTTTATTACTTTTTTTATCGCTTATTATTTGTACAAAAAAGGATATAAAATTAAGTTTTAATTTTTATGAGCTCTGTACTTGGAACTTACGCAAGAAAAAACATTTCTTTTTCAAAAGGAAAAGGTTGCTACCTTTATGACCTTAAGGGTGAAAAATATTTAGACTTTGTTAGTGGTATAGCTGTAAATGCTTTGGGGCATTGCCATGAACATTTAGTAAAAATAATTCAAGAACAATCCCAAAAACTTTGGCATGTATCCAATGCTTTTGTTATTCCTGATCAGGAAAAATTAGCTAAAAGATTAACAGATTACACTTTTGCAGATTTTGTTTGTTTTCAAAACTCTGGATCAGAATCTACCGAAGCCAGTATTAAAATTGCCAGAAAATATTTTCACGAAATTGGTCAACCTAATAAAAAAAGAATTATTACTTTTAAAGGGGCGTTTCACGGCAGAACCATAGCAGCTCTATTTGCGGCAAATAACCCAAAACACGTGGAGGGTTTTGGTCCAAAAGTTGATGGATTTGATCAAGTTTCTTTTGCAGATCATGAAGCGTTAAAAAAAGCTATTACAAACGAAACCGCTGCCATTATGGTAGAGACAATTCAAGGAGAAGGTGGCATAAAGGAAATTCCAGATTATTGCTTAAAAGGTCTAAGAGAATTATGTGATGACAAAAATCTCCTTTTAATTTTAGATGAAGTTCAGTGTGGTATAGGGAGAACAGGTGATTTTTTTGCATTTGAAAAATCGGGGATTGTTCCTGACATAGTGCCAATAGCTAAAGGAATAGGCGGAGGTTTTCCGTTGGGTGCTTGTTTACTAACAAAAAAAGTAAGCGTTGGAATGAAACCTGGTTCTCATGGCTCAACATTTGGCGGAAATCCTTTAGCAATGGCGGTTGGAAATGGTGTTTTAGATATAATTTTACAAAATGGATTTTTAGATAATGTCAAAAAAATCTCTAAATACTTTGATGAAGAGCTAATTAATCTTAAAGAAAAATATCCAAAAATTATTTTAGAAGTTAGAGGTAGAGGATTAATAAAAGGCTTAAAATTATCAGTTGATAATTTAAAATTTATTGAAACACTCATGAAATATAAAATGTTAGTTGTAAAAGCAGAAGAGCAAGTGATCAGGTTATTTCCTGCATTAATTGTTTCAAAAAAAGAAATTGATGAAGCTATTAATAAGCTCAAAAAAACTTTTGAAGAAATTAGCAAACAATGAAAAGTTTCATAAATATATCAGATATAAGCAGAAAAGATCTGAGAAAAATTGTAAATGATGCCAAATTGCAAAAAAAAAAAAGATCTACCCTAAAAAAATCTGAAGTAGATCTAGACAGTCCTTTATCGGGAAGAATTTTAATTATGATTTTTGAAAAACCTTCGACAAGAACAAGAATATCTTTTGAGCTCGCAATGAAGCAATTAGGGGGACAATTGCTGGTTTTAGATCCAAAACAAAGCCATTATGGAAGTGGAAATGAGAACACACACGATACAGCAAAAATATTATCCCAGTACGGTGATATTGTAATGATGAGGACTCATGAGCATGAACATTTTTTGGAATTTTCAAAATATTTAGAGATTCCTATTATAAACGGCTTAACAAACCTAAGTCATCCTTGCCAAGTTATGTCAGATATTATGACTTTTGAAGAATTGAAGGGACCAATAGTAAATAAAAAAATAGCATGGCTGGGTGATGGAAATAATATTGTTTATTCTTTAATAGAAGCATCAGTTCAGTTTAATTTTCAATTGGCCATAGCTTGTCCAAAAAAATTTAGACCTAATAAAAATATCATTGAATGGGCAAAAATAAAAAATAGAAAAATTTTAATAACACAAGATCCAGCTGAAGCAGCTAAATCAGCAGACTGTGTTATGACGGATAAATGGATTTCAATGAGTGATCAAATAAACAAAATCAAAAAGAAAAAAATTTTAAAAGATTATCAGGTAAATAAAAAGATCATGAAATTAGCTAAAACGGATGCAATTTTTATGCATTGTCTTCCAGCAAGTAGAGGTGAAGAGGTTACCAACGATGTAATGGATGGAGAACAATCAGTTGTTTGGTTAGAGGCTTTAAATAGAATTCACATTCAAAAAAGTATTATAAAGTGGTGTTTAAGCTATTAAGGTAATAACAAAGGTGAGTCGCTTTGTTCATTTAAATAAAGAATAACAGACGCTCTATCATTTTCTTTTTTAAGACCAGCATAAGCCATTTTTGTTCCTTTTATATAATCTTTCGGTTTAATTAAAAATGCGTTTAGTGAATCAAAAATCCAGGTTTCATTGAACTCGCTCATTCCTTTTGAATATTTATAATCAGTTACGGATCCAATATCTCTTCCAAGCACTCCCCATAAAGCAGGACCAATTTTATTACTCCCACCCTTTGATATAGAATGGCAAGCGGCACATTGTTTAAATATTTTTTTGCCACTATCTACGCTTCCCAAAGCCAAAAAAGCTTTAATATCGGTTTGAGTTTCATTTTTTGCAGCTTCTTTCTTGCCATCCTCTTTTGTTTTGGTAGCGGCAGTAACTTTATAAGCGGTACTATCTGGTGTTTTTACATGATATACAGTGTCAGCTAATTTATTTATGCCCAAAACAATAACTATTGTTAAAACAATAGATGCGATAATTTTGTTTATTTCAAATTTATTCATATTTTTTTGTAAAAATATTCATGAAGATATATCATTAGTTGATAAAAAAAACTTTGTTAAACAATAAAATTTTTGCGTCTGATGGACGCATATATATCATATAAAGCTAAAAAATATGGGAAAGTCCTTAATTGTTATTCCGTCTAGATTAAAAGCAAAAAGATTACCAAACAAACCTTTGTTAAAAATTAATAATATACCGATGATAATCCATGTAATGCAAAGAGCTAAAGAATCAGAAGTAGGTGAGGTAATTGTTGCAACTCCAGATCAAGAAATATTAGATTCAGTTCAGCAAAGATCTGGAAAAGCTTTTCTTACCAAAAAAGATCACACAACTGGCACTGATAGAATTTTTGAGGTTTTGCAAAAAATTAGAGATGATTCAATAGATATTATTATAAATTTACAAGGAGATATGCCAAATTTAGATCCTAACAATATAAGAAATTTGAACGATCTGATAAAAGAAAATCAAAGTGACATTGCAACTTTGGCATTTAAATTTCAGAATAAAAAAGAAATTGAAGATACAAATGTTGTTAAAGTCGAAACTTTTGAAAGTCTTAATTATTCAAATTTTTTAAAAACTAAAGATTTTTTTAGGAAAACAAAAAATAAAAAAAAAGATAACATTTATCATCACATAGGTATTTATGCATATTCAAAAAAAGCTTTATCAAAATATGTGCGGTTGAGAAGAACTAAAAATGAAATTGAGAGAAAACTTGAACAAATGAGAGCATTAGATAATAATATTGAAATTAAAGTAGCGTTATCAAAATCTTTTCCAGTAAGCGTTGATACTGAAGAAGATTTTCTTTTAATTAAAAAAGCTATGGAATATAAAGGATAAAAAATTATGAAATTAGCTTTTCAAGGAGAACTAGGTGCTTTTTCACATTTGGCTGCAATTAAGCTTTTTCCCAATTCTGAGATTAAAGCTTGCCAAACTTTTGAAGAATGTTTTAAATTAGCCACTGACAATTTGGAATATAAGATAATTATACCAATAGAAAACTCTTTAGCGGGCAGAGTAGCGGACATCCATTATTTAATTCCTAGATACAAATTACAAATTTATGCTGAGCATTTCCATCCAGTAAATCATAACTTATTAGGCTTAAAAGAGTCTAAGTTAGAAGATATTAAAACTGTTAGAAGTCATTCTCAAGCAATTGGTCAATGTCAAAATATTATAAAAAAAAATAATTTAAAGCCCATAATTTCTGCTGATACAGCAGGATCTGCTAAATTTATTTCTGAAAAAAAAGATAAAACTGAATCAGCATTAGCATCCTCTCTAGCTGCAGAAATCTATAATTTAAAAATTCTTGTAGAACATGTTGAAGACGATTCGAGAAATGTTACTCGTTTTTTAGTTATGGGTAAGGAAATACATCATCCGGAGCTAGGAAACAAAAAATATATTACAAGTTGTATTTTTAGAGTGAAAAGCAAACCAGCGTCTCTCTATAAATGCTTAGGTGGTTTTGCTACGAATAATATAAATCTTTGCAAATTAGAAAGTTTTTCTGCGAAGAATACATTCCAACAGGTGAATTTTTTTATAGATATAGAGGGCCACATAGAAGACTCTTCAGTGCAAAAATCTTTAGAAGAGCTGGGTTTTCATACAGAAAGTCTAGATATTCTAGGTGTTTATGAAGCAGATAAGTTTAGATTAAGAAAATAAGTTGAAACTTATTTAGACTTTATCTTGTAGATAAGAAATTATTCCTGTTATAATAAATTGGAGGCTAGCAGTAGGTGGAATTTTTCGAATAACCCGGTCAGAACGGAAACGTAGCAGCCGAAACGAAAACATTTCAGGTTACTGTTTAGTCTCCTATTAAAATGCTTAACAACGAAACAAAAGTACTAGCTTTAAAGTATAGACCAAAAACCTTTGCTGATTTAATCGGCCAAGAAACTATGGTTGAAACAATTGCAAATTCTATAAAAATGAATCAAGTGCCGAATGCTTATCTTTTTTCAGGCATAAGAGGAGTTGGCAAAACTACAATGGCTAGAATTGTGGCAAAGGCATTAAATTGTAAAAAAGGAATAGAAAATATTTGCCAAAACGAAATGTGCGAACATTGCTCAGCAATTTCAAGCTCAAACCACATAGATATTTTAGAGATGGATGCTGCCTCTAAAACTGGTATTGATGACGTAAGGGATTTAATCGAGTTTTCCAGATATGGCCCAAGCACTGCAAAATTTAAAATATTTATTATTGATGAAGTTCACATGCTATCCAAGCAAGCTTTTAATGGGTTGTTAAAAACATTAGAAGAACCTCCTTCATATTTAAAATTTATATTTGCAACTACAGAGATAAAAAAAATACCTATTACAGTGGTTTCTCGATGCCAACGGTTTGATTTAAGCAGAATAAATTCAGACTTACTTCTAAAATTTTTAAAAAAAATATCATTTTTAGAAAATGGGAAAATCTCCGAAGATGCATTAAAATTGATCGTTAAAATCTCCGAGGGTTCTGTGAGAGACAGTTTGTCACTTTTAGATCGTGCATTAATTACTCAAAAAATCGAAAATAATGAATTAGACTTAAATTTAGCTCAAAAAATATTTGGATACTTTGACAAGTCTCATTTAATCGAATTAATAAAATTAATTTTTGAGGGCAAAGAAGATGGTGCGTTGATGAAGTTTAGAGAAATTTCTGATTTAGGCGTAGATCCTAAGGTTTTTCTAAATGATTTTTTAGAAATAATTTATTTTATGAAAAATTTAAAAATCTTTGATAAAAATGAAAAAAATTTTTCACTTTCCGATTCTCAATTTAATGCAATTAAACAAATATCTGATAAAGTAGATACTGAAACATTGATAATGTTTTGGCAATTTGGAATTAAGTCATTAGAAGAGCTAAATATTGTATCTAATCAAAATCTTTCAATTGAAATGTTTTTAATAAGATTAATTCACTTAAGAAAAATGCCAAATCTTGAAAAATTAATTGAAAATATAGAAATCAACGATGATGAAAAAACTTCTACTGAAATTGAAAAATTAACTACCATAAAAAAAGAAGCAAAAGATGAAATAATGCAAAAAAAAGAACAACCCAAAGATCAGATAAAAACAGTAGTACAAGAAAAAAATGAAATTTTAAGTAATCAAAAAATTTCCAAATTATCTCCCAAAAAAGATATCTCTAAAGAAATTGTTTCTTGTTTTGAGGATTTAATTTTCTTGTGTTCAAAATATAAAGAAATGCAATTAAAATATGATTTGGAAAAAAATGTCAGATTAGTAAAGTTTTTAAGTGGGCAAATTGAATTATCGTTTAATGAAAATCTTGATAAAGATTTTATAAAAAATTTGTCTAAAAAGCTGTTTGATTGGACAAACACTAGGTGGATTATAACTTTATCTAAGGAAAAAGGTCAACCGACACATCAAGAAGCTAAATTAGAAAAAAAACAAAGTGAATTGAATGCATTAATTAAAACTAGTGTTTATAAAAAAACAATAGAAATTTTTCCTGATGCTGAATTAATTTTAA
The DNA here is from genome assembly GCA_003209225.1 of Pelagibacteraceae bacterium AG-464-B04. Lineage (GTDB taxonomy): Bacteria > Pseudomonadota > Alphaproteobacteria > Pelagibacterales > Pelagibacteraceae > AAA240-E13. Next base: position 7,432 of record QCRZ01000007.1, read on the forward strand.
CAGACAATAGCGAAGAAATAGAATGACAGATTTTTCTAAAGTTTTAGAACAGGCAAAGAGCTTACAAAACAAAATGAAAGAAACCCAAGAATCTTTGAAAAAAATTGAAGTTGAAGGTGTTTCGGGGGGTGGTTCAATCAAAGTTTGCTTAAACGGTGATGGTGAATTAATTAGACTACAAATATCAACAGAAGTAATGATGGAGAGTAAAGAAATATTAGAAGACTTAATTGTAGCTGCACACGCAGATGCTAAAAAAAAAGTAAAAAACAAAGCTTCAGAAGAATTATCGAAAATTACGGGAGGAATACCTTTGCCCTCTGGGTTTAAATGGCCTTTTTAAATTTTTATGCAGAAAAATATACCTGAAGTTGAAGAATTAATTAAATTAATTTCAAAATTACCTGGGCTAGGTCCTAAATCAGCTAAAAGGATTGTATTAAAATTAATTAACAACAGAGAAGAATTGGTAAAACCCTTAGCAAGCAAACTTGCTCAGGTTTATAAAAATATATTGCGTTGCAAAATTTGTGGAAATCTCAAATCAATAAATTCAAATTGCACTTGCTCAAACAATAATTATGATCAAATTTGTGTTGTAGAAAATATAGCAGATATGTGGGCAATAGAAAGTACAGGTATTTACAAAGGTCATTTCCATATTTTGGGCGGGACACTACCTTCCTTTGAACATAAAAATAATAAAAATGGATTATTAGTTGATTCATTATTAAATAGAGTAAAAAAAAATTCAGTTAAAGAGGTAATTTTTGCTCTTTCAACAACAACCGAAGGTGCTACAACAACACACTACTTACAAGATAGTTTAAAAGATATAGAAGTTAAAACCACTAAACTAGCTCAAGGAATGAGCGTTGGTAGCGAAGTAGAATTTCTCGATGATGGAACGTTATTTTCAGCCTTTAAGAATAGAACTAAATTAGATTAATTGGTAAAATTATAATTTTTTAAGCAATCTGTTTATATGAAGAATGGGTTCTGTATAACCCGATGGCTGATTTTTTCCATGAAAAACTAATTCACAAGCAGCTTTAAATGCAATAGATGTTTTGTAATTATCAGACATAGGTTCGTATCGAGCATAACCTCTTAAGTCGGGATCTCTAATATTCTGTTTATCTACAATTTTTGCCATTTTTTTCATAGTTTCTAGCACTTGTTCTTTGCTACAAATTCCATGATGAAGCCAATTCGCGATATGTTGAGATGAAATTCTTAAAGTTGCTCTATCCTCCATTAAACCAATATTATTGATATCTGGAACTTTAGAACAACCCACTCCCTGATCAATCCATCTAACTACATAGCCTAAAATACCTTGGGCATTATTTTCTAATTCTCTATTAATTTCTTCTATTGCCCAATTTGGTCTATCCGCAATTGGTATTATAAGAATACTAGAAACTTTTGCTGGTGTTCTACTTTTTAATTCTTTTTGTTTAGAGAAAACATCAACCTGATGATAATGTAAAGCATGAAGTGTTGCTGCAGTAGGTGAAGGAACCCAAGCACAATTAGCACCAGATTTTGGATGGTTAATTTTTTGAGTGATCATTTCCTTCATTTTATCTGGGGCAGCCCACATTCCTTTTCCTATCTGAGCTATACCTGAAAACCCACATGCCAAACCTACATCAACATTATTATCTTCATATGCAGCAATCCATTTAGAGGATTTCATCTCTCCCTTTTTAATCATTGGTCCAGCTTCCATCGAAGTATGTATTTCATCACCAGTGCGATCCAAGAAGCCTGTATTAATAAAAACAACTCTATTTTTTACAGCTCTAACACATTCCCTTAGGTTTACCGAAGTTCTTCGTTCTTCGTCCATTATTCCAATCTTGATAGTATATTTTTTTAACTCCAAAACTTCTTCAACTTTTTCAAAAATTAAATCTGCAAAGGCAACTTCATCTGGTCCATGCATTTTAGGTTTCACAATATAAACAGAATTAGTTCTTGAATTTCCTTTATTTTTAAAATCATGGATTGCTGAAGCAGTTGTTATGAATGCGTCCATTATACCTTCAGGAATTTCTGAGCCATCTTTTAGCAAAATAGATGGATTAGTCATTAAATGTCCCACATTTCGATTTAGCATTAAAGCTCTTCCATGTAATTTAATTTTATTTCCATTATGGTCAATATATTCTCGGTCAGGATTTAGTTTTCTTATAATTTTTTTTCCATTTTTTTCTATTTTGGCTTGAAGGTCACCTTTCATTAATCCTAACCAATTTTTATATCCATGCACTTTGTCTTTAGCATCTACAGCAGCAACAGAATCTTCGTGATCGACAATTGTGGTTATAGCCGATTCTAAAATTACATCATGTATTGCAGCTTTATCTTTAAGCCCCCCAAGAGTGTGACTTGGATCAATTTTAACATCTATATGAAGGCTATTATTTATTAATAAAAGTGAAGACAAGTTATTTGATTTTTTTGTATAACCCACAAACTGTTTAGGATTTTTTAGTTTCAAATTTAATTTATTGTTTTCAACTTTTGGAATTTCCGAAATATCTTTCCAACTACCTTTTAGTAAAGGAACATAAGCATCCAAGATTTCACGCGCATACTCTATTACTTTTTCTCCCCTAATATAGTTATATTTTTTTCCACGTTCTGCTCCATTTGTTTCTGGAATTACATCTGTTCCGTATAAAGCGTTATATAAACTTCCCCATCTAGCATTAGCAGCGTTCAAAGCATATCTTGAATTCATCACCGGAACTACCAATTGTGGTCCAGCGATTGTAGAAATTTCACTGTCTACATTTTGAGTTTCAATTTGAAATTTTTTTCCTTCTTTTTTTAAATATCCAATCTCTTCTAAAAAATTTGAATATTCATTTATATTGATTTTTCCCCCTTTTTTATCTCTATGCCAAATATCAATTTTTTTTTGAAGGTTTTCCCTAAATTCTAGAAGCTTTTTATTTTTTGGAGTTAGTTCGTGCGCATATTTATCTAAACCATACCAAAATTTTTTAGGATCAATATTTGTACCAGGTAAAATTTCATTATTTATAAATTCTAACAATTTTACTGAAATTGATAAATTTCCCTGACGAATATATTTCATATCTTAATATACAAATTTGTTAAATTTTCATTACTAAAATTATATGCTTAGTTGCTCAATATTTCATCATATCTAGACAAAGTTTTGCCATCTATCTTTATATTATAGACCATAAGTTGTATTAGTTAATCTTGAGATTTTAAAATATATTAATAAATAAGCATTTGTAAATGAGAAATTATCTTGAATTTGAAAGTGAAATAAAAACGTTAGAACAGCAACTTGAAAAACTAAAAGACCCATTCAATAATGAGGGTTTAGCAGAAGTTGACACCGAAAAAATTAATCAAATTCAAAATGAATTAGACCAAAAGTTCAAGGAAGTTTATTCTAATTTAAATCGCTGGCAGAGAACTTTGCTCGCGAGACACGAAGAAAGACCACGAGCAAATTATTTTATAAACAACTTATTTTCTAATTTTATTAATCTATCGGGAGACAGGCAGTTCGCAGAAGATAAATCGGTACTAGCTGGATTTGGAGTATTTGAAGATCAATCTGTTTTAGTTATAGGCCAAGAAAAAGGAGATGATCTGGATAGTAGAATAGAAAGAAATTTTGGGATGATGAGACCGGAAGGTTACCGAAAATGCATTAGATTAATGAAACTAGCTGACAAATTTAATATTCCAATTATATCATTTATTGACACGCCCGGCGCTTACCCCGGAATAGGAGCGGAGGAAAGAGGTCAAGCCGAAGCAATTGCAAGATCAATAGAATGTTCTATGTCTTTAAAAGTTCCAAATATTTCTATTATTATTGGTGAAGGTGGATCGGGAGGAGCAATAGCTTTAGCCTCCTCTAATAAAATTATAATGTTTGAAAATTCTATTTATTCAGTAATTTCCCCTGAAGGATGTGCATCAATTTTATGGAGAGATCCAAAAAAATCATTAGAAGCGGCGGATGCAATGAAACTATCAGCAAAAGATTTATTAAATGTAGGAATCATTGATGAAGTCATTAAAGAACCACTAGGAGGAGCTCATAGAGATAAAAATGCTTTGCTTACAGAAGTTAAAAAATCTATTAGTAAAAATTTAAGAGAGCTAACTGAATTAAGTAGAGATGATGTTTTAAATCATAGGAAGCAAAAATTTCTTACCATTGGAAGAAAAAAAGGTTTTATCAAAGATGTTGATTTTAAAGATAAAATGATAATGCAAAAAAATGTAATTTTAAATATAAAAGAAAAAATTTACAGCAATAAAACAGTAACATCAATTATGTTATTATTTTTTGCTTTAATATTATTAATGTTAATTTACCTATAATGCTCCACAACAATGTTTAAATTTTTTTTCCGTTACAGGACATTTTTCATTTCTAGAAATTTTTTGATTTTTTTTTAATATTAAAAGACAGTTAGGATTATTAGCTATATTCGTGCTTTTAACATTTACATTCTCTTGTTGTTCAACATCTGGTTTTTTTTCAACTATAACAAGGTTGCTTAAAATAGAAATTGTATCATTCTTAATTTTATCAAGTAATTTTTCAAATAATGAAAAAGCTTCTTTTTTATATTCTATCAGGGGGTCTCTTTGACCATATCCTCTCAATCCAATTACTTGCCTTAATTGTTCTAAATATTGAAGATGAGATTTCCAATTCATATCTAATGTTTGAATAAATATTCTTCTCTCTAGTTCATTGTTCTGCTCATTATTTATAAAATTGGTTCTTTGAGTTCTTTGCTCCGTAAACTTAGTAAGTATGTATTTTTTAAAATCTTGATCGTTTTTATTTACTAGGTCATTTATTTCTTCCTCTGATATGCCCCTACCTAACAAAGATTTAACTTTAGTGTTTAAAATTTTACTACTTGGGTCTTTTTTAATTATTTTTCTATATTCAATAAATTGGTCAATTATTTCAGCTAAAAAACTTGTTGTTAAGGCATCCAATGATGGATTTGATAAAATTTCTTTTCTTTGGGTGAAAATCACTTTTCTTTGATCGTTCATAACATCATCAAATTTTAAAAGAGTTTTCCTGATATCATAATTTCTTGCCTCTACTTTTTGTTGCGCCCTTTCTAAAGCTTTATTAATCCAGGGATGATCAATGGATTCATTTTCTTTTAAACCAAATTTTTTAAGCATATTATCAATAGATTCTGAGCCAAATATTCTCATCAGATCATCTTGGAGGCTAATATAAAAGATAGAATTTCCAAGATCACCTTGTCTTCCAGATCTTCCTCTTAACTGATTATCAATTCTCCTGCTTTCGTGTCTTTCGGTTCCAATAACAAATAATCCACCAAGTTCTTTTACTTTGTTTTTTTCTTGGATAATTTCATCTTCACTTTGTGTTTTTTTTGGGTTATTTTTATTACCTCCTAATTGAATATCAGTTCCTCTACCAGCCATATTGGTAGCTATTGTGATAGAGTTGAGTCTTCCAGCCTCAGCAATTATATCTGCTTCTTTTTGATGATGTTTTGCATTTAATACATGATGTTTGATATTTTTTTTCTTTAGTATAGATGAAAAAAACTCTGATTTTTCAATGCTAGTTGTTCCAACTAACATTGGTTGAGTTTTTTTTTGACATTCTATAATTTTATTTATTATTGCATTATTTTTTTCATTTTCTGTTCTAAAAATTTGATCATTCCAATCTTTTCTAATCATTGGCCTGTGAGTGGGAACGGAAACAACAGGTAAATTATAAATATCAAAAAACTCTTCTGCTTCTGTGGAGGCTGTTCCCGTCATTCCTGATAATTTTTTATAAAGTCTAAAATAGTTTTGATAAGTAATTGAAGCTAATGTTTCATTTTCAGATAATATCTCTACATTTTCTTTTGCCTCCAAAGCTTGATGAAGTCCATCAGAAAATCTTCGTCCTTCTAAAACTCTCCCAGTAAATTCATCAATAATTTTGATGGCATTTTCCTTGACAATGTAATCTTTGTCCTTTGTAAAAAGGTGATTGGCTTTTAGGGCTTGATTTACGTGATGTACTAAATTCATATTTTCAGGATCGTAAAAATTATTATTTTTTAAAATTCCAGCTTTAGAAAATATTTTTTCTACATTGTCTGTCCCTATATTAGTTAACATTACATTTTTATCTTTTTCATCAATTTCAAAATCTGGTTTTTGTAATTGTTTAATTAATTTATCTATAGCCAAGTATCTGCTTGTTTTATCATCTGTTGCACCAGAAATAATTAGAGGAGTTCTTGCTTCATCAATTAAAATACTATCTACTTCATCTACAATGCAAAAATTGTGATCCCTTTGAACATTATCCGAAAGAGATAATTTCATGTTATCTCTTAAATAATCAAATCCAAATTCACTATTAGTTCCATAAGTGATATCGCATTCGTAATTTTTTTTTCTCTCATAATCATCCATATCATTGGTAATGCAGCCAACTCTAAGTCCTAAAAAATTATAAATTTTACCCATCCACTCAGAATCTCTTTTAGCTAGATAGTCATTCACAGTTACAATGTGCACTCCTTTTTCTTCAAGAGCGTTTAGGCAAACAGGCAAAGTTGAAACTAAAGTTTTACCTTCTCCAGTTTTCATCTCAGCAATTTTATTTTCGTGAAGAACGATACCCCCCATTAACTGAACATCAAAATGTCTTTCATTTAAAGTTCTATACGCAGCTTCTCTAACCATAGCAAAAACTTCTGGCAGTAAATTTTCCATACTTTCCCCGTTTTTAATTCTTTTTTTGAACTCTATAATTTTGGTTGGGAATTGATCATCTTTTATCTCTTTAACCTGAATTTCATTATTATTAATTTGCTTTACTAAAGATGTAAGTCTATCTATCTCCTTATCATTATCAGACTTAAAAATTTTTTTGATAAATCTTGGAATTTTTAACATTTTTGTAATATGTTTTTAAATTGATGAAATCTCATAAAACTTGTACTTATATAATTATTTATTATCAAAATTAAATAGAATGACCATAAATTTAAAAAACCTTTTAAATCCCAAGATAAAAATATCTAAAATGGGGGATTTCCAGGAGCTTAAGCAAATTAATGGACTGTCTATATCCTCTGTTTCTGCTGATTTATACGGAGACGGAAGGGATGATTTAACTTTGTTTTATTTTGAAGATGGAGCAAAATATGCGGCCATTTACACAAAATCTAAAATTGTATCAGATAGCATCACGTGGAACCGAAAAATTAAAAATAAATTTATAAAAGCTCTAGTGGTGAATACAAAAAATGCCAATACATTTGTTGGAAAACAGGGACTTAACTCTTTAAGGGAATTATCCAAATCACTCTCGAAACAATTGACATTAAAATTAGCTCAAGCACCAGGAGGCGCAAGCGAAGTAGTTGGGCCCAATGAAGTAATTTTTGCTTCCACAGGTGTTATTGGTGAAGAGTTTCCACTTCAAAAAATAAAAACAACAATTCCTCATTTGGTTGATCAATTAAGAAATAATCAAAATAAATTTATTTGGTTTAAAACTGCAACAGCAATTATGACAACTGACACAAAGCCAAAACTTGCTTACGAGGAATGTGAAATTGGAAATAAAAAAATAAGAATTTCAGCTATAGCAAAAGGTTCTGGAATGATAGCACCTAACATGGGAACAATGTTAGCGTTTATATTTACTGATGCGAATATTCCATCGGTAATACTCAAAGCCTTATTGTCGAGAAATATTAGCACAACATTTAACGCTATAACCGTGGATGGAGATACTTCCACAAATGATATGGTAGGAATATTTTCAACAAGTTCTGTAAAAAATGCAAAAATATATAATGTGTTAGATCCAAAATTAAAAAACTTTGAAAAATCCTTACATAATGTAATGTTAAATTTATCAAAACAAATTATTGTAGATGGCGAGGGAGCAAAAAAATTTATAACAGTAAATATATTTAAAGCAAAATCAACTCAAGGAGCAAAAAAAATAGCATTTTCTATTGCGAACTCACCTTTAATTAAAACCGCAGTTGCCGGCGAAGATCCAAATTGGGGTAGGATTGTTATGGCAATTGGAAAATCAGAAGAATATATTGATATTAATAAATTAAAAATTAGCTTAGGAAATTTTACTATCGTAGAAAATGGTGAATTAGCAAAAAATTATGACGAAAATCTTGTGAAGGAATACATGAAATGGGATTCTATATCAATTAATATTGAACTAAATATTGGTAAAAGTGATTTTACAGTTTATACTTGTGATTTCACAAAAGATTATATTGATATAAATACAGATTATAGAAACTAGAAGTTGACTTGTTGTGAATAATTATTACTTAACAATAATATGATTAAATATAACTTAACATGCGAACATCAACACACCTTTGACAGTTGGTTTGCCAGCTCAATAGAATTTGAAAGATTGAGAAGAAAAAAAATAATTCAGTGCATTGAATGTAACTCTAATAATATAAATAAATCAATAATGTCACCAAACATATCAAATCTAAAAAAAAACAATAATGAAAATTTAAAACTTCAGAAAAATGTTAAGCAAAAAATTGTTGAATACCAAAAATTTATCAAGGAAAATTGTAAATACGTTGGTGATGATTTCGCCCAAGAGGCAAGAAATATTCATTATGGTAAAAAAGAAACAAAAGGAATTTATGGCAAAGGAACAAAAGAAGAGATCGAAGAACTGAAAGACGAGGGCATTGAGACCATAACGGTGCCTTGGTACGACAAAACTGAAAATTAAATTATTTTTTTAAAAAAGTGGATATATAGTTTACCGAGGTATCTTTGCTAACTTTCCACTTATCCAATAATGGGTTATAAATCATTCCATTAACTTCATTTAAATCCAAACTAAATTTTTTTGAAATTTTAATTAATTCATCTGGTTTAACAAAAGAATCCCAATTATGTGTTCCTATTGGTAACCATTTTAAAATATATTCTGCTCCTACAATGGCAAAAAAATAAGATTTAAGTGTTCTATTAATTGTGGCAACAAACATAATGCCATTCTTATTTAATAATTTTGTGCAAGACTTTATAAAAAGATCTAGATTCGATACATGTTCAACAATTTCCATATTTAAAATTATATCAAACTTTTTTTTTATTCTTAATTGTTCGGGTGAGGAAGTAATATAATTAATTTTTAGTTTATTTTTTTGGGCATGGATTTTGGCAATGTTAATATTTTTTTTTGACGCATCAATTCCTGTCACTTTGGCTCCAAATTTATACATTGGTTCTGATAAAAGACCTCCACCACACCCTATATCAAGCAATGTAAGATTTTTTAGAGGTTTTTTTAAATGATCTATTTTAAAATGCTCTATCACTTTTTGTTTTATATAATTAATTCTAATGGGGTTGAATTTATGCAATGGTTTAAATTTTCCAAAAGGATCCCACCATTCTTGTGATAGTTTCGAAAATTTTTCAATTTCTCTGTAATTAATTGTGTTCAAAATAGATTTTCTTGTGAAATTTAAATTTTAAGAGTATTTTTACCAAAATTTTTCATAAGTATAAACAATATTAAATAATTATGTCTTTAGTGGTTTTAAAATTTGGTGGTACCTCAGTTGGCAGTTGTGAAAAAATTATAAAAGTAGCAAAACTGATTAAAAAATACCATAAAAAAAAAAATAAAATTATTGTAGTGTCGTCAGCAATGTCAGGTGTTACAAATGATCTAATCAAAAAATCAAAAACAATAAGTAATAAATTTGAAAAATCAGAATATGATGTTCTAGTTTCTGCGGGTGAACAAATCGCATGCTCGTTATTAGCGGGATCATTGATGGATATAGGATTAAAATCCAGATCTTGGTTGAGCTGGCAATTACCAATATTAACCGAGGGCAACCATGCTTCATCAAGAATAAAAAAAATTAATACAAAAGAAGTTTTAGATTTTATTAACAAGGGAGGCATACCTGTAATAACTGGCTTTCAAGGGATTTCTATTAATAAACGCATAACAACACTTGGAAGAGGGGGATCGGATTCTTCCGCAATTGCTATTGCAAAATTTTTTAATGCTGACAGTTGTATAATTTATACAGATGTTGAAGGAGTTTATACAACTGACCCCAAAGTCAATTTGAGAGCAAAAAAAATTAACAAAATTTCTTATGAAGAAATGTTAGAAATGGCATCACTTGGTACTAAAGTCATGCAACCCAGCTCTATTCAAGATGCAATGTTAAATAACATAACAATAGATGTTAAATCTACTTTTTCAAAAAAATCTGGAACAAAAATTACAATTGAAAATGATGATTTTAATAACAAAGTAGTTACCGGAATAGCTTACACAAAAAATGATGCCAAAATTACTTTGGTAAGTGTAGTTGATAAGCCCGGTGTTGCAGCGAATATATTTAAACCATTAGCAAACAATGAGATCAATGTGGATATGGTAGTTCAGAACATATCTGCTAACGGAAAAGAAACCGATATTACTTTTACAGTAAAAAGAGAGGATATTAAAAATAGTTTAAAATTACTAAAAAAAAATAATAAAATTTCCTATAAAAAAATTATTCAAGATGATAAAGTTTCAAAAATATCAATAATCGGAGTTGGAATGATTAGTTCTCCCGGTGTTACATATAGAATGTTTAAGGCGCTAGCAAAAAAGAAAATTAATATTATGGTTATTTCTACTTCTGAAATAAAAATTTCGGTTTTAATTAACCAAAAACATACTAATGAGGCGGTAAAAGTTTTGCATCAAGAATTTAATCTTGATTAAATAAAAATCATAATGAGCGTAAGACCATTTAGAGATATTATAAGAAAAAAAACAAAAATTATATCCGTTGGAAAAGTAAAAATTGGTGGCCACTTTCCAATTTCAGTACAATCAATGACCAATACATTGACAACGGATGTTAAAAGTACAATTGAACAAGTTAATAAATTATCAGACGCAGGTGCGGATATTGTTCGAGTGTCTTGCCCTGATAGAGAGTCTTCCTTATCATTAAAAGAGATAATCAAAAATGTTGAAGTACCTATAGTTGCAGATGTTCATTTTCATTATAAGAGAGCAATAGAAGCGGCCGAGTCCGGCGCTCACTGCTTAAGAATTAATCCTGGAAATATTGGCTCAAAGGAAAGAGTTTATGACATTTTAAAATCTGCAAAAGATAATAATTGCTCTATTAGAATTGGAGTTAACTCTGGATCTTTAGAAAAAAAAATTTTAGAAAAATATAAAGAACCATGTCCAGAAGCAATGGTGGAAAGCGCTCTAGAAAAAATAAAAATGTTTGAAGATAAAGATTTTTTTAATTTTAAAATAAGTGTTAAGTCGTCAGATGTTTTTTTATCTGTAAAAGCTTATAGAGATTTATCCACAAAATGCGATTATCCCTTGCACTTAGGAATAACAGAGGCAGGAGGTTTGCTAACCGGAGGTGTAAAATCTTCAATAGGAGTAGGTATTTTACTTATGGAAGGTATTGGCGATACAATTAGAATTTCTTTGTCCGCAGACCCAGTAGAAGAAATAAAAGTTGGATTTGAAATATTAAAATCATTAAATTTAAGACACAAAGGTATAAATATAATATCGTGCCCATCTTGTGCTCGTCAGGCTTTTCCAGTAATTGAAACAGTAAAAAATTTGGAAAAAAAATTGGCACATATAAAAACCCCAATCACTCTCTCTATAATAGGATGTGTTGTGAATGGCCCTGGCGAAGCTTCTCAAACACAAATTGGACTAACAGGAGGAGGCCAAGGAAATCACATGGTTTATCTTTCAGGATTACCCCATCATAAGGTTGTAAGTGATGATATAATAGCACATATAGTAAAACTAGTTGAAGAAAAATCTTCCGAACTAGAAAAAAAATAAACATTACAATGATTCCTTTAGCAAAAATTGAACAACTAGTTAATAAACATCAATCTTTAGAAAAAGAACTATCAACTGGTAACGTTGATAAAAAAGATTTTGCAAATAAGTCAAAAGAGTATTCAAGTCTTGGGGAAATAATTCATTGCGCTCGTGAATACCTAAATTTTGAAAATCAAAAAAAAGAACTTGATAAAATGATTGAAGAAAAAGAAGTAGATAAAGAAATAAAAGAATTGGCTCAGAAGGAATTAAAACAACTTAACGAAATAAGACAAAAAAATGAAAAGACTTTAAAACATTATTTAATACCGAAAGATGAGGTTGATAAAAAAAATGCAATTCTTGAAATTAGAGCTGGGACAGGAGGGTTAGAGGCGAGTTTATTTGCGTCAGATTTATATAAAATGTATGAAAAAGTATGCCACAAAAAAAAATGGAAGATGGAAATAATAAGTATATCAAAAAGTGACGCGGGAGGCTTAAAAGAAGCCATTGTTTCAATTGTAGGAAGCAATATCTATTCAACTCTTAAATATGAGTCCGGCGTTCATAGGGTACAAAGAGTTCCTGAAACAGAAACGCAGGGCCGCGTTCATACTTCGGCAGCTACGGTAGCAGTTTTGCCAGAAGCAGAAGATATAGATGTTAAAATTGAAGAAAAAGATTTACGAATAGATGTTTTTAGATCTAGCGGCCCGGGAGGCCAATCGGTCAATACTACAGATAGTGCAGTCAGAATTACTCATCTATCTACAGGAATAGTTGTAAGTCAACAAGATGAAAAATCACAACATAAAAATAAAGCAAAAGCAATGAAAATTTTAAGGGCAAGGATATATGAAGCCGAAAGGGAAAAAAAGGATTTGGAAAGATCAAAAGACAGAAAAAGTAAAATTGGGACAGGTGATAGATCAGAAAGAATCAGGACATACAATTTTCCACAAGGACGAGTTACAGACCACAGAATTAATTTTACACTACACAAATTAGAAGAATTTCTAAGTGGTGAAATATTTGATCAAATGACAGAAAATCTAAGTATCCAAGACCAAGAAATGAAACTGGAGTCCTTAAATAAAAATGATAGCTGATAATTTAATTAAATTAGGCTCAAAAATTTTAAGAGAAGAAAAAATAATTTCACATCAAATCGATGCCGAATTACTATTGTCAAAAGCAATTGGAAAAGATAGAGTTTTTCTTTTGACAAATGGTGAAATAAAAGTTTCACCAACAGAAGAATTTAATTATTTGAATTTTGTTTTGAGAAGAAAGCGTCATGAGCCCATTTCTTACATTACCAACAAGAAAGAATTTTGGAGCTTGGACTTTAAAGTAAACCGCGGCGTTCTAATACCAAGGCCAGATACTGAAGTTATTGTTGAACAGGCGATCAAAAAATTTAAACATAAGAGCAGTTTAAATGTTCTAGATATAGGCACTGGTTCTGGCTGTATCTTGTTGTCAATATTAAAAGAATTAAAGCAATTTTATGGAATTGGGATAGACAAATCATATAGAGCGGTTAATATTGCTAGAAAAAATTCAAAAAAACTTAATTTATTAAATAGGGCTAAATTTGTACATTGCGATGTTGACAATTTTAACTTTGGTAATTATGATGTAATTGTTTCTAATCCGCCATACATTAGCTCATATAGAGTTAACAGTTTAAACGAAGATATAAAAAAGTACGAGCCAAGAATGGCATTGGATGGTGGTAGTAGTGGACTTGAAACGATAAAAAAAGTTATAGTTTGTGCAAAAAAACTATTGAAAACTGGAGGAGACTTGTTTGTTGAAATTGGAAACGAACAATCTATTAAAGTGATAAGATTATTAAATAAAAATGGTTTTAGACTGACTAAGAGATTTGGAGATTATACAAGGGCAACTCGTTGCATAATGAGCACAAAGATAATTTAATTCAAAGTACAATGCTATTTATTTTGACAAAATAAATTTAATTTAGTTATGATCAATTAATAAACCTAAATATTTAATGAAATACAATAGACCAAGGCGAAATAGATTTCGAAACAACGACAGAGGTTTTAAAAGAAATAATTCTCAGGATATGAGAAATATTGGAAGCGGTAGTTCATTAAGCGGTCACCAAAGAAAACCTTTTGGTAGAAATGGCCACAATGCTGAAAAATTATTAGAAAAATATAATAATCTTGCTAAGGAAGCATCTTCTAATGGAGATAAAATTTTATCTGAAAGTTATTATCAATATGCTGATCATTTTTTGAGAGTAATTGAGCATAAAAACTCAATTCAAAACAATTCAAAATCAAATTCTGAAAGTTCTTCAACTGAAGGTAATTCTGAAAATAAAATTGCTTTAGATGATGATAAAATTTCAAGCCCTCCACAATCTCAAAATAATAAAGAAATTTAAAATTTCTTATTTAGATATCGTTTCTGCTAAAAGAATATCCGTTTTAATTCTTTGAATTTCAAATTTTTTTCGTTCTTCCTTTTTTAAAATTTTTCCAGATGGTAAATCTAATTTTTGTGAATTTACTTTTTTACCATTTACAACAACTTCATAATGCAAGTGTGGTCCGGTAGACATTCCAGTTGAACCAACATATCCAATAATTTGTCCTTGCTTAACTTTTTTTCCTGGTATTATTCCTTTAGCAAATTTACTTAGATGCGCGTAAATAGTTGAGTAAGTAGAATTATGTTTTATTTTGATACAATTTCCTCCACCACCACACCATTTAGCTTTAACTATTTTTCCAGTTCCAGATGCCATTACAGGAGTTCCTTTTTTGGCAGCAAAATCTGTTCCTAAATGTTTCTTATTATAACCAAGAATTGGATGTTTTCTAATCCCAAAGGGTGAAGAAAGTCTCGCTCCATTAATTGGAGTTTTCATTAAGGCTTTTTCTACACTTTTTCCATTCACATCAAAATATCCAGAATAATCTTCTGTTTTAAATTTATAAAGTGGCATTTCTTTTTTTTGAACAGACATATATGCATACATAATTTCACCATTGGAATACCATTCACCCTCCTCATCTACAAAAGTCTCATAAAGTATTTGAAAAACATCATTTTTTCTAATATCTCTTTGGAAATCTATTTCAAATCCATATATTTTTGCAAATTTTACAATTATATTTGGGTCTAAATTATTTTTAACTGCAGAATCATATAAACTATTTTTTATAATTCCTTCAGAAAAAGCAATTTTTTTATAAAGTTGAGTAATTATTTTTTTTGAAACAAAATTATTATTTTTATCTCTTTTTAGACTAATAATTATTGATTTTGAGATAGGAATATTGATTTTTACTAAGCTTGAATTTCCCGAAATATTTTTTTTGAGAGTTATTTCAAGATTAGTGCCTGTTTTTATACTATCAAGTTTAATATACTTTTTTAGTGCAATAATTGCCTTAGAAATATCTTCTTTTTCGATTTTATAAATTTTAAATAGATTATTTAAATTTTCACCCTTTTTGATTTGGTGAGAGATATTTAAAAAAGGACTATTAATTTTTTTAAATACAAACTCATTAAATTCTACAAAATAACTGTTATTTAATATTTCTCCAATTATTTTTCCTCTTTTTTGACCCAATGTTTCATTATATTTGCTAACAAAAATGACAAAAGAAATTAAAACGAGCGATATTATGAAGTAAAATGACTTTTTTAACTCTTTATACACTTTCAGTTGAAATAAAAAATTCATGAATTAATTTTGTATTTATATTTGACCGCAGTTTTGTTTTTTACTAAATATTACCAGTAAAATAAGGGCTTTTTAAGTTAAATTATAAGTTTCTTAGCGCTTGATTTATTTTGTTATTAGATTATAAGCATCCTTCTCAATCTATATATATATTGGGAATTAAAGCAGTTGTTGAAATATTGCTTCTGCTTTTAGCTCTTTGATATTGTTAAAATTTAAGAAGAGAAGTGTGGACGGTTAAGGTTACCAAATTTTGTCGTACACACTTCAAGAAGTATAAATTAATTTATTTTAATTTATATGAAGCTAGTGTGCGCCGTTATTAAACTTGAGAGTTTGATCATGGCTCAGAACGTACGCTGGCGGCACGCCTAACACATGCAAGTCGAACGAAGTAGCAATACTTAGTGGCAAACGGGTGAGTAATATGTGGGAATCTACCTTTTGGTTTGGAATAACACGAGGAAACTTGTGCTAATACCGAATAAGCCTTCACAGGGAAAGCTTTATGCTCCAATAGATGAGCCCACACTTGATTAGTTAGTTGGTGAGGTAAAGGCTCACCAAGACAATGATCAATAGCTGATTTGAGAGGATGATCAGCCACATTGGGACTGAGACACGGCCCAAACTCCTACGGGAGGCAGCAGTGGGGAATCTTGCACAATGGGGGAAACCCTGATGCAGCGATGCCGCGTGAGTGAAGAAGGCCCTTGGGTTGTAAAGCTCTTTCGTCGGGGAAGAAAATGACTGTACCCGAATAAGAAGGTCCGGCTAACTTCGTGCCAGCAGCCGCGGTAATACGAAGGGACCTAGCGTAGTTCGGAATTACTGGGCTTAAAGAGTTCGTAGGTGGTTAAAAAAGTTGGTGGTGAAATCCCAGAGCTTAACTCTGGAACTGCCATCAAAACTTTTTAGCTAGAGTATGATAGAGGAAAGCAGAATTTCTAGTGTAGAGGTGAAATTCGTAGATATTAGAAAGAATACCGATTGCGAAGGCAGTTTTCTGGATCATTACTGACACTGAGGAACGAAAGCATGGGTAGCGAAGAGGATTAGATACCCTCGTAGTCCATGCCGTAAACGATGTGTGCTAGACGTTGGAAATTTATTTTCAGTGTCGCAGCAAAAGCGTTAAGCACACCGCCTGGGGAGTACGACCGCAAGGTTAAAACTCAAATGAATTGACGGGGACCCGCACAAGCAGTGGAGCATGTGGTTTAATTCGAAGATACGCGCAGAACCTTACCAACACTTGACATGTTCGTCGCGACTTTAAGAGATTAAAGTCTTCGGTTCGGCCGGACGAAACACAGGTGCTGCATGGCTGTCGTCAGCTCGTGTCGTGAGATGTTGGGTTAAGTCCCGCAACGAGCGCAACCCTTACTTTTAGTTGCCACCATTAAGTTGAGCACTCTGAAAGAACTGCCAGTGATAAGCTGGAGGAAGGTGGGGATGACGTCAAGT
Organism: Pelagibacteraceae bacterium AG-464-B04; assembly: GCA_003209225.1. Classification (GTDB taxonomy): domain Bacteria; phylum Pseudomonadota; class Alphaproteobacteria; order Pelagibacterales; family Pelagibacteraceae; genus AAA240-E13. The sequence goes on from QCRZ01000007.1 coordinate 24,555, forward strand.
CCTCATGGCCCTTACGTGTTGGGCTACACACGTGCTACAATGGCACTTACAATAGGAAGCAAAGAGGCGACTCTAAGCAAATCCTAAAAAAGTGCCTCAGTTCGGATTGTACTCTGCAACTCGAGTACATGAAGCTGGAATTGCTAGTAATCGCGGATCAGCGCGCCGCGGTGAATACGTTCCCGGGTCTTGTACACACCGCCCGTCACACCATGGAAGTTGGTTCTACCTTAAGGCAAAGCATAAAACCTTTGACCACGGTATAGTCAGCGACTGGGGTGAAGTCGTAACAAGGTAGCCGTAGGGGAACCTGCGGCTGGATTACCTCCTTTCTAAGGATGATTAAAAAGATATTGCTTTTTAATCTAAATATTTTACAGGTTAATGTTGACCGTCCTCATTTCTCTTCTTATTGATGTTTCTGACTTAAATGCACACAGGGGCCG
>QCRZ01000007.1:30000-38396 GCA_003209225.1 Pelagibacteraceae bacterium AG-464-B04
TTTGAAGTTCCGATTATATTTAAATCTATGCTTTTTTGAATTTGTCTATTATGTATAGACATCGGCCTTGATAGTCCAGCAAGATGTATCAAAATATCAGGTTTTTTTAATTTTATATATTTTTGTACACTTTTAAAGCTTGTAATGTCCAAAGTGCCTTTTTTGGGAAAAAACATTTCGTAATTAGTTTTTAATTTTTTAAGTATAGATCCAAACCTTCCCGTACCTCCTGTAACTACAATTCTTTTTTTCATAAACAATTATTAGATATCAATGAATAGATTATATACAATTAATTTAAATTTTTTATAATATCATCTGTCATTTTTTTTGCATCTGCAAATAACATTAAAGTATTATCACGGTAAAATAGTTCGTTATCTACCCCGGCGTATCCTGGCGACAAACTTCTTTTAACAAATAAAACCGACTTGCATTTTTCAACATCCAAAACTGGCATGCCATAAATTGGGCTTTGAGGGTCTGTTTTTGCTATTGGATTCGTAACATCATTGGCTCCAATTACAAAAGCAACATCGCAGTTTGCAAAATCGTTGTTAATCTCTTCTAATTCAAACACTTCGTCATAGGGAACGTTTGCTTCAGCTAACAATACATTCATGTGTCCAGGCATTCTTCCTGCCACGGGATGAATTGCATATGAAACTTTAATTCCATTTTTTTTTAAAATATCAACCATTTCTCTTAAAGCATGTTGTGCTTGCGCTACAGCCATTCCATAGCCTGGAACAATAATTACAGATGAGGCATTTTTCATTAAAAACGCAGCATCTTCAGCATTACCATTTTTTACTGGTCTTTGCTCGGTATTTTTAGATGAGGAATTTTCTGATATGCCCCAACCTCCTAAAATTACATTAAAAAACGATCTGTTCATACCTTTGCACATAATATAAGACAATATTGCACCTGAAGAACCAACCAAAGCCCCAGTAATAATTAAAGCAGTGTTTTCTAATGTAAAGCCAATGCCTGCTGCAGCCCAACCCGAATAAGAGTTAAGCATTGAAATAACTACTGGCATATCAGCGCCTCCTATAGGTATAATTAATAAAAGTCCCAATAGAAAAGATATTGCAATTGTTCCCCAAAAGAAGCTGTCCGACTGTGTTTTACAAAGATAAAAAATTAATACTATAATTGATAAACCTAATAATAAATTAATATAATGTTGCCCTTTAAAAGTGATTGGCGAACCCGACATTATTCCTCGAAGTTTTAAAAAAGCAATTATCGAACCAGAAAAAGTTATTGCTCCAACAGCTGCGCCGATAGACATTTCAATTAAACTTCCAATTTTAATATTTCCTGGAAAACCAAGGTTAAAGGCTTCTGGGTTTAAAAATGCTGATATTGCAACAAAGACTGCAGCAAGCCCTACAAGGCTATGAAAGCCAGCAACTAACTCTGGCATAGCTGTCATTGGTATTTTGTATGCTATAAAAGTTCCTATCAAACCTCCAACTAACAAAAAAATTAACACATAAATGATACCAGTAGAAAAATTCCCAATAGATAAAAAGGTTACGGTGATGGCAATTATCATTCCTAAAATTCCAAAAAGATTGCCCCGTCTGGATGTTTCCGGGGAAGACAGTCCCCTTAGAGCCAAAATAAACAATACTCCAGATATTAAATAAAATATTGCTGATAAATTTGCAGACATATTTATTTATCTTTCTTTCTTTTTTTATACATTTGAAGCATTCTTTGAGTTACTAAAAAACCCCCAAAAATATTTATTGCTGCTAGAAAAATTGCTAAAAATCCAAATGTGTTTGATAACTCAAATATGTTTTTTTCGTTTCCTGACAAAGAAGCAATGATTGCTCCCACTATAATAACAGATGATATGGCATTAGTTACAGACATTAAAGGGGTATGTAATGATGGAGTTACACTCCACACAACATAATATCCAATCAAAATTGATAAAACGAATATGCTTAATCTAAATATAAAAGGATCAATTTCCATAATTTTATTTTAGTAATGTTTTTTTAATTATTACATCTTCTAGATCAATATTTAATTTTCTATTTTCTTTATCGTAAAGATTTAAAATAAAATTATATATATTTTTGGCATATAAATTTGATGAAGAAATGGGAAGTTTGTTTAGTACATTTCTTTCACCCATAATTTTGACTCCGTTTTTTTCTATAACTTTATCTACTTCTGTAAAAGCGGTATTGCCACCTTGGCTAGCTGCCAGATCATAAATTACCGAACCAGTTTTCATATTATTTATCATATGATCTTTAATTATTAATGGTGCTTTCTTACCAGGGATTAAAGCAGTGCAAATTACAATATCAATTTTCTTTAAAATTTCACTTAACAATTCTTCCTGTTTTTTTTTAAAACTATCAGTTGTTTCTTTTGCATATCCGTCGTTTGTTTCTAAATTTTCAGAATTTTCTACCGTTAAAAATTTTCCACCTAAACTTTCTACTTGTTCTCTTGAAGCCATTCTAACATCTGTTGCAAATACAATGGCTCCCATTCTTTTTGCAGTTGCTATTGCTTGTAGTCCAGCAACTCCAGCCCCAACAACCAAAACTTTAGCCGCAGGCACAGTTCCAGCAGCTGTCATCATCATAGGTATTGCCTTTTCAAATTTTGAAAATGATTCTATAACCGCCTTATATCCAGCCAAGTTAGCCTGAGAAGATAATATGTCCATAGATTGAGCTCTTGTAATCCTGGGAAGTAACTCCAATGAAAAAATATTTATTTTTTTTTTTATAAGATTATTAATTTTTTGTTTATTTATATATGGGTCAAAAATACCAATTAAAGTTTGATCTTTTCCAATTAAATTACTGTTTTCATCTTCTGGTAAATTTAACTGCACAATTAAATCAGCAATTTTTATTACTTCTTTTGGATTATTTAAAATTTCTACTTTTAGGTTTTTATATTCATTATCATTAAAGCCTAAATGAGAACCATAACCCGAGTTTAAATAAACTTTAAAACCTAAACTATTATATTTCTTAACAATCTCAGGAGTTATGGAAATTCTCTTTTCAGAACTAAGATTTTCACTTACAGAACCTAACTTCACTTTTGTCTTGCTTTATATTTTGGGTTTTTTTTGTTTATTATGTAAACTCTTCCCCGTCTTCTAACTAGTTTAGAATTTAAATCTCTTTTCTTTAAAGACTTCAATGAGCTTGCTATTTTCATAATTTTTCTAGTTTTGCCTGGCGACGTCCTACTCTTCCATGTCTTAAGACAAAGTACCATTGGCGCTGAAGGGCTTGACTTCCGAGTTCGGAATGGGATCGGGTATTGCCCCTTCGCAAAAATCACCAGGCTATGTATCTATATAATTATAAATATAAATTGCAAATAAATTCTTATTATAAAAAAGGTAGTTATTTGCGTCTTAATCCTGAAAAACCTGTAAATTAAATTTAATTTTGTTAAATTTCTAAAAAAGTTTTTAGCAAACTATCTTTTTTGGATAAAATTGGTTTTTTAACACCCCAATTTATTTTTAAAAACTTATCATTCCAAATAATTCCACTTTCATGCTTTGGATGCCAACCTTTAGATAAAAAGTAAATAACTATATTTTCTTTTGCCAAAGAACTATACCCATGTGCAAAATTTTTTGGAATAATTAGCGCTTCACCTGTTTTTAATTTGAAATTATAAATTTTACCAAAATTTTTACTATTTTTAGTAATATTGACTGCAAAATCATTAATGCTTCCTTTTACAACAAAAATAATTTTATTTTGAGGAAATTTTTTTTGAAAATGCAAACCCCTTATAACATTTTTCTTAGAAGTGACTGTAATGCATTTTTTAAAATTAAATTTAACACTTTTTTTAAATGGCACCTCCACAAGGTTTCCTCTGTAGTCGTTATAAATAATCTGTTTTAAATAATGTGGTTTTTTTAATTTAGATGCAATTATCATATTTAAAATTACTCTTTAAATGAAACTATTAATTTTGTTAAAAAAATCAAGATTAGAATAAAATATTATATTGCAATAATCATTAATAAATGTAAAAGCACTATCAATGTTTTAAATCCAAAATAATGAAAAATAAAAAAAAAGTATTAATAACCGGAGTTGCCGGGTTTTTGGGGTCTCACTTGGTAGATTCTCTTTTAAAAAAAAATTTATATGTAATTGGTATTGATAATTTTATTGGTGGTTACGAAGACAATGTATCTAAAAATATAGAGTTTCATAATATTGATTGTTGTGATTTAAAAAAATTGAATTCTATAATGCATGGTGTCGAGGTAGTTTATCATTGTGCGGCTACAGCTCATGAAGGATTATCAGTATTCTCGCCATGCGAAATTACAAAAAATAATTTTCAAGCTTCGGTCTCTGTTTTTAGCTCCTCAATAAACAATGGAATAAAGCGAATTATTTTTTGCTCCTCAATGGCCAGATATGGAAATCAAAAAATTCCATTTCACGAAAACCAAAATACTGAGCCAGTAGATCCTTATGGAATCTCCAAAGTTGCTGCAGAAAAAGTTTTAATAAATTTATGTGATTTAAATAATATTGAGTGGGTTATAGCGGTGCCTCACAATATAATTGGGCCAAGACAAAAATACGATGATCCATTTCGAAATGTTGTTTCAATAATGATAAATAGAATGTTGCTAGGAAAACCTCCAATTATTTTTGGTGATGGAAAGCAAAAAAGATGTTTTTCATATATAGACGATTGCATTTTTTGTTTGGAGAGGATGCTTGATAGTCCAGAAGTAAATAAGCAAATAATCAATATAGGCCCAGATGAAGAATTTGTAAGTATTAATGAAATTGCAAAAATATGTTCAAATATAACAGGCTCGAACCTCGAGCCAATTTATAGAAAAGATAGACCTAAAGAAGTTAAAGAAGCCACATGTTCTGCTGACAAGGCAAGAAAACTCTTAAACTACAAAACAACTACTTCACTATTTAAAGGTATTGAAGAAACTTTTAAATATATAAAAAAAAGAGGCGCAAAGGAATTTGACTATAGTAAGTTAAATTTAGAAATTAAAAATTCTTTAACCCCAGAAGTTTGGTTAAAAAAAGAGTTATAATTTTTTTAAGTTTGGTGGGCACGGCAAGAATTGAACTTGCGACCTCTACGATGTCAACGTAGCGTTCTACCACTGAACTACATGCCCAAATTTTTCCACTAGCACTACTTAATTGAAAAGCAATATTATTTATATTTTTTAATATACCAGCTTAAAGTATTTTTTAGGCCATTTTCAATTGATATTTTTGGTTTCCATCCCAAGCCATTGATGAAGGAACAATCCAAAAGTTTTCTTGGAGTTCCGTCTGGATATTTCTTATTAAATTTTAGTTTTATTTCTCCTCCAAACAATTTATTGATCATGCTTGCATATTGTTTAATTGTATAATCTTTTCCTGTTCCAATATTAATGTATGGATATTTTTTTAGGGTTTTTAAAATTACTTTATTTTTTGTTTCAAGCTTACTAATTACAAAAAAAACTGCTGACGCTAAATCATCAACGTACATTATTTCTCTTTTTGGTTTACCCGAGCCCCAAACCTCAACATTTTTAATATTTTTTGAACTAGCAAAATAAAATTTATTAATTAAACCAGGAATAAAGTGACTACTGTTAATTTCAAAATTGTCATTAGGTCCATACATATTGCATGGCATTAAGGTAAGATAATTTGTTTTAAACTGTCGATTATAATATTCGCAAGATTTTAGCCCTACAATTTTAGCAATTGCGTATGCTTCATTAGTGTTTTCTAATTTTCCAGATAAAAGGTAACTTTCCTTTATAGGTTGCTTTGCTTTCTTTGGATAAATGCATGAACTTCCAAGATTAACATAAGTTTTTACTTTGTTTTTAAAACAAGAATTTATTAAGTTTAATTGGATGTAAATATTTTCAAACAAAAATTCTTTAGGATATTTAAAATTATCAAGTATTCCACCAACTCTTCCTGCGCAGTTAACTACTATATCTGGTTTTTCCTTTTTTATAAAATTATAAGTTTTATTCCAATTTGTTAGGTCTAAATTTTTTCTTTTTTGTGTAATAATTTTATTGAACCCTAAATTTTTAAAATGCCTTAATATTGCTGAACCAACCATGCCATTATGGCCTGCTATAAATATTTTTTTCTTTTTTAGTGTTTTTTTCATTATCTAATTTAAAACGATGGTATATATATTAAATTCAAATATACAATATTACAATTATTAATGACATTCTTAATTTTAAAAGTGCTTAATTTGCTATGATTAAAAATACTTTCTTTTTTGAAAAATTAATAATTTACTTTTTTTCATTATTACCCATTTCATTTATACTGGGTAACGCACTAACAAATTTTAATATAATTGTTATCGATTTGTCTTTTTTAATTATTTGCTTCTATCAAAAAAAATGGTCATGGTTAAAAAATAAATATTTCATTTGTCTTTTTATTATTTGGGTATATTTAACTGCAAATTCTTTTTTTACAAACATTTCAGAAGATACAATATCTTTACTGGCAAATTTTTCTAAAACAGATTCTCAAATAAGGTCAATAACTTTTATAAGGTTTATCATTTTAGTTTTTGCAGTAGAACACTTTTTTTTAAATAAACAGAAAACTATAAATAAAGTTTTTTATTTTTGGTTTATATTAATTTCTATTTTTATATTTGATGTATTTTTTGAGAAAATTTTTGGTTCTAATATTTTAGGATTCAAAAGTCCTAATTCAGAAAGAATAGTCTCTTTTTTTAAAGATGAATCTGTGGCGGGTGGCTATTTACTGGGTGTTTCAATAATCACAGCGAGTTTTTTATTTAAAAACTTTAACAAAATTCCTAAGGAAAAATTATTGTCAAATTTTTTTTTTATAATTTGCATAATTTGTATCTGCGTTTCAAATGAGAGATCAAATTTTATAAAATCGATTATAATATTTTCTATCTTTATATTGTTTGTAAATAGTAATTATTTAATATTTAAAAAAATAAATATTATTTTAATTTTGATAATAGGAATTATTTTATCGGGTGTAATTTTTAAAGATGTATATAATAATCATACAGCTGTTTTCAAAAGGTTGGGCATATGGGACAAAATATTTATTCCTAATAACAACAAATCTACCGCTACAAAAGAAATTTCTGAAAATAAGAAATTGGCAAATAAGAAAGATCAATCATTAACCGATGTATTGTTTAACAATGAACGCAATGTTGGAATAAAAAGGATAGTTTATTTTGCCCACTATTCTTCGGCATGGAAAATATTTAAAGATTATCCAATATTTGGTGTTGGAACTAAAAATTTTCGACATGTTTGTTATGATCCCAAATACGCAAATGCTGAGCTAGTTGATCAAAGATGTTTAACGCACCCTCATCAAATTCATTTTGAATTACTATCCGAAATTGGAGTAGTTGGATATTTTATAGTAATATTTTTTATTATTTATACACTTAAAAACAGTTTTCAAATATATTTTAAACATAAAGATATAACGGTATTAATGTTATCGTCTTTTATTTTGGCGCACATGTTACCCATTCTTCCTTCGGGTAGTTTTTTTTCAACATTTAATGCATCTCTTTTTTGGTTAAATTTTTCGATACTTCATGCTTTCTTAAAAAAAAAATAATTTTTTATTAATAAATTGGCAATTCAGTAAGGTTTGTCAGCATTTTTAAAACTGATAAAATGAAAAACGATAAACAAAAAATAATTAACAACGCAAATTTTTTGTTAGTTAATTTTTCGGTGAATTTTGAATAAGTTTTATTTTTTATTAAAAAAAAGAAAATAAAATACAATAAAGGATCATATGTTTCATGATAAACAAATTGATCTGGTTCAAGATAAATAACGACTAATAATAAAATCAAATCAATAGTTTTATGTTTATTTTTTTTATCAAATATAAAAAATGAAAATAAAAAACTTAAAATTATTATAGAAAAAAAATAAAACAAATAGCTATTATTAAAAAGCAATATAGAGATTTGATTAAATATTCCACCCCCATAAGGATAATTATAATTAAAGTAAAATATTAAAAAATATAAAAAGATTATTGATAAAATAATATTTTCTACTTTAAACAAATACATTTTAAAATTATCTTTTACATTTACTAGTAAAAATGGAATAGAATAAAAAAATATAATAGACGTTGTTATTGTAAATTGATTTACTAATCTAGATATTTCAAATGGATTTCCTACATGTAATAAAAAAAAATTTATATCTAAGATAAATACATAATATATTGCAGGAAAACTAAATAAAATATTTGCTAAAATATAATATATTAATTTTGGAGATAATTTTAAATCTAAAAAAAACCTTACAAAAAAATAAATCGAGA
>QCRZ01000008.1 GCA_003209225.1 Pelagibacteraceae bacterium AG-464-B04
GTTAAACTTTTTTTCTTTTTAACGGATCACCCGATCTTCCGATTCTTGCAGAATCGTCTTCATCTTCATGGATCTGAGTATATCCATTGCTATCAGAAGCTTTTTCAGAATTTCTATCTTTTTCCGGATTGTTTTTCTTTAATTGAATATCGTCAATTTCAAAAGCTTTGGCTGGTTCGTCATCTTTTTCAACATCTCCTGAATTTGATTCGTATACTTGTATAGGTTTCTCTGTATTAATAACTCTACCCCCAATTTTTTTTCTTACCAGTGTTTTTTCCAAAGAAGATAATCTTTCATCTAAACTTTTATCTGATAATTGATTTTGAAGTGTTACAGATCTTTTCTCTAATGCCGTATTTTTAATAAATAAATCTAAAGTCTTTTTTTCTAATTCTTTTTTTAATACGTTTATTCTTTCTTCATGTGATTTTTGTCTTGAGGTTTCAGAGAAATTATCTCTTACTCTTGACTCGAATAATGCTAATCTTTGCTCTAATAGTTTTTGGCTTTCAAGTTCTTTCTTTTTGTTTTCTAATTCTCTTTCAAGAGAAGATATTCTGTCACTGTATGAATTTTTTTCGTTTGCAACTTCTATTTCTTTTGCATGTAAAGATTGATCAAGATCAATTAATTTTTTTTCTATAACATTCAGTTTAGATTCTTGAAACCATTCTTTTCCACATTTGCCACACCTAACTAGTCTTCCATCAAAACCGATCTGCTCAGCATTAATAGCAAACTTACTTTCTCCACATATGCAATCAATCAACATAATTTTATATTACCCTCGCATTTAAAAATTGATAGAAATAGTTTAGCAAAAAATTTAACCTGTAGGTTGTTTTTTTTTTAAAAAGAAACACTTTATTTAGTCATACTATTAATATTTATACAACATATAGTTGTATCTAAAATACTAATAAATAAACTCTCTTTTTTCATCAATGTCATTTAAGCAAACGCAAGAAAGTTTACCAGTAAAAAAACATCCAGTGTCTATATTAATTCTATAAGGAAAATTAATAATTTCTTTCTCTGGAGTGTGCCCATGAACAATTATTTTACCAAAATTAAAATTCTTATCATAAAACTCTTTTGATCTTGACCATAAAAAATCCTTTTCTGTTTGTTCCTCTAGTTTTTTTTGAGGATCTATTCCTGCATGTACAAAAAAATAATTACCCAAAGTGTGAAATAGTTTTAAATTATTAAAAAAATCAATGTGATCTTTACTAATTTTTTTTAAAAAAAAATTCCTTAATTTTGCTATATTGTCGTCTTCAAATCCATCTTTTATAAAATCAGCAACTTCTACACCATAACTTCTGAATGTTTTATCGGCACCTAGATTAAGCCAATAATACAAATTATTTATTTCATTAAATAAAAAATCAATCATAACTTGTTCGTGATTTCCTTTTAAAAAAACTGATTTAACACCTTCTGCTTGCAGTTGTAAGATACGATTAATAACACCTTTTGAACTTGAGCCTCTGTCAATATAGTCGCCGAGGTACAATAATAAATCTTTGTCTTTATCAAATGTTGGGTAATCGAATATCTTATCTTGCAAAGCAACTAATTGCTTAATACAACCATGAATATCTCCAATGGCAAATACGTTCATATAATGTAATAATATATCAATTTGTTATAATTTATATATTACAATAATTTAATATTAATGATTGTATGAAATTCTTAAAGCAAAAAATTAAACATTTGCTAGATTTTATTTTTGGAAAATCTTATTTGGGTTTTTACAAAATAATTCCCGAATATGAATTAAAAACATTGATAGAGCTCTTAAAACCATATGATTTGGGTTATAAATTAATTAGAGTTGGAGAGCAAAACGATGGTGGCTATCTCTTGCCCGATATCTTAGAAAAAGTCAAATATTGCTTTTCACCAGGTGTAGGAAGTTTTTCTGAATTTGAACGCTATTTAGAAAAAAGAAATATTAAATCCTTTTTAGCAGACTTCAGTGTGGATAAACCAAAAGACATAGGCTTATGTGATTTTGAAAAAAAATTCATTAGAAGCTTTCAGTCAGATAATAGCTTAGAAATAAACAATTGGATTGAATCTAAGTTAAACACAGAAGATCAGCATAATTTGATGTTGCAAATGGACGTAGAGGGAGCAGAATATGAGCTAATAAACGCTATTAGCAATAAAAACTTGGCGAAGTTTAATATATTAATTTTTGAATTTCACAATCTTCATTTGGTTGGTAATAGGTATTTTTTTCAGATAGTAAAATCTTGTATTGAAAAAATTAAGCTTCAATTTGAAATTTGCCATATACACCCTAATAACAATGGCTTTTTAAAAAATATTGGAAATTTAAAATTTGCAAGAGATATGGAAATAACATTTTTAAACAAAAAATTTGTAAAAGATAAAAAAAAAATTTCTTACTTACCTCACCCACTTGATAAAAAAAATAATATAAACTCTGGGGATATTAACCTACCTATTTATTGGTACAACTAACTAGAAATTTTTTTAACAAAACTTAAATTATATATTCAATCAACTTTTTGGAAAAGTATAACAAAAGCAGTTCTAATAATAATGTAAAGATCCAACATAAGATTCCAATTTTTTATATAATACAAATCATGTTGAAAACGTTTATCCATTTTTTCTTTATCATCAGTAGGTCCTCTATATCCATGTACCTGTGCCCAACCTGTTAAACCCGGTAGACATTTATGTCTTTGCATAAAATTTAAAATTTCTTCTGAATAAAATGTAGTATGTTTAAGCATGTGAGGTCTTGGTCCAACAATGGACATATCACCCTTCAAAACATTAGCTAGTTGAGGTAGCTCATCTATACTTAATCTTCTTAAAATCTTGCCAATCCCCGTCACTCTTTTATCTCCACTTTTTACCTGTTTACTTTCTTTTTCCATGCCTGAATTTGACAATGTGCGAAGTTTATAAATATTAAAAGATCTTCCATCCCATCCAGTTCTTTTTTGTTTAAAAAATATTGGAAAACCATCATTAAGAAGTATAAAAATTGACGATACTAAAATAATTGGAAAGGATAGTGCTAAAAACACCAAAGACAATACTCTATCAAGTAAGTTTTTTATAAAAAAATCTGTTCCATAAAAAGGAGAGAATGAAACATTGTAAAAGTCAAAACCCGCTTCACTATCCAGTCCTTCTATAAATTTAAATTTTGATTCTGGGGAAATTAAACGACAATCAACCGAAAATTGCATAAATTTATCAATTAATTTTTCAATATGTATTTGAGTTTTTATTGAAGAAACTATCCATATTTGACCAATAGCATGATGGTTAAAAACATAATTAATATCATCTTGTAAACTAAACCTGGGTACTCCATAGAAATGGGTGTCCGCACTATCTTCATCTATGGTGATTAAACATTTAATAACTGAGTTACTTATTTTCTTTGGAAATTTTTTTATAATATTTTTGCAATTAACGGCGTCACCTACTATTAGTATATTTCTTTGAATAACATTTGAGTAGATAAGAGAACGGTAAAATAAATCAAATAAAACCTTTAAAATTACTAATGAAAAAAAACTCATTATAAAAGTAGAAAAGAACCATATACGAGAATAAGAATCAGTTACTTTAAATACTACTGATAAAATAATACAAATAATAAAAGTTTGTATTAGTACTATTAATTCAATTCTAAAAAATCGAGCTGTACCTATAAAATATCTATTATCTCTTGACTTTAGTATTCCAAATATAAAAAAAACAACTACGATTAAGACTGATCCTTTAACGTAAGTATCGGATAAATTAAAAGTTCCTTCTCTAAGATAATATGAATATGCAGAACACGTATATAAAGATATTGAAATAATTAAAAAATAAAATTGAATAAAAATTTTATCATTTCTTTGAAAAAATTTTTCTATCAGTTTCATTTTATTATTTTTTTATTTATCTAAACTTAAAATTGAAAGTACTAAAAGAAAATTTTTAACTGTATGATTTGTACTTTCTATAGTATCCTCCGTATTGATAATATCCATAGTAACTTGCATTTGAAGTATCTAGGTCATTAAACACTAGCCCATCGACTGAAACATTAACATTTTTTAATTTTTTAACCGCAGATTTAATTCCAGCAAATTTTGTTACTCTTGATCTTGCAATAATTAGATTATGATCAGTTGCTTGACTTATAAAAAGTGTATCACTGACAGGTTGAATTGGTGGAGTATCTAAAATTATATAGTCGTAGTGTTGTTTTAAAGAATCTAAAAATTCTTTTAATTTACTTGGTGTAGTTAAATCAGTTAAGTCGGATCTTCTTGCTCCAGATGTCATTAATTTTATATTTGAACCTGGTAATTCAATAATTGTATCAGAAAAATTTGTATCACCTTGAATTAAGTCACTAAAGCCTGCTTTAGTTTTTAAATCACTTTGGTTCATCTCATTCAAAACTGATGGTCTTCTTATATCTGTTTCAATCAAAAGAACTTTTCCAATTTTTGAAAAAGCTAACGCAATGTTTAGTGCAATGGTTGTTTTACCTTCTCCAGAATAAGTGGATGTTAATAATATTGACTTATTTTTCTTATATTTGGCAACTAAAAGAGTCCTTAAGGTTCTTATACTCTCTGAAAACTCAGAATTAACATCTTCTAAAAAAATTTGAGACAAGTGATATCCTTTATCTAACTTTGTTACGCTAGGCAATGTGGCTAGAACTGGTATATCTAGCTTATCTAAATTTGAAGGCTCAACAACGGTATTTCTATTGAATTCGAAATAAATTAACAAACCAAATAAAATTAAAAGCGATATAAAATACATCATATAAGTTATTCTTTTAATATTAGGAGAAATAGGTATGGCTGGTAGAAGTGCTGCTTGAATTATTTTAACATTAGATGATTGAAGTTCTTTTACTTCATTTGTTTCTTTCATCCTTTGAAGAAAAGTTTCATAGATTTTACTAGTTATCTCAACTTCTCTTTCATACTTTCGAATCTCTGCATCTTTTTCTTCTAGCTCTTGTAAGTCATTTTTAGCTAAATTTAACTCTTCTTCACTTGAAACAATAAATGATTTTAAATTTGATAGTTCAAAAGCTGAAGCTGTAATATTTTCTTGTAATATTTCTTTAAGTCTATTATCCAAATTCTCTTTGGTTTTAAACATTTTTTTTAGTTTTGGATGCTCATCTTTATAAACAATTTGTAGTGCCTCAATATTGTTTTCTGTAGAGCTTATATTTGTTCTTATTGCATCAACCTCTTTTTTATTTCTTAAATCAGCAATAGCTAATAATTCTTCAATGTTACCTTCTGCAAGCTTAATAGCTGTTAGATCATTTTCTTTTTTTTGTAACTCTCTATTAGCATCAATAATTCGTTTAGAAACTGATTTAATTTGATCTGTTTTTAAGGTTTTAATATTTCCTATATCTGTTAATTTATTTTTTTTTTTATATTTCAGCAGTTCTTTTTCTGCAGCTTCCATATTTACTAAAAGTTCAGATAACCTGATATTAATTTGTTTATTTGCATGAGCTGTAATTTTAACTTTAGTATCTACATCATATCGCAAATACGACTCTATTAGCTCCGTCAAAAGAAATTTTGCAAGTTCTGGGTTATTTGATTTAAAAGAAAGTTCAATTACATCACTATTTCTAATATTTCTGACTGAATAATTGGCTTTCATATAGTTTTTTAATGATGGGCTGATATCTACAGTTAATTTTTTTTTTGTTTTTTTGTCTGGTTGAAATAATATAAGTTTTTTTAAAGCTGCTGTTTTATTTTTAATAAAACTCTTAGGAATTATTCTAATTAAATTTGCTATTTTCTTTTTTCTTTCTTCATCTCTTAGAACTCCATTAAGAATTTCATCACTTCTCATTATTTGAATTTGGTTGTTAATATGATTGAAACCACCTAATTGGCCACCTGCATCCCCTGAGTAAACTTCTTCTATATCAACTATTTTTTTAACTTCTGATTCGATTACCAAAGTAGCTGTACTTTTAAAAATTGGGTTTATATTTAAAGCTACCAAATAACCTAACAAACCAAACGCTAACGGAATTAAAAAAAGTAATTTTTTATATTTTAAAAAAGTTATCCAGTAATGAGTAAGATCTAACTGCTCATTAATAGAGTCTAATTTATCAATTAGTGTATTTTTCTTTTCCATTTTTTTATAAACAACTTTTCCTTTATATTTTTTTAGAAAAATTTATTTTTTAAGTATATACTAATCAGAACCAACAAAGTTTACAATTATAAGTTGTATTATGATTGTTCGTTTTTTTACAACACTTAGTGGGCTTTATGCCTATTTCACTAGATATTGATATCAAAAAAAATTTACTTTGATAATATTATCATCTTAGTTTCTTCACTAAATTTAGGAATATTTCTCAAATAAAATATTCTAAGTGCGGTTTTCATTTCATCGTTATTTTTAGAGAGAATAACCGCATTTTGAAAGCTTTTTTCAAAGTCTACGGAGTATTCTTTGTTAACTATTGAGTAAAGCATTTTGTTGTTCCAATAGAAGTAATCTAATGCTGATTTACCTTCAGTGGCAATCATGAGAATATAAAGTTTTTTGCTATTCTGATTTCGGCTTCGAAGATGTTTTTTTGAATAACCAACTGGTTTTTTAAAAAGCTCAGAATAATTATATGGTGAGAAATTCCAGGATTTTAATAAAAAACCCTCGATTCTGTGATTAAATAGCAAAATTAAAATGAAGAAAATATTATAGAAAATGATTATAATTAAGCCAAAAATTAATAGCTTGTGAAAGAACTTTGAAAATATAGACATGCTTAAAAATACCAAAAAAACGTTTAAATTTATATTAAAAAACTCTATTTTTTTATTAATATTATTTATTCTATTTTATAATAACGGCCTCAGGGCTGAAGAAGAGAGAAAAAAGTTTGTTGGATTTATTGATACTCTAGAGGGCACCGTAACCAAAGAGGATGGTGACAACATTGTTGAATTAAAAGAATTTGACCAAATTTTTGAAAATGAAACTATCAAGTTAGATTCGAATTCTTCTATTGTGGTTTCCTTTGTTGATAATTCAATTTTAACTTTATCAAATGAATCTGAACTCTTAATAGAAAAATTTGATGACACAACGGAAGAGCCAATTTTTATAATAAGTATTCCTAAAGGTAAAGTTCTTTTCGAATCTGGAGCAATAGCAAAAAAAGAAAACGGAATCATGAAGATCAAATTATCTGATATGGAAGTAATTCTTAGAGGAACATGTTTTACTGCTAATGTTAGTGAAGAATCTGTAACAGTAGCTCTTGTTGCGGACTCGATGGGTAATGTTGGTAAACTCGATGTAACTACTGCAGATGGTCAAATCACAACCATCGATGAAGAAGCTGCTGGCGTAAATATTTCTGCGGGTAATCAAATTGAAACTTTGGTGCTGAGTGATGAGGAAAGGGATGCAGCAACAGAATCAATTAAAGAAATTGCTGTTCAGTCAGTAACCCAAAGTGAAGAAAACATTGAGCGTCAATTACAAAAAAAACTTGCGGCCGGTACAATGCCCGATGCGAATGGTGATGGTGTAGCGGATTTAGCAGACGTTGAATCTTTCAAAGCTGATCTATTAGAAGCTAAAGAAGCCAAACTAGAATATCTCGTTCAAGAGTCTACTGAAGATCTAAGTTTATTGTCAGAAATTATTGTTAAATCAAATTCTGATACCTCGATTCAGTTAATGGAAGATATGATGGAGAATAATGCAGAAAGTACAGCTCTGTTAATGACAGAAATTGCTGAACAAAATTTTGATATTTTTACTCACGTAGCTCAAGCTGATATTGGAAACTTTGAAGATCTAAGAGAATCTATTGTAAATGAAATGATTCAAGATGAAAGTGATTTTGTTGCCGATACGATGGCACAAATGATGGCTGTAAGTAACGCATCAACGAGTTCATATATGATAAATGAAATTTCAATTATTGAAGGTACTGACACTGTTGGTGCAGGTTTGGCAATGGATGTATTAGCAACATTTGCGGAAGTTGCTTCAGAAAAAATGACAGAATTTTACGAAGATGATGCTCAAATGATGGATACATTGTCAACTCATGCCTTTGAATATGCAACAGAAGATGACATCGACATGATATCAGATATGATGCAGGAAACTCCTGGACAAAATACTGCTTATTTAATGGCTAGTATGATTGAACATAACGCTGAAATGATAGCAGATGTTTATGAAAACTTAGCTGAGCAAGATTTTGATTTGTTCGAACATATTGAAACAGCAAGAGACGAATCTGCAATGATGTACGGAGATATGCAGGAAGAACCTGACCCTTATGGTTACGATCCTTATATGACAGAACCTGATCCTTATTATGATCCTTATATGTCTGAACCTGATCCTTATTATGATCCTTATATGTCAGAACCTGATCCTTATGGTTACGATCCTTATATGACAGAACCTGATCCTTATTATGATCCTTATATGACAGAACCTGATATTTATATGCCAATGCCAAATGACGATATGATGATGATGATGGCTCAAGATCAATTTTTCAATAGTTTAAAGGGAGATATTTTCTCAGAAATTATTAACCACAGCGAAGGAACTGCTGCTGAAATTACTGCTGATCTTATGATGAATTCTACCGGTGACAGCGCAATGTTCATGATGGAAACAATGATGTATTCCAATCCCGAACTGGTAGGTGACGTTATGGCAAACTTTGTTGAGGAAGATTTTGATATTTTTGAACATTTTGAGGAGGAACCAGAATATGAGGAAGAATATCCAGGATATATAGACCCAACTATAGGAGAAATGCCAGAAATGGAAACTCTACCTGGTGATGAAATAGCACTGATGCCAACCGACGACCCTGCCATGACAACTAAAAGCAAAAAAGGTTTAAACAAAGAAGCACGACAAGCGCAAAAAGCAGAAAGAAAAGCAGAAAAAGAAAGATTAAGAGCTGAAAAGAAAGCTGCAAGATTAGAAAAAAAAGAAGCAAAAAAATTAGAAAGACAAAGGAAGAAAGAAGAAAAAAAATTTGCAAGAGAACTAAAACAAGAACAAGAAGAAATGGGAATAGATATGGGACCAATGTTTGAAAATGAGTCTCCAATGGATGCAGATTTTTATGCTGTACAAGATCTCAAAGCAAACATCATCGGAGAAATGATTATGCATGGTGGTGAAGACACAATGGACACAATGGCGCAAATGATTGCACAAAGTGACGATGCCGAAACCTCAACATTAATTTTTGAAACGGTGATGGAGCAATCAGAAATGCTGGAAACCATGCCATCAGAAAATTTTGAAAGTGGTGATAACTTGTCATTAGAATTATTAAGTAGTTTAAATGATTATGAACCAGATATGATGGACACTTTGTATGAAGAACAATCGAGTTTAATGGATACTGTAATAGAAGATGCCTTTGAAGAAGTTTCTGAAGAAGATATTGAAGCGATTGCCGATATAATCATAGAATCTGATAATGAAGAAATGGCCTCAGCGGTTTTTGAAAATATGATGGAATCTTCAGATCAGAATATGATTTCAGATGTATTTGTTGAAGTTGCTAGTGAGTCTCCGGAAACTTTTGTTGCAATGGCTGAAATGGATGTAGAATTATATGAAAATATTTCTATGGAAACCTATACTAGTGAAGATATGTCTGCAGAAAATTTAATGGCAAGTATAATGGCAGATGAAGGTTATACTCCTACAACAACTGCTACAGATTTTAATGAAGATATTTATGATCCAGCGTTTGGTGAAATGGATCCTTATAACGATCCCTATATGACAGAAACTTACGATCCTTATTACGACCCTTATATGATGGATCCTTATTACGATCCTTATATGATGGATCCTTATTACGATCCTTATATGGATCCTTATTACGATCCTTATATGGCAGCAACTTACGATCCCTATTATGATCCTTATTACGATCCTTATATGATGGATCCTTATTACGATGCTTATGCAGTTGATGATGATGATGATGATGATGATACTGATGCTACCGATACTTCATATATGGGATATTCTAGTTATGATGCGTGGTTGGCTGCAAATCCTGCGGATCAAAACCCAACTTGGATGAGCCCACCTATGACTATGGGACCTTATACAGTGGGCACAGCAATAACTGCTATAACTTTTACCGCAGAATCTATTCCGATGTCTAATGGAGTAAGTTACTCAGTAACAGGTTTACCTTCAGATATAAGTATGTCTGGTACATCAATTTCTGGAACGCCACAAGATGACGGCACGTATTATGCAAACCTGGTTGCTACTGACAATGTAACAGGAGCAGAAGCTTCTTATTCAATGATGTTTGATATAGATCCAGCAGCCGACCCAACTTGGATGAGCCCACCTATGACTATGGGACCTTATACAGTGAACACAGCAATAACTGCTATAACTTTTACCGCAGAATCTATTCCGATGTCTAATGGAGTAAGTTACTCAGTAACAGGTTTACCTTCAGGTATAAGTATGTCTGGTACATCAATTTCTGGAACGCCAGAAGATGACGGCACGTATTATGCAAACCTGGTTGCTACTGACAATGTAACAGGAACAGATACTTCTTATTCAATGATGTTTGATATAGATCCAGCAGGTCCACTTGCTTGGTCAAATACACCATATGCTATGGGACCTTTTTATGTAGGAACACCAATAAGTTTTACTTTCTTAGCTACATCAGGTTATTCAATAACGTATGGTGATTCTGGTTTACCCGACGGTTTAACAAGAACAGGTAATACAGTTTCTGGTACACCTACAGACGAAGAAAATTATACAGCAACAATTACTGCAAGCGATGGTGTTGCTACCGCGCTATCAGAAACTTTAACTTTTGAAATTCAGGAGGCACAACCACTTAATTGGATGAATATACCATCTACTATGGGACCTT
The DNA here is from genome assembly GCA_003209225.1 of Pelagibacteraceae bacterium AG-464-B04. GTDB lineage: Bacteria > Pseudomonadota > Alphaproteobacteria > Pelagibacterales > Pelagibacteraceae > AAA240-E13. The sequence continues at coordinate 10,991 of QCRZ01000008.1, forward strand.
ATACAGTAGGTTCACCAATCTCTGCTATTTCTTTTTTAGCTACATCAGGTTATTCAATAACGTATGGTGATTCTGGTTTACCCGACGGTTTAACAAGAACAGGTACAACAATTTCTGGAACACCAAGTTCGGATGGTGCTTTCTCAGCAACTATAACGGCAGATGATGGCAATGCTACTCCACTTTCACAAATATTATATTTTAATGTAAATCCAGCGGCAGAACCTACATGGGTGGCAACGCCTATGACTTCAGGACCATATACGCAAGGTGATGAAATTAATATTATTGATTTTGAAGCTGAATCTACTCCTGTTGGAAACGCAATAACCTATAGGTACACTGGCACTTTACCTCCAGGTTTAGATTTTGACACCTCAATTGGTGAAATTTCTGGAGTACCTACTGATGACGGTAGTTATACCATGCAAGTCATTGCTACGGATAGCGCATGGGGTTCAGAAACTCCAGGCACTATGTTGTCATTTAATATAGATATGGCAGCAAGTCCTACGTGGGGATATGTTCCAAGTTCGGTTTCTGATGATACAGGAGAATCATACAGCGAAACTTTAAGTGCTACAGCTGCTTCTGGCAATGTAACTTTTTCAGCAAGTAATTTACCTCCGGGTTTAAGTCTATCTGGCTCAACAATTTCTGGTACATTTGAAACGTTTGGCTATTATACCGCTACAATTACGGCAACAGACAGCTCATACGGTTCCTCAAGTATGGAATATATAAATTTTGATATAGAACCAGCTAATCCAGCTTCAATGAACTGGGCTGAAAATACTCCTGCTGAAGGATCATTGGGAAATTTTGAAGTAGGCGACTATATTGATTTCACTTTCCAAGCTAAATATGGGAATTATAATCCTGCTACAGGATGGGCTTATGATTCTATGGATACCAGATACCAATTAACAGGTAACTTACCATCTGATGTATCATGGCTAACAATGGGAGGTTATGCAGCAAATAACCCTACCACAATGATGGGAGCTGCTGTTGTTCGTGGATATGCTCCTAGTCAAGCAACAGAATCTGATTATGATTTTACAATAAGGGCATATAATATATCAACGTATGTCGAAGCATCTCCGGCTCCCGCGTCATACAATGATAGGGATTTTGTAATTACTATACTTGAAGATGCTAATTGTTTAAGTCCTTCCAATAATATTTGTTCTTAATGGTTTTGAAAAAAAACCTTTTAAGAAATATATTTTTAATTATAATAGCACTCTGTGTAAGTTTTAATGCTAGCAATACTAATGTATTAGTTCAGTTATCCTCGATTTATTTTATTACTTTTTTTCTTCTATGTTTAAAAAACAAAGAAGTTTTAGAAGATATTAAAAAAAATTATTTTAATAACAAAATTTTTTTTGTACTTTTTTTTATTTACTTAATTTATTTAATTATTCAAATAATTCCTCTTCCGTTAAGTTTTTTTAAAATTATATCTCCTATCAACTATGAATTATATTCCTCGATTAAAATAGATAAAAAATTTTGGTCTTTAAGTCTAAATCCTAGTAACTCTTATTTTAAAATACTTAATATAATTAATTTTTTTATAATTTTTTTAACATTCCCTGTTTTATTTTACAGAAGCAAACATCTTATGAGATTGTTATTGTTTTTATGTTTACTGGGATTTTGCCATGCTGTTTTTGCTACGTATTGGATGTTGATAGGAAACCCATCAAATTTCTTAATAGAAAAAATTCATTACCTTAGTTCAAGTACAGGTCTTTTTGTTAATAGAGCAGTGTTTGGAACTTTCCTTATGTTATGCGCCTTCTCAGGATTGTACTATATGGCTTTGTTTTTTCAAAAAAATGAAGCAGCAAAAATGGATCTTTTTGAACAAATCAAATCTAATATTATTTACATTAGAATTTTTATAATTTTTCTTACCATAGGAATATTAACGACATGGTCTAGAATTGCTAATTTTAGCTATTTTTTAATTTTATTATCTTCTGTAATGTATTCAAAAATATCATTTAAAAAATTTATAAACCCTTTTTCTATAGTGATATTATTTATTTTAGTATTCGATATTTTAATCCTAGGAATGATTTTTGGAAATGAAAAATTAGTAGATAGATACATTGAAACATCCATAGTAAGTGAAGCTACAAGAATTTCTTTATCAGAATTCGGATTCGTATATTTTAAAAAGTTTTGGCTATTTGGCTATGGATCGGGAGCTTTTGGAAGCGTTTACAAACTTTTTTATGATATGCCTGAAGGACTAATGCTAGCGATGCATGCTCATAATGATGTAATAGAATTATTAGGAGAAATAGGAATAGTAGGTAGTTTAATTTTAATTTTAACAATAATTACATATTTTAAAAAACTAATACAAAATATCAATCAAGGTAGAGAATTTTTAAGATTTTTTTTGATAAGTTCTCTCTTTGTCATACTTTTTATACAAAGCTTTGTTGATTATTCATTACATGTGCCGGGCATATCGATTTTCTTAGCTGTCATTTTATCTTCTGCGCTTATACAATTTAGAAAAATCAATAAATAATTTTTTCAATATTAAACTAATCTCTGTTAGAATTTTCTATATACCAAGTATCGTTTTCTTTTATGTAAGGCTTATAAGTTTTGAAAAGTGTTTCGGATGGCGTTAAAAGACTAACTATTTTATTCCATTCAACAAGTTTTGTGGAAGGGATAAAAACAATATCATTAGGTAATATATAAAAATTGTTAGCTGCTACTAGAGCTGCTGGATTCCTAATATCGATTTCATAAATATCAATATGCAAAAACTTTGAAATATCTTCTCTAAGAATATAGATTGCTTTCTGTTTAGCGGAGCCTTGGTTAATTCCTTGTGTTGCAAGCATTTCGGTTAATGTCATATCTTTGTATACCGAAACTGGCCCAGGTCTACTAAATTCACCAAAGGCATAAGCTCGGTCAACATCTCCCTCCTGTATATGTAATACATCCTCTTTTCTAAGATAAAAATTTAATTCTGTTTTGTTTAAATTTAATAATTTATATAAATCAATTTCATAAACTTCACTACCTCTTCTTAAAAGTGCTTTTTTATTATAGGTTTGTTGATCCTTAACGTAGCCCGCCCTCATCAATGAGTCCAACAATTTTAATGGTTGCTCTGATAACAAAATTGATTGTGGTCTTGCAATCGAACCTGTCAAATAAACATAGCTGCTATTGTACGCTTCAATCTTTACTATTGTTTCTGGTTCCTGATAATAGCTTTTTAGTATGTCATTGATAAAGCCTTGAGCTTCTTCTTTTGTTTTGTCTTTAACAACAACTTGACCAACGTAAGGAATGGTTACAGCTCCATCTGGACTAATAGTATAAGAACCATCAATATCTTCTATATCGGTTAATGAGATATTAATAACATCGCCATAACCAAGCGTATAATAATATACATCATCAGATTTCAATTCTTTTAATTTGTCTGTAGCTTTTTTCTTTATATCTTCAATTCTTGGCAGGCTAGCTGTGTTAATTTTATTCAGATTATAAAACATTAATGTAACCCCATTTTGTTTTAATCCCATTCTTTTAGGATTTTTACTGGTAGGTTCTTTTTTAAAACCCGGAGATAGAGCACAAGATGAAAGAATGAAAAAAATGACTAAATACCTAATAAACATAAATAAATTTATACAATAGTTTTCAATTATGCTCTAGTATAAGGTGAAATAATTGTCAATTTTTATGACTAACCAACCAAAAAGTAATATTACAGTAATTATTATTACATTTAATGAAGAGCAGCATATTGCAAGATGTATTAAATCAGCAAAAAAATACTCTGATGATATTTACGTAGTTGATTCTTTCTCAACTGATAAAACTGTAGAAATTTCAAAATCTTTAAATGTATTTGTCTTGCAAAACAAATTTACAAGCCATTCTCAGCAGTTTACATGGGCTATGGACAATATTGATTTTAAAACAGAATGGATTCTTAGATTGGATGCTGATGAGTATTTCGAGGAGGATCTAATTTTAGAAATGAAGAATGAACTACCAAAACTTAGCAATGAGGTTGTTGGTATTAATTTAAAAAGAAAACATATTTTTATGAATAGATGGATTAAATACGGAGGAAGATATCCTGTAATTATATTAAGACTATTTAGAAAAGGACACGGTAAAATGGAAGACAGATGGCAGGACGAACATTTGTTTATTAAAAATGGTAGAACAGTTACTTTTAAAAATAATTTTTGTGATCACAATCTTAAAAATCTAAGTTTTTTTACACAAAAACATGACTGGTATGCTAGTCGAGAAGCTTTAGAAATCATATTAAGTGGTTTAAAAAAAAATCCAGAAATATTAACTAAAAAAAATACTTCTTTTAATGTCTCGACTAAAAGATTTTTGAAACGTAATATTTATAACAAGTTACCTATGGGATTGAGATCGACATTTTATTTCATTTATAGATATTTTATTTTGTTAGGTTTTTTGGATGGTAAAGAAGGATTGATTTACCACTTTTTACAAGGATATTGGTATCGTTTTCTCATTGATAGCAAGCTAATTGAGTATAGAAAAGAAATAAAAAACATAGAAAATTACGATGAAATTATCAAAAAATTATCTTTAATTTTAAATCTAAAAGTAAAATGAATTATAAATCAAATAATATCTTAATAACTGGTGGAGCCGGTTACATTGGGAGTCATATTGCTGAAAATTTGATTAAGAAAAAAGCAAAAGTTATAATATTGGATAATTTGGTAACTGGGTATAAAAAGTTAATTAATAAAAAATCTATTTTTATTAAGGATGATATAAAAAATACTGCACGTGTTAATAAAATTTTAAATAAATTTAATATTGATACAATAATTCATATGGCCGCATATTTAAATGTAAGTGGAGCAGAAAAGTATAGAAAAAAATATTACAATAATAATGTAGTTAATACTTTAAAACTTGTTAAGGCTTGCAAAAATTCAAAAGTTAGAAATATTATTTATTCTTCTACTTGCGCTGTCTACGGAAGTGTTAATGGGCTTGTTAACGAAAATACAAGACCTAATCCCGCAGGATATTATGCTTTTACAAAATACAAAGCTGAGCAGATAATTAAAAGGTATTCGAAAAAATATAAATATAATTATGCGACTTTAAGGTATTTTAACGTTGCAGGAGCCAGTCCTTCTAATAAAATTGGAGAAATAGAAAAATCTCATGGTCATCTTTTTAAAAATATTGCAATTCAGTCGTTAAAAAAAAGACCTATAATTAATATCTACGGTAACAATTATAATACTAAAGATGGGACGTGCATTAGAGATTACATGCATGTTTCTGACCTTTCGGATATCCATATTCGATCCTTAGAATATTTAAAAAAAAATAATAGATCAATTATTTTAAATTGTGGTTATGGTAAAGGATATTCGGTGCTAGATATAGCAAACATACTTAAAAAAATTAATAAAAACACAGCTTTTAAGTTTCAAAATAGAAGAAAAGGAGATGTGGATGAGATATGTTCAAATACAACTAAATTAAAAAAAATTTTAAATTGGAAGCCAAAATTTAATAACATAGAAAAAATCCTTTACAGTGCAATTAAATGGGAAAAAAAAATAAGTAGAAATTAACAAAATGAAAAAAAAAAAAAATATTTTCATATCTAGTTTTGAAATTTTTTTAATACGAGTTCTTTGGAATATTTGTTATTATGTTTTTTTTCGTTTTTCGCCATTATATTTTTCATCTTATAGAAGAGTAATTTTAAGACTTTTTGGAGCTAAAATTGAAACTTGGGTAAGAATTTACCCCAGTGTAAAGATATGGATACCATCAAATCTTCAAATAAAACGTGGAACAGTAATCGGTCCAAATGTAACATTATATAATCAAGGAAAAATTTTGATTGGAAATAATGTTATTGTTAGTCAAAACGCTCACTTATGTTCGGGTACACATGATTACAGGCACAAGAATCCGGAGCTTCCACATTATACCTATGAAATTGAAATAAAGAATAATTCATGGATCTGCGCAGATGCTTTTATTGGACCCGGTGTAACCGTAGAAAAAGGTACAGTAGTAGGTGCTAGAGCTGTTGTATTTAAAAATACAGTTATGAACGGTGTCTATATCGGAAACCCAGCAAAATTAATAAAAAAAAGAATTTATAAAAAAAATGTCAAAAGTAGGAATTCTTAGTTTACCACTAACGTGGAACTATGGAGGCATTCTACAACAATATGCCCTTAGTGAATATTTAAAAAAAAATCAACTAAAACCATTATTATTCTCAAGAAGATTAGATAGAAAAAATTTACTTACTTTACCACTAGTAAAATTGAAGTGGAATTCAATTCATTATTTAGGAAAATTCGAATTATTAAAATTTATTCCATTAATAGCTACAGAAAAATTTAAGCAAAAATATTTAAATAGATCAAAAGATTTATATAGTAGCGTTGAAATCAAAAATTGCGCTAATAAGAAAAAAATAAAAAATTTTATTGTTGGTAGTGACCAAATATGGAACGTGGAATCCACTCCGTCTCTTAGTGACTCATTTTTTGGTTTTGTAGATCAAAGAAATTTTGGAACAATAGCGGCATACGGACCATCATTTGCCCATGATGACTGGAAATATTCAAAAACTCAAACAAAACTTTGTAAAAATTTAATTAAAAAATTTTTTTTGATTTCTGTAAGAGAAAAGCAAGGAATTAAGTTAACAAAAAAATATTTAAATAAAAAGTCGATACGTGTTCTTGATCCAACGTTTTTATTGGAAAAAAAAGACTATTTAAAACTAATAAAAAAAAAACTAATAAAAAAAAATCAAACTCTTTTTTCTTATATTCTTGACAACAATTTAGAAAAAAAAGAATTTATAAATAGAATTGTTGAAGAAAAAAAATTAAAGTTAGTTAATTATTCTAATTTTTCTACAAAATCAAATATTTTTAATTTAAAAAAAAAAGACTATTCAGTTCAATCATGGCTATATAATATTTCCTCGGCAGAGTTTGTTATCACAGATTCTTTTCACGGTATGGCCTTGTCAATTATTTTTAAAAAAAATTTTTTAATATTTTTGAACAAAAAAAGAGGTTCATCTAGATTCACCTCATTATTAAGCGATCTAGGTCTTGAAAAAAGAGTAATAAATAATCTGAATTTTAAAGAATCAGATTTTAGTGAAATAAACTGGAATTCTGTAAATAATAAGCTAAAAAAACTAAAACTTAAGAGTAGAAATTTTTTGAAAAAAATAATTTTAAAAATTAAGCGGGATGAAAAATTGATGGAAATAAAATGATAAAAAGAACAATTTTTATTTTAATAAAAATAACTAAATTATCTTATGAATTTTTTGGGGATTTTTTAAGTTTTTGTTTTTACAGCAATTACGGTTTATATACTTCAAAAGTCAAGCGTTTAAAATATTCAATTTTAATAGAAGCACATAGAGTAGAAAAAGGCCTTGCTCTACCAAAAACAAAGTTGTTTTTTGGCAAAGAATTATTTCAAAATTTATCCAAAATGATTTTTGAATTATCTAAAATGAACACTTTAAATTGTGTTGAGGTGAAAAAAGTACTAAATGCTTTAAATACATATTTACAATTTCACAATAATCAAAATAAAAGTTTTAACACTGAACAAAAAAAAATTATGGATGTAGTTGTTACGCTTCAAAAATTTATTGAAAAAAATTCAAATTTTTCGGACCTTCAGAATTCAACTAGACAAAATAACTTTAGCTTAAATGAAAACCTAAGTTTAAGAGATAATTTGCTTAGACGCGCCTCTAGCCGTATTTTTTCCAGCGAAATAATCAAAAAAAATACAATCGATAAAATTATCCAGGTTGCTCAAAAGGCTCCATCTCAATGTAATAGACAATCCTCTAGAGTCTATTTATTTCAGAAAAAAGAACAAATTGACAAAATTTTATCAATACAGGGTGGTGCGAAAGGTTACTCAAATGATGTTCATAATTTATTTATCGTTACAAATGATTTATCTGGTTGGCAAGGACCACAACAAAGGAATCAAGTTTATGTAGATGGAGCTTTATTTTCAATGATGTTAATGCTTGGAATACAAGCTGAAAATTTAATTTCTTGTTCTTTAAATTTAGCAATTAAAAACTCAGATGAAAAAAAAATTAAAACTATTTCATCAATTTCTAAATCAGAAAGATTAATAATGTTAATTGCTTTTGGATTTGCAAAAGACAAAAATAGAAATATCGTCGCTTCTTCTCCTAGGAGAAATTTACAGGAAGTTCTCAAAATTAATGAGTAAACTTATTGTTAGCACAGACCCAGCAATGAACGGTGGAATCGCTAAAATAAATAGTTTTTTGCTTAATAATTTTGCGTTTAAAGAATATTTAATTATATCAAATAAAAAACCTGATCGTGAAATTAATTCTACAACATGGCTAAAATCATATGGAAAAGCACCAATTATTTTTTTTAATTTATTTAAATTAATTAAAATTATTTCAAAATTTAAAAATAGGTCATCAATTATACTTTGTGATCCTCAATTCAGTTCTATATCTTATATTATTTTATTTATAAATATATTTCTAAAAAATAAAATATTCTTCATATCTCATGGATTTTTGTTTCACGATCAAAAAAATTTGTATATTAAAAAGTTATACTTTAAAATAGTTACAAAGTTTTTTTTAAAACACTTTAACTTAATAAGTATAAGTCCCAATGACTCAAAAATTTTAAGAAGTTTTAAATTTTTTAAATTTACTGAAATTTTTAACGGAGTTGAGAAAATAAAATTTAGTAAAATAAAAAAATATAAGTTTTGTTTAGTTGGAAGAAATGTATCCTCAAAAAAAATAAAAAATTATATTGATTTTTTGAAACATTTTAATGATTTACACCCGAATTCTGGCCTGAGGAAGTCGGTTCTAATTACAGACAATTTAGATCAAATTGATATTTCTAAAACAAAAAATCTTAATATTTACTTTAAACTAAAAAAATCAGATTATGAAAAAATTTTATCTCAAAGTAATTATATACTATCTTTTTCTGAATATGAGGGTTTTGGATTATCAGTGCTAGAAGGTTTAAGTGCAAGGCTTATACCGATATGTCGAAAAAATCCCTCTTTTTCAGCGATTTTTAAAGATTGTAAAGAATTATTGTTTGATAAATATAGTTACCAAAAGGTGATAAAAATTTACGACAAAATTGAAAATCTAAATAATAAAAATAAAAAAAAATTGAAAAAAAAATTGATGGATATATATTTTAATTATTCATCTGAAAAAATGATTAAAAAATATAAAATTGTTATTAATTAAAAAAATGTTTGAATATTTATGTGATAAAATTTCAAGTGCAGAATTTAAATATGAACCCTTTAAGCATTTAGAAATTAATAATATTTTTGAACAAAAAGATTTTCAAATTATAATAGATCAAGATGAGATAAATTTTCCTAATTTTGAAAATGATGAAAAACTAATTAAGCATTTGGAAAATTCAAATTATAAAGCAATTCCTTTCCCAGGATGTATTACAAACTCAAAAGATTATATTAAATGGCATAAAAATAAGTCAGGTAAAGTTTATAACGTTAGTAGTGCAGAAGGTTTTGGAATGACGTACAGATTAATGAAATCAAACTCAAAAATTATTAATAATTTAATGAAATTTTACGAAAGTAACAGTTTTAAAGAAGTTTTAGCAGATAAATTCTCTTTAGATTTAAATCAAGTAACTTTTGACCAAGGAATACAAAAATATTTAGATGGATACGAAATTAGTCCTCACCCTGATATCAGATTAAAAGCATTGACATATATGATCAATATTAATCCAGATATGAATTCAGAAAAATCAGCTCATCATACTCATTATTTAAAATTAAAAAATGAGTATAAATATGTGCAAGAGTATTGGAAGGGAAATACAAAAATTGATAGATGTTGGGTTCCTTGGGAATGGTGTAAAACCATAAAACAACAATCATTAAATAATTCTATTATAATTTTTGCACCTGATAATGATACAATGCATGCAGTTAAGGCAAATTACATGCATTTAAAATATCAAAGAACCCAAATGTATGGAAATTTTTGGTGGAAAAAAGATTTACAAAAAATTAAGGACATTACATCACAACCACGGTGGGAAAATTATATAATAAAACAATCAGATCAAAAGCCACTTGAGAAAATAACTACAAAAATATCACATAAAATAAAAGAAATATTACAATAAATAAATTTATAATTATTTTAAATTTAAAATTTTATCAACAGAGTTAAAAATTTTAAAATTATCTTTGAAACATTTTAATGAATTTAAAGACATTTGTTTATAATCACGATTATTGATTTGTTTCCACTTTTTTAGACTTCTTGTTGTTCCCTCTATTGTATTATCATCAATAAAACCAGCTCTATATTTTTTTATCTCATAAAATATATTTACTTTATTTGAGATTAAAACTGGTGTTCCACAAGATAAAGACTCGGCTACAGATATTCCAAAATTTTCTTGATGTGATGGTAAACAAAATAAATTAGCTGCCCTGAAAGCATCCCATTTTAGATGCCCATATAATGGACCAGTCCAAGTTACAAATTTATTTAATTTGTTGTTTTTAATAATATGTTTGATTCTTAATTCATATTTTTTGTCACTACTTCCAACAATTACAATATGGTCGTTTTTTTCTTTTATCTTATTAAATGCTTTTAATAATAGATCTAATCCTTTTTTCTCAACTACTCGACCAAGGAATAATATAATATTTTTATTTTTTAATTTATGGAATTTTTTTAAAAATAAGTTTTTTTTAATTTTTTTACTGTATCCTTGAATGCCATAACCAACCACCTTTGTTTTAACGTGATAAGGCCAAAATGAACTTTTGGCTGATTCTTGTTCTTTAACAGACGTAAATAAAACTTTTCTAGCATCTTTTAAAACTCTGTATTGAATAAACCACCAAAAAAGTATCTTTTTTAAAAATTTAAGAGGGTACTTTTTATTAAACCAAGGATCTAGCATCCCATGAGTAAAAATAAAATATGGTATTTTTTTTAGCTTAGCAATTTTCCAAACGGCATAATTATGATATTGCCATAATCCATCTACAATAACTAAATCAAATAACTCTAAATTATTATTTAGCCATGGAATTAATTTAGGAGTATAAGAATAATTAAATAACTTTGGCCCTAAAGGAATTACATTAGATAAATTTTTATCTTTTAAAAATTGATCTTTTGGGTTGTCACAACTCAATATTTTATATTTTATACCTTTTATTTTATATACAGATGTTATTTGTTTAACTCCCTCAATAACGCCACCGCCAGAAGGGTTACAACTTGTTACAACATGAAGAATGTTCATTTAAATACAAATATATTAAACTATTTTTGATTTGTAAATTTATCGCTTTTTTATTATTTTTTTAGTTTATAAATGTATACATGAATAATATTAAAGCCCATATAAAAAAAATTGTTACATATTTAAGTATAGAAAAATTTGCATTATCTGTATATCGACTGATTTCAGTTCCTTTTCTTTTTTGGGTAAGATTAAATGTTAGAATTAGAGTTGGTGCAAAAAAATGGAAAACTATATCAAAATTACGTATTGTTAGCTGGCCGAATATATTAAATAAACCTTATTCTATCCTTCAAGGTTCTTATACAATTGAAAAAATTCTTTTAGCAATTGGCCTTAGGGCAGAGGGGTTCAGTAAGTTAAATTCTTTCAGTCTCTTCAGTATGAATACTACTAATAGAACCATATTTATAAATTGGCAAGATTTGACTCAAGATGAATGTAATTTTGTATCCTATCTTACAAAATCTTTCGCAACTTTAGATTATTCAAAAAACTTTTTGGACGCAAAAAAAATTAATTCAAATTGTAATGATATTTCTAAGAAAAGAGTAGGAAAAATTTTTGAAGAAACGTTTATGTACTCACTGAATGTTGACCCTACTAATTGCAAGGGTAAAATTGTTATGAAATCGGATGAGAATGGGAAACACGATGGAAAAATCATTGACGCTCCCTTAGAGCGGAGTGCAGTTCGTCAAGAAAACGTTTACAATGTTTTGATTAATAACATTGAAGAAAACGATAAAGCAAAAGATTATCGTATACCTTTTATTGGCGAGTTATCAAAATTTTGTTACCAAAAAACTCGCCCTATACTAGATCGTTTTACAAATGAAAATATCAGAACAGAAGTTCTGAAAACAAAAGATGTTTTTGATCAAGAAGAGATAAACAAGATTAGTCACTTCTGTAAATTGATGAGACTTGATTATGGTGAACTTGATTGTCTCCGAGATATAAACAGTGGGAAAATTTATGTACTTGATGTTAATAAAACCCCGACTGGACCACCACATGGAATAAGTCTATCAAATAAATTGTATGTAATTATTGAAATGAGTACTCTCTTTATTGAGAACTTTTGTCGCAAACCTTAGTAAATTTTTTTTTGATTGGATTAAGAAATTTAAATTTATGTTAAAAAATAAAATATCAATAGTTACAATATCATTTAATCAATCAAAATTTTTAGAAGAGTGCATAAATTCTGTAATTGGTCAAAATTATGAGAATTTAGAATATATTGTGGTAGATGGTGGAAGCAAAGATAATAGCAGAGAAATTATTTCAAAATACAAAGATCAAATAAAAGTAATATTTCAAGAAACAAATACTGGGCCCGCAGATGCATTAAATCTTGGTTTTAATAATTCAACAGGTGAATTATGTGGTTATATTAATTCAGATGATTTTTTATTAAAAAACACTTTAGAAAAAATAAATAATTATTTTAATAAATATCCTAATGTAGATTTGATTTATGGAAATGGTGTAATAGTTGACGAATCTTCTTTGTTTAAAGCAAGGATGATTTCTCGAAATTTTAATTTAAATTCGTATAGATTTGGAAGAAGCTTAATTTGCCAGCAATCAACTTTTTTTAGAAAAAAAGTATTTGACAAAATTAATGGTTTTAACAAAGATAATTTTAGATCATGGGACTTTGAATTATTCGCTGATGCATACAATTCAAAATTTAAAGTTAAAAGAGTAGAAGATACATATGGAGCTTTCAGAATTTATCCAAACAGCATTAGTGGTAATACTAATAAAACTTTAAGCTTTAAAACTCACAAAAGACTGTTTTTTAAATATTTTAATAGAGAAAAAAATACTTATGATAAACTTATAGCTTTAATATTTTATTTTTTTGATAGGTTAATTAACCCCTTAGTTCATTTAAATAGAATAAAAGATAAGATTAAATCAAAAAGGAATATAAAAATTGAGTAAAAATATAATATACAAAACCCCCGATGATGGATCATATTTTTTTGGTTTTCATGATATATCACCTTGGAACAAAAAAAATGATCATATAATTCTACATAAATTAAATAAAGAGACAAATTCTTTACCTTCAATGAATGATAAAGTTGATTTAGTTTCTATAAATTTATCAAATGATGAAATCAAAAAAATTGATGAAACAAAATCTTGGAATTATCAGCAGGGATCAAGACTTATGTGGTACCCATATTTGGAGGACCATATAATTTTTAATTATAGAAATGAAGATAAATCTATTTGTTCCAAAGTTGTAAATTTAAAAGGTGAAATAATTAAAAAATTTGATTTCACAATTAATAGTTTACATCCGTTCGAACCGTTGGGTGTTACTTCAAATTTTGAAAGATTAAGAATTTTTTTTCCAGCCTATGGTTATGCATGCCATAAAAAAATAAACGACTTGATTGATATAAAAAATGATGGAATATGGTTATTAGATTTTCAGAAAAATTCAAAAAAATTATTAATATCTATTGATGAAATTTCAGATTTTTTAAAAATAGATAAACAAATCAGAAATAAAGTTTTTTTGGGACATTGTTTATTTAGTCCTTTAGGAAATAAATTTGTATTTTTGTGTAGATATTTTAATAGTGATAATTCAGCAATGATAACTTATATGATTAATTATGAGTTGCACACAAAAAAAATTCAATTACTAGCTAGTGGAAAAGTATCTCATTTTGATTGGATTGATAATGATGATTTATTAGTCTGGATGAGAAATTCAAATTTTGCAAAAAAAATTCTTAAAAACGATTTAACAAAATATACATTCTTTAAAAAAATAATAAATGTAATTAGGAAGTTTAAACCTAAGATATTGCATAAAGCTTTGAAAGATGCTTTTTATATTATTTCTACAAAAAATGATAAAAAAATACTTTTTTTAGAAAATATTCTTAATGTAGATGGACATCAAATGACATCTTTTGATGGTAATTGGCTTATTGTGGACGCTTACCCAAATAAAGATAAAAAAATACCGCTTTATTTAGTTAATTTAAAAAATCTAAAAAACACTAAAATTTGTGATTTAAAATATGAAACAAACATTAAAAATTCTGATTTAAAATGTGATGCTCATCCAAGATGGAGCACAAATGATAAATTTATAGGTGTAGATACATTCGAGAACAACATAAGAAGATTTCAAATTCTTGATATTAGTCAAATAAAAAAAAAATTAGTTTAATAATTAATGAAAATTTTAATTATACAGCCATCTTTACATAAATATAGAGTGGATTTATTTAATCAACTAAAAAAAAAAGATAACGAGATTTTTGTTTTATATTCTAAAGATAAAAAATATTCATATGGAGCTAATACTAAAAAAAAATTTTTTACTAAAATTTTAAAAAGAATAGATTTTAAATTTTTTTATTTGCAAATTGGCATGGAAACTTTTTTATTAAAATATAAACCAGATAAAGTATTTATCGCAGCTGATTTTAGATGCCTTAATTTTTGGTTATCAATTACACTTTGCAAATTATTATCTATACCGGTTTTTTTGCATGGGCATGGGATGTTTAAAAAGAGTAAAATAAATTTTTTCAATAGATTAATCTTTAATTATTCTCTTTTAATGTGCACAAAATATATTTGTTATAACGGGTTTGTTAAAAAAAAATTATTACTATTTAATTTTGACAGAAAAAAAATAACTTTTTTAAATAATTCTTTGATAAATAAACATTGTTTAAAACCTTCTTTTAATAGAAAAAAAGATGAGCTCATTTTTATTGGAAGACTAAGACGTGGTACAAATTTAGAACTATTGTTTTATGCACTACATAGTCTAAAAAAAGACCACAATATAATATATAAACTTAAGATAATTGGTGATGGAGAAAATAAATTAAAATTAGTTAATTTAGCTAAGTTCCTTAAAATAAATGTAAAATTCTTGGGTAATATTTATGATGATATTAAAATTAGGAACATATGTAAAAATAGTTGTTATGGGATTTATCCTGGTAATGCAGGCTTAAGTGTTGTTCATTATATGTCTTTAAGCTTAATCCCGATAGTACACGATGATATCGTTTTTCATAATGGACCCGAACCTAGTTATGTAAAAAAAAAATTTAATGGAATTACATTTGCAAGAAATAATAAAAGAAGCTTAATTAAAATTTTGAAAAAAATTTATTTTTTAAAGCAAAAAAAAATACTTTCGATCTCACAAAATGCCCATGAAACTTATTTAAAACTTAATTATCCTAGTTTTTCAACTAAACTTTTAAAAATTTTAGTCTAAAAATTTTGCTTATAATTTGAGCTTATACTAAAAATAATTACAATATAAAGTGGTAACAATATCATTCGTGTTCCACCATAAGGTGAAAAAATTATATCCCAAATACATAGAATAAGTAAGTAAAGAGCAAGCTCATAATAATTATTTTTAAATTTTATAGCCGTTACTGTTTTTTTTATAATATTTAAGAGCAAATAAAACCAAGTTAGAAAACCAAAAAAACCAGCGGTAACCCAAGATCCTAAAATTACTGAATGAGTGGGAATTAAACAAGTGCTAGAAATTACTCTTTTAGGATTATAGCCCAAATTGAATAATACATCGCTCTTATAATCAACGTAGTCACAGTTTTTTGCCCAACTTCCATGACCAAATATCGGAGCGTCAAATATTGCTTTAAATGAAGAAAAAAATTCTGCTCTTCCTCCAAGTAATAATCCCAATTGACCGGATGATTGCTTTAGTTGTTTTAAATACAAATGTTGGGGTAAAAAATTGATATCAATTAAAAACTGATAAAGTGTCGAAACAAAATAAACCATAAATGCTGTAGACAAAATTAAAGTAAAATTATTTTGAATTTTGAAACGATTATTGAGTACCAAGTAACCCGCAAATAACAAATTAAACAAAAACAAAAACCTTGCTTCAAATATCAATGAAGCAAAACCCATCAAAATAATGCTGAGTAAGGCTAATTCGTGAAGTCTGTTTTTTTCTTTATAAAGATATAAATAGCTCATTATGATAACGGCTATTGAAAAAGATAACCCCAATCCAAATTTCCAACTGTTTACAAATTCATTATAGTTATTTGCTTTTAATAATAATAAAAAAATTATTTTAACTAAGGACACCCATAATAACATTTTAATAAGAGAAAATTTTTCTATCTTGCTCAATTTGAAAAAAACATAAAATGACAAAAAAGTAACTATTATTTTTGAATTTCCTCTTGCATAATCAACAAAATCAATCTCGTTAATCACGTCAGAAAAAATTTGACTTACTAACCACAGAAATATTAAGAATAATATTGTTTTTTCGTAGCCATATAATAAATTTTTGCCAAACAAATTTAAAAAAAAAATTATTGACAGCAATAATATAAATATTTGAGAAAAGTACAGGTCACCAAAAAAAGATATTTTAAAATTTAAAGATAATCCAAATAAAATATAAAAAATATTAAGCATACAAATTATTTTAATTGGTCGTAAATTTTTAATAATTTTTTTGTATATATTTCGTAAGTATATTTTTTTTTAACAAATAATGAATTATATTTACCCATTTTATTAATTAGTTTTTTATTTTTTTTTGATTTGTTCATACAATTTACCAATTTTTTAATATTACCTGGAGGAATTATAAATCCATTTTTGTTATGTTTTACAACAGAGCCAGAATTTTTAGTAGTTATAATTGCACATCCAGATGCCATAGCTTCAAATATTACTCTAGCAGAACCTTCACATAAAGATGGAAATAAAAAAACATCACTATTTAGCATTAATTTACAAAGATCTCTCCTATTCATAGATCCATGATAAAAAGTTCTTTTGTCTTCAAATAATTTTTTATATCTACTTTTGTATATGGGATTTAAGGGTCCAGCCATATGTAATTCAAAATCAGAATCTTTCAATTTTCCCAATGCCTCTTGAATTTCATCTACACCTTTTCTTTTATGAATATAACCAGCAAATAAAAATTTAAATTTGTTGTTTCCTTTATTTTTCTTAAGATTTTTTAGAAAATTAAAAAACTGATATTCAAGACCTAATTGGGATACATAGATTTTCTTTTTAAAATTCATATACCGAAAACTTTCTTTAACAAAGTTCGAATTAACCAAAACGGCATCTGCTTGTTTCAAATCATATAAAACCAACTTCCACCAGTTAGTTGGTGATTTAATTTTAGAACTAATAAATTTTCCCTTATTTTCCACCAAACAATCAATTGTAGACGGATGCGCAATGCTATGGTCGCATAAAGTATAATAGCCCATAGATCTTGCTATCTTAATTGAATTACCTCCAAAACCTGCTCTAAAATGATAAATATTATTTTGATCTGAAGAAGGTAAATTTTTTAAAGTTTTTGCTATTTTATTTGTATATATATTTTTTGATAACAAGTTTACACATTCACTTAATTTGAAAAATAAATTGTTATTAAAACTTGATAGATAAAGTTGTAAATAATTTAATAATTCAGCAAACCTATTTTGAAAAATAAGTTTTTCGTTTATTTTTTCTTTTCTAAGTAAAAATTTTTTTTTTTTATTATCACTTAAAGAAAAAAGGAGTAAAATTTTATTGGTTAATTTTGATGGATACAGTCCACAAAAAACTCGATTTAATCGATTATATTTAGACAAACCTGCTGCTGTATGTGACAGCATGTGAAAATTACCAAATCCACTTGAAATAATTATCTGTTTTTTTATCTTTTTTATATTTTTCATTAGATAAATTTTTTAAAATCGTATGTTTATTAATATATATTATTAATTAAAAAATTATGAGAAAAATTATCTTTAAAAAAATTACATTTTTAGATTTAGATGAAGATGAGTCTAAAAAAATAATAAATAGTAATGGTTTATTCGTGTTTCCATCTGGGCCTGGTTTAGAAACTATTAATCAAAATAATAATTATCATAACGCTTTAAAGGAGGCTGATTATGTTTTTTTTGATAGCGGTTATTTTGTTTTATTACTAAAATTGTTAAAAAATGTCAGCGTTAAAAAATATTCAGGCTTTAAATTTTTAAAATTTTTTTTTTCTTATTTATCTAAAAATAATGATAAATCACTATTTTGTATAGATCCAAACGATACATTTTCACAAAAAAATAAAGAATTTTTTAAGAATTTGGGATTAAATAATACATATAATTATGTTGCTCCTATTTATAATTCCCAACAAATTGAAGATTATAATTTAATTAAAATTTTAGAAGAAATAAAACCAAATTACATCATGACTAGCATTGGAGGCGGAACTCAAGAGATTCTTGGTTTGTTTTTAAAGAAAAAATTAAAATTCAAAACAACAATTTTATGCACAGGTGGGGCGATTTCTTTTTTTACGGGAGATCAAGCTCCCATTAACTATATCATAGATAGACTATTTCTAGGATGGTTAGTTAGAATAATTTTTAGACCAAAAGTTTTTTTTTCAAGATATTTTAAAGCTATAAAACTAATCTCAATTGTTTTTAAAGAAAAAATTATTGTAAAAACAGTTTGAATTTTGTCAATTCCTGTAATTTTTATTTTTCCCCTCAAAAAAAGACGTATAAATTTAAGCTTAACTTATAAAGTATTCGTAAATATTCACTTTATCTATAATAAATAAAAAGTTATATTTTTAATTAACGTGAAAAAAATAATTAATTTCCCAACAAAGATATATTCGGATAGCGATGAATACTTTGAAAATTATACTAATATCAAAATTCATCTTTTAAAAAAAATAAATAAAAAAGAACTAAAAAAAGTTATCCAAGAAATTTTGATAGCTGTTAAAAATGGAAAAAATTTATTTTCATGTGGAAATGGGGGATCGGCCTCAACAGCTGAACATTTAAGCTGTGATTTCTCCAAAGGTTCTTGTACAGACACCAATTTAAATATAAAGGTTATTTCACTTAATTCGAATGTCTCCCTTATGACAGCTATCGCAAACGATATTTCTTATGATGATATATTTTCATATCAATTAGCCAGATTTGGAAAACCAAATGACATTTTACTTTTATTTTCAGTATCAGGCACTAGTAAAAATATCTTAAAATGTGCAAAAGAAGCAAAGAAAAAAAAAATTAAAATTATTTCATTTACTGGTTTTGATGGTGGTAAAATAAAAAAATTATCAAAACATAATATTAATTTTCCAACTAACAATTTTGGTATCGTTGAAGACTGTCATTTGTCTATTATGCACTATATTTCGCAATATATTAAAAATATTAATATTAAAACAAATAAAAAAATTAGCAAAATTGCATTTTAATTTTATAAAGTAACTAATTTTATAATTTTTAAAAAAATATCTTATTTGTTAAGCTATTTACTGATTATCTTTGGCTCAAAATGAGATTGTGTACTTTGTTTCCTGCTGTTTTCCAGTTTAACCGCGTAGAATATTCATGGAAACTTGATTTGCTTAATTCCTTATATTGTGTTTTGGAATTCATCAGCTTCTCAATAACATCGCAATATTTGTCGTTTTTCTCGTCTAACTCGAAAGTGAAGCCATTCTTTCCATCTACGACCATAGAAGTAGTTCCTCCTACATTTGTTGTTATCGATGGTAACCCAAAAGAACTAGCTTCAGCAAAAACAACTCCAGCACATTCTGCAATTGACGGAAGAATTAGAAAATGTGATTCGGACATTAAATTATTCAAAAGTTCTATATCTTGATGATTTTTTTTTGACAAAAATCCATAGTTTTTAACAAAACTTGGCAACTCAATTGGTGGATCGCATCCTACTATATGTAATTCCGTTCTAAGTCCTCGTTGATTCAATTTTTGGGCTATTTCAAGTGTCTTGCTTCCGCCTTTTCTATACCAATCCACTCCTATAAATATCAACTTACAAATATCAAAATTTTTTTTATCTGTAAGTAAATCAATGTCCTTAAAATTACGTTCGCATTCGATATTTGGACCGAAGTTAACAACTTTTACTTTTTGGGGATCCACATCGTAATTTTCAACAGCTGTCTCTGCGGCCCATTTTGAAGAATAAATTGCAAGCTGACATTTTGAGAGTGCTAATTGCTCCATTTTGTTTCCATCTCTAATTGTTTCTTGACATAAATTACTACCACCTGGATAAAAATCTTTCATACCTGCAAATGTCGCGTCAGTCCAAAAAATGATCGGTTTATCCGTTTTTAAATATGCGATTGGTATAGTTCCAGGACTAAAAACCAAATCACAATTAATTAATTTAAGATGTTTTTGAACTTGATTAGCATAATCAATCAGCTGTATCGGTTCTCTGTCTCTGTTATATCTCTTTGAGAGCACTGTTCGATAAAATAATGTCTTTGCCTTTGTATATAGGAAATATCTCTCCTTCAACGGTCCAATACATTCGGTTTGAAAATCATCGTTTTGAAGTGCACGTAAAATGTGATAACCCAATCCTGACCAAGCGTGGATATTTGATGCTTTATAAGTTGTGACGTATGCTAATTTCAATACTTGCCTCAAAATTTATCATTAAAAAATACGGAAATAGAATAAGTTTCATTTTTTAAAAAAATTTAATTACTAATAATACTATAATTAAACTATAAATTCCAGCCAAAACATCATCAAACAAAATTCCAAAACTGTTTTTATAATTTTTATCAAAATATCCTATTGGAAATGGTTTCAAAATATCAAAAAATCTAAATAATAAAAAAGATAACAAGTATAGATAAAAATCTGAGCCAAAAGATTGGGATTGAAGATAAACAACATATTCAATTAAAAAAATTGGAATTGATTGACCAATCACCTCATCTATTACTATTTGATTTGCATCCTTTTTTTCAAACTTATTTTCTACAGCTTTTATCGCGTATAGTGAATAAATAAAAATGAACACCATAAATAAGCATAGGAAGAAAAAATATTTTAGTGAGATATAATAATTGAATAAGAAGAAAAATAAAATTGAAGTAAGCAATGATGCCATTGAACCTGGCGCAGGCTTGGTATAACCAACTCCCAAAAATGTAACAAAAATTAAATTGATCCTATTGATCATTTATTTCTCTATATTATTATTTTAAGCAATCATTTCTTTGTTATAAATTCTACAGCTCATCACAATACTGAAACCAATCATAGTTGAAAGTAGAGCTGAACCTCCATAGGACATTATGGGCAATGGTGACCCGACTATTGGAAGCAAACCTAGAACCATACTCATATTCACTGCAATATAAAGAAACACTGCGGAAGCAAATCCAAAACAATAAAATTTAGCAAAATAACTTTTTGATCCGTAACCAATAATTAAAATCCTTAATAACATTACAAAATAAAGAATTAGTAAAATTAGTGAACCCAAAAATCCAAATTCCTCTGAAAATAAGGTAAATATAAAATCAGTGTGTTTTTCAGGCAAGTAATCTAAATAGCTCTGAGTACCTTTTAAATATCCTTTTCCATATAAACCACCTGACCCAACTGCTATTTTAGACTGGATAATTTGATAACCTGCTCCAAGAGGATCTCTTTCAGGATCAAAAAAGCTTAGTATTCTATTTTTTTGATATGGTTTTAAAATTGATATTACAAAAGGGGCACAAACCAATAAAGTTAAAAAGGAATAAATAAAATATCTTGCTTTAATTCCAGCTAACCAAATTACAGCTAAGCCACTACAAGCAATTAAGATTGAAGTACCTAGATCTGGTTGAGAAATTACTAAATAAATTGGCAACACTAATAAAATAATAGGCTCAAAAAAATTTCTCAACTTATTTACATCTTCGGACTGAACACGATGGTAAAATCTAGCAAAACAAACTATTATTGCAATTTTCATCAATTCTGAGGGTTGTAAATTTAAAAAATATAAATTGACCCATCTTTGAGAGCCTTGAGCAGAAATTCCAAAAAACATAACGTAAACAAGCATTAATAATATTATTAAGTAAAATGTATATGCCAATGTGTACCAGGTTCTAATTCTTATAAATGAAAAAATCATGAACATTACAAAAAAAATTGAAAATTTTAAAATATGACTATTTGTATGATATTTAAATTCACCCCCATCTGTA
Source organism: Pelagibacteraceae bacterium AG-464-B04 (assembly GCA_003209225.1). Taxonomy (GTDB): domain Bacteria; phylum Pseudomonadota; class Alphaproteobacteria; order Pelagibacterales; family Pelagibacteraceae; genus AAA240-E13. The sequence continues at coordinate 33,494 of QCRZ01000008.1, forward strand.
GAATACATGGCAAAACAACTTATAACTCCAATCAAAAAAACTGTTATTAAAAGAACAAAATCAAATGATTTAACTTTTTCTAAAAATGTTTTTTCTTCTGAAAATTGAGTATTTAAAACCATGCTCTAAACTTTTGCCTGTTCTTCTTTTCGAATTTTTTCTCTCATTTCATGTCTATCTAAAACTAATTTAATTATTTTTTTAGCTATTGGAGCTGCCGCTGAGCTTCCTGATCCACCATGTTCAATTAAAACACTGATTGAATATCGTGGACTGATGTATGGGGCAAAAGCAATAAAGACAGAATGATCTCTTTCTTTATAAGGAATTTCTGATAATTCTCTTTTTTCTTCTCTTTCTCTTTCTTCTTTAGTAATACGTTTAACCTGAGAAGTTCCTGTTTTGCCAGCATATTGATATTTTTTATTATTAAATCTTGATTTATATGCGGTGCCCATAGGCTCATTGATAACTGAATACATTGCCTCTTTAACAAATTTTATATTCTCTGGGTTTCTAAATAAAGGTTCTACTGAATTTTTATTATTTATTTGCAAGAAATTTTTTTGATCTTGTAAACTTGCCTCGTTATTTTCTTTTAAATTTTGATTATATTTTTTTAACTCACTTTCAAACTCAAACTTAATATCTTCGTAAACTAAATTTTCACCAAGAGTTATTCTTGGTTTAATTTTAAATCCACCATTTGCTAATTGTGCGGTCATCAAACAAAGTTCTATAGGGGTGCATTGTATATAACCCTGGCCTATTCCAGTAAGCAAAGTTTCTCCTATAACCCAACCTTTTCCTAAATTTTTAATTTTCCATTTGGTTGAAGGAACAACTCCTGATTTTTCTTCAAAGAAATAATTTTCTAATACTTTAGAATTTAGTCCAAATTTTTTTGCAGTTTCTGATAAACGGTCTACTCCAAGTTTTCTAGCTAATTCATAAAAATAAACATCACAAGATTGCTTTATGGCATCTCTTAAATTCATAAAACCGTGACCTTTTTTTTTCCAACAATGATAAGTGTGATCGTATAGTTCTACTTTTCCTTCACATTTATGTATTAAATCTGGTGAAACAATATTATTTTCTAATGCTGACAAAGCAACTATAGGCTTTATAGTTGATCCAGGAGAATACAGCCCTGAAACAGATTTATTCATTAGCGGTTTTAATGGATCATTATTAATTTTATTCCACTCTTTGCTGTTAATGCCATGAACAAATAAGTTTGGATTAAAAGTAGGCGATGAACACATGGCGATCACATCTCCAGTGTAAATATCCATTAAACAAACAGAACCACTTCTTCCAATTAATGATTTTTGAGCATAACTTTGGATCTCCTGATCAACTGTAATTCTAAAACTTTTACCTTGAATTCCTTCTTTGCGGTCAATCTGGTTAATTTTTTTTCCATAAACATTAACTTCATAACGTTGTGAACCGGAGCTACCAATCAGTTCTTTTTCTAAAGATTTTTCTAACCCGGTTTTTCCAACACGAAGTCCTGGAACATGGTTTTCTTTTATAAAAGAATAATTTTTAATATCGTTAACACTTGCTTCCCCAACATATCCTAGTACATGAGAAAAATTTTCTGCTTGAGGATATATTCTCGCAACTGAAAATACAGGTTTTGCACCTTGCAATTCATGTAAAAAAAGGTTGAGCTTAGAAAATTCTTCCCATGAAAGATTTTCAGAAATAATTAAAGTTTCCCATGGAAATTGTTTTTCTTTTTTTTTATAAATTTTATTTATTTGCCTATTTTGTAAATTGATAATATTTTTAAGTCTTACCATAAGGGTATTAAAATCAGCCACTTCTTCGGGGATCACGTGTAATTGAAAAACCTGATTATTATCTGCGATTTTATTTCCAAAATAATCTTCAAAAATTCCTCTTTTTGGTGGGAGCTTCCATTCTTTTAATCTATTTTTATCTGATAGGAATGAATATTTTTTATTTTCAGAAATCTGTAATGAAAATAAACGCCCCACAATACCCATGAATACAATGATTTTTGCACTTGATAAAATAAACATTCTTCTCGTAATTAATTTATTTTTGTTAATATTTTGACGGCTTCTTTGAAACATTATTTTCCTTTATTAATTAACATTAATAATAATCCAAATAAAAAACCAAATATTGGATATAAGATAAAAGTCATTGCTGTATTTGACGCTAAGGCAAAATAGTTAATGTCAAAATTGAAAAATATTTTTAGAATATAATAGTATAGAGAATTTGTAACTGCAATTGAGGGTAAAAAAACTAACCAGTCGTAAATAAGAGATGGCACAACTGTTAAATACCTCGTATAAGATGCAAATCCTGATAAAATTAAAAAAGTAAATGGGCTTACCCCAATTGGTTGCCCTAAAACTACATCATTTACTATTCCAGCTAAAAAAATAAACCCATAACCAAGTATTTCTGGATTCTTTAATACCCAATAAAATATAACAATATGTATTATGTTAAATGATAGATAACTATATTTATCATAAGAAAATGACATCTCTCCAAAAGATAAAAAAAATAAAATTAATAGTGGAATAATATTTGCAAAACTACTAAAAATTTTTACAAATGAAGTCATTTAATTACTATCTAATATTGGTTTTGAGGTAATTATATTTACCAAATATAATTGACTTAAATCTGAAAAAAAACTTACTCCAAGCTTTCCTTCAAAATAATTAACTTTACCAATGGGAATGCCTGGATAAAATACACCGTCTGTTCCCGATGTATAGACAATGCTGCCTACC
>QCRZ01000009.1 GCA_003209225.1 Pelagibacteraceae bacterium AG-464-B04
AATAATGTATATAACTGAACTAAGCATTAAAAGACCAGCCGTAGCGGTAGTCTTTTCGATGATACTTGTTATCTTTGGTTTATTCGTTTTTTCAAAGTTGCCAGTTAGAGAATTGCCTTCTGGCCTGCAACCACCTGTAGTTCAGGTGCAGGTAGACTACCAAGGAGCTGGTGCAGAAGTTATTTCAAGTGAAATTACTGAAATTATAGAAGATGTTATAGGAGGAGCAGAAGGTATCAAAAATATAGATTCAACATCAGAAAATGGAAGAAGTACAATTAAAATTGAATTTGAAACTGATATTGATTTGGATGCGGCTGCAAATGATATAAGAGATAGAGTTTCAAGAGTTTCTGATAATCTACCCGAAGATTCAAAACCTCCAGAAATATTAAAGCAAAGCGCAGGATTCACAACAAGTATGTGGTTAAGTGTTTCAAGTAGCACTTGGTCAGATTTAGAAATTGGAGATTATACGAGAAGATATCTGGTTGATAATTTTTCAAATGTAAAAGGAGTTGGTAGAATTCTTGTGGGAGGTCTCAGGGAATTAAGTGTAAGAGTTTACATAGATCCTATAAAACTAGCTGCAAACAATCTCACTATCCAAGAAGTTGAGCAATCGTTACGAAAAGAAAATATTAGTCTACCCGCTGGTAGCTTAGAAGCAAATAATATTGATTTAACAATTAATCTTGATAAGGCATATAAAGATTTATCTTCAATAAAACAACTACCAATAAAAAAAAATAAAAATAATGTTATTCGTTTAGAAAATATTGCTGAAATTAAATATGGCCCAGTATCAGAAAAAACTCTTTTTAAATCAATAAGTAAAGTTGGAAAATCTAATGACAAAGTAGTTGGGATTGGAATTTATGCAAAATCAGGTGCTTCAACGGTAGAGTTGTCAAAAAAAGTAAAAGAAAGAATAAAAGAAGTTCAAAAAACTTTACCTGATGGGCTTAAATTGAATGTGTCTTTTGATCGTGCAACTTATATTAATGCAGCTATATACGAGGTCTATAAAACTTTGGTTATAGCTTTTATTTTAGTTGTTATAATTATTTATCTTTTTCTTGGTAACTTAAAAGCTGTAATTGTTCCAGCTGTGGCGCTTCCTGTAAGTTTAATTAGCTCCTTTTTGGGACTTTGGATATTTGATCTTTCTATAAATATTTTTGTATTACTGAGCTTCATATTGGCAATCGGAATCATAACTGATGACAGTGTTATTATGACTGATGCAATTTACCATAGAGTTGAAAATGGGGAAACTTCATTGGTGGCAGCTTTTAATGGTTCAAAAAGTATAACTTTTGCAATCATTTCTACCACATTAGTTTTGGTGGCTGTGTTTTTACCTTTAATTTTTATTGAAGGAATATCAGGAACTTTATTTAAAGAAACTGCAATTTCATTAACATTTGCAATTATTGTCTCTTCTTTTGTTGCCTTAACTCTCTCGCCAATGCTCGGGAGTAAATTTTTAAATAAAAATAAAAAAAAAACAAAAATTATTTTAAAATTTGAAAGTTACTACAATTTATTTTCGGATTTTTATGCTGAGACATTAAATTATTGGATAACTAAACATAAACTCATAGTTGGATTTATGCTTTTTGTAGTTTTGACTTCAGTATTGTTATTTATATTTTCTCCTAAAGAATTACTTCCACAGGAAGATAGAGGGGTTTACCTAGTTATAGGAAAAACTGATGAAGGAAGTTCTTTTCAATATACTTCTGATAAAGCTGAAGAGATAGAAAGAAGATTAACTCCTTTAGTTAAAAGTGAAGAACAGTCCTATAAAAGAATGATCATGAGAGTGCCAGGCTTTGGAAGAGCAAGCAAATCTTATAATAGTTTTATTATTATCGCGTTGCTTGATGATTGGAGTGATAGAAGTGAAAGCGCAGTAAAAATCATGCGAAAAGCTATTGGAAAAATTGTAACTGTACCGCAGGCGTTAGCTTTCCCAATTTCTCCGCAAAGTATAAGGGTTAGCAGTTATAACAAGCCAGTACAAATGGTCTTGCTTGGAAAAAGCTACGATCAACTTGAAAATTGGCAAAAATTAATAATTAGAGAATTAAGAAAAAACAAAAATCTAGCAGCAATTGAATCTGACTATTCCAAAAATAAGCCGGAAATTAAATTAATAATCAATAGAAAAAAAGCTCAAGATTTGGGAGTTTCTATTCAATCGATTGGTAAAACAGTAGAAACTCTATTTTCAGGAAAAACTGTTACAAAATTTAATCAACTTGGCAAAGAATACCCAATAATACTTCAATCTGATATTAAAAATAGAAAAAAAAGTGAGAGTTTGAATAAAATTTTTGTGCGCTCAGATACTACCGGAAAATTAATTTCATTAGCAAATCTTGTTCAATTTGAAGAAGTAGGATCAGCAAAAATTCTAGCGAGATATGATAGACAGCGTGCCGTCACGATTAGTGCAAGATTAATTGGTGATTATTCTCTTTCTGAAGCTATGCGTTACCTTGAAAAAATAGTAAACAAAACTGTTCCTGAAGCTAGAATTGAATGGAAAGGTAAGTCCGAAGAGCTAAAAGAAACAAGCAATGAATTATTTATTATATTTGCACTAGCATTAGTAACAGCCTTTCTAGTAATGGCTGCAAACTTTAATAGCTTTGTTCATCCAATAGTAATTATGCTAACAGTTCCCTTAAGTGTACTTGGAGGTATAATTTTTATTTTATTATTCAACTCAAGCATAAATATTTTTTCACAAATAGCTCTGGTGATTTTAATCGGTATTTCTACTAAAAATTCAATTTTAATAGTTGATTGGGCAAATCAGCTTAGAAGAACTGGGAAAAATATTCAAAGCGCTACTCTAGAAGCATGCAGAAGAAGATTTCGTGCGATTATTATGACTTCATTATCTACTATGATTGCAATGGTTCCATTATTAATTGGAAACATAGGCCCAGGTGCCGGCGAAGGTAGTAGGTTAGCTGTTGGAGCCACAATTTTTGGAGGAATGTTAATAAGTACTTTTTTTACCCTTTATGTAACTCCTACAATGTATGTTTTGCTTGCCAAAAATACAAAAAGAATTGACGCAATTGATCTTGAATTAAATAAACAGCTTAAAAAATAATATATCTTTTTCTACTTAATTTTTTTTTGCACTTGTTTAATTGTTTTCTATATTGAGTTGCTTGGTCTTTAACTTGTTTAGCTAAAATAATTACTTTTTTATTATTTTTATAATTACTATAATTGCCCCATCCTTCATGATAAGCAATATATTGACGATAGGCATCTGTTTTTGAAATTTTTAAAATTTTATTTGTTTTACTCATATACCATCCTATAAAATCAACACTATCTTTAAATCTTAATCTAGTTGCTAGAGGTTTGTTGTTTTCTTTTTTATATTGATTCCAAGTTCCTTTTATAGCTTGAGAATAACCAAATGAACTTGATTTTCTTTTATAAGGGATAACTTTAAATATTTTTGTTCTTTCGGGTTTTGCTAACCAATCAAAGTCTGATTCTTTTTTTATAATAGCTAATTGGATGTGTATAGGAGCGCCCCATTTTTTTTCAGTTTTTTTTGCATGTTTATACCATAAATATTTTTCAGAAAAAATATCACAACTATTATTGGTATTTAAAGGTATAGAGGTACAAGAATATAAAGTTGATAAAACTAAGCAATAAGCAAAATATTTCCTAATAAAACGAATCACAAATTCAATCTATATAAAAGTATCTGAACAATAAATAGAAATTAGTTAAAAAAGATTAATTTTATAAAAATTCTTTTTTTGCACGTTCAAGCAATAAATTCATTTGTTCTTTTATTTCAGTGTCAGCTATATTTAATTCAGACTTTTTAAAATCATTCTGAATTTTTCTAAAAACGTCATCATCGCCAGGTTCAGCAAAATCAGATTTAATAACCTCCTGTATATATATTACTTTATCTTCATTACTTTTGCCCAATTTACTAGCGGCCCATTCACCTAAATACTTATTTCTTTTTGCATTAATTTTAAATTCTAACTCTTCATCTCTTGCAAATTTTTTTTCAAAACTTTTTTCTCTATCATCAAATGAGTTCATTTATTTTCTCCAAAATTTATAAATTAGTACTACTATTAAGGCAATTAATACACCAAAAATATTACCAACTAAATCTGGTATTTCAAAACCTCTTTCTGGAATGATCAAATGTAAAATTTCAAGAATTAAGGATAAAAAAATTAAATAAATTACAATTATTTTAAAACTATTATCCCTTAAGTAAGAAAATAGACCTAGAACAGATACAAAAAAATATAAATAAAAATGATTAGAAGACATGTACATAAAATTATTTGTTATTTGAGGATGATGTACGTAAGATCCATAAATCAAAAAACCCAAAATACTTCCTGGATATAATGAAAATATTATCAACAACAAGATTGAAATATGAAATAGTATTTTAAAATAACTAATTATTTTATCCATAGTAAAAAAATTTAATGTTCTTCATAAATGATTTTATTTATAATATACATATGTATTAATTATTATATATATGAATTATCTAATACTAGTAAGGCACGGACAAAGTATTTGGAATTTACAAAAAAGATTTACAGGCTGGGTTGATGTAGAATTAACGGACCAGGGAAAATCAGAAGCACTTAAAGCTGGTAAGTTAATAAAAAATTAGATGTTAAAATAGATAATTTTTTTTGTTCTTATCAAAAAAGAGCAATAGAAACTTTAAAATTGATTTTAAAGACTATAAATAAAAATTCAAAAAGTATTACCAAAGCGTGGGAGTTAAATGAAAGACATTATGGTGAGCTTACCGGATTAAATAAAAAAGAGATGGAAAAAGTTTATGGAAAGAAAAAAATACATATTTTTAGGAGATCTTGGGATACTGCGCCCGCTCCATTAAGCAAAAAAAATCCCTTTCATCCCATAAATATAAAAATTTACAAAGATATTCCAAAAAATAAAATTCCTAACTCTGAATCTCTAAAAAATACTTACGAAAGAGTCGTTAGTTATTATTCAAAAAATATTGAGCACCTGATTAAAAATGAAAAAAATATTCTCATTTCAGCTCATGGTAATTCATTAAGAGCTCTTTGTAAGAAACTATTTAATATTTCCAACAAAAAAATTTCAAAATTAGAAATACCGACCGGCAATCCCCTTGTAATAAAATTTAATAGTAATTACAAAGTCTATAATGGTTACTATCTTGATATTAGTAGATCAAAAAATTTATTGGTAAAATTTTAATAATTTTTGTTAATTAACTGTTTATAAATTTTAAGATTAGTTACATGCAACAATTTTTGGGTACTTTCAATTCCAAATAATTCTTTTTTTTTTATTAAAAAATCCCAAATTAAATTTATTGAAAAGGGTTTAATTTCTTTACTTTGAAATACAGAATTATTTAGTATTTGTGATCCTGTATAAATATATTTTTTTTCAATACTTTTTCTGTCTAAAATATTTTCTTTTAGATTAAAATCCCCACTTAAATTTTTATCAAAACTTTTTTTTTTATTAACTACTAATAAAATACTCTTACAATTATTATAAAAATATTTTTTTTCCATTTCTTTAAAATCATACAAATAAGAATCTGACCATATTGTATCTGGATTTAAAACAAAAAAAGGTTCATTGTTAAATTTTTGTGCTGCGTTTAAAATTCCACCTCCAGTATTTAAAATCTGATTATGTTCTCTAATCAAAAAAATTTTTGAACCAAATTTTTTACTACTAATAAATGAATTTATTTGATTAGCAAGATGATGCGTATTAATCACAATTTCTTCTATTCCAAATTTTTCTAAAATATAAATTGCGTTTTCTAATAAAGTTTTTTTATTTATTTCGAGAAGAGGTTTTGGTTTATTTTTAGTTATCGGATACAATCTTTCTCCAAATCCTGCAGATAAAATAATAGCTTTTTTAATTTTCATAAAAAATAATTTTTTTTCTAACTTTTAAAGAAATAAATTTATTTAAAATATAATTAATTTCACTATACATTTTTCCCTGCAATCGCATTTCAAGTAATTGCCAAGCATAAGGAATTAATTTTAAATACTTTTTTTTTCCATCTCTTCTAAAAAGTCTTGAAAAAATTCCAATTATTTTTAGATTTCGTTGTACAGACAAAATATTAAAATCATGAATAAAATCTTTTTTTCTAATTTTATAAGCTTTAGGACTTTTACACAAATAATAATCAAAAATATTTTTTCTCAGTTGATCGGAAACTTTAATTCTAACATCATCTATTAAAGAAACTAAATCATATGCTGGATTTCCTATAATAGCATCTTGAGAGTCAATTATTCCAATTTTATTATTAATTTTCATTAAGTTTGAAACATGAAAATCGCGGTGTACAAATATTTTATTTTTAAATTTCAATTTTTTATAAAGATTTTGTAAATTTTTTTTTAAATCTTTTTTAATTTCAAGTGTTTTTTTTTTATTCATAATTAAAGGTAAGTACCAATCAAAAAATAAATTGGACTCTTTGGTTAAATTTTCTAATGAGTATTTTTTTAATTTATAATTTTTTCCAAAAAAGTCTTTTATTTTTCTTGATCTAATTTTTTGTAATTTAATTAATAAATTAACTACTTTTTTATAAACTTTAATATTGTTTTTCTTTTTTTTAAGAAGTTTATAAATTGTGGTATTGCCAAAATCTTCTATTTCGATAAATCCCTTTTTATAGTTCTCTGATAAAAGCCTAGGTGTTTTTATATTTTGACTTAATAAAAATTTATTAATAGCACTGTAAATTAGTAGATTTTTGTATTTTTCTTTTTTTGAAGTTACAATAATAGTATTAATTTTTTTTTTTCTGTCAATTTTTCTATAGTATTTCCTAAATGATGCGTCACCTAATATAGGTAATAATTTATATCTTTTTAAAGTCATAGCTTTTCCACTTTCCATAACCTTTGATTTTAACTTTCCTTTTTTTTAGGTAACTAAAAGATAATTCTATTCGATTTTTTGGTTTTTTTTTAATCAATTCGGGCCATTCTATCAATGTAATATGTTTTTTGTCTTCAATAAATACTCCCAGTTCATTTATATCTTTGCTATTTTTTAAACGAAAAAAATCATAATGCATTATTTTTAATTTTTTAATTTCATATTCAAACATAATATTAAAAGTTGGACTTAATATTTGACTTTCATTTAGTCCTTTTTTTAATTCAAGATTATTAATTAAGCCTCTCACAAAAGTTGTTTTTCCAACTCCTATTTCTCCATAGAGGAAAATTATATCTCCATTGGATAATAGTTGTCCTATTTTTTTTGAAAGAATAAAAGTATCTTCTAATGAGTTTAATTCCATCTAGCTACTTGCTAGTAGCGATAACTATCAGGTTTAAATGGACCTTTAACATCAACATTAATGTATTCGGCTTGCGCTTTTGATAATTTTGTCAATTTTGCTCCAACTTTATTTAAATGAAGAATAGCAACTTTTTCATCTAAATGCTTGGGTAAAACGTAAACTTTATTTTCATATTTCTTGAAGTTATTCCAAAGTTCTATTTGGGCTATAGTTTGGTTAGTAAAAGATGCGCTCATAACAAAACTTGGATGGCCTGTCGCACATCCTAAATTAACCAATCTTCCTTCTGCTAAAAGTAAAATTCTTTTTTTATCAGGAAATTCTATTTCATGAACCTGAGGTTTTATTTCATTCCACTTATAATTTTTTAAAGCTTCGACTTGAATTTCGTTATCAAAATGGCCAATGTTACATAATATAGATCGATCTTTCATCAAACGCATATGATCTGCTGTAACAATATCTTTATTGCCTGTTGCCGTAACTACTATATCAGCATTTTCAATAGCTTCTTCCATTAATACCACTTCGTAACCTTCCATTGCTGCTTGTAAAGCACAAATTGGATCTGCTTCGGTTACCATAACTCTAGCCCCTGCCTGTCTTAGTGATGCTGCACTTCCCTTACCCACATCTCCAAACCCAGCAACTATAGCTGTTTTACCTGACATCATAACATCTGTCGCCCTTTTAATTCCATCAACCAAACTTTCTCGACATCCATATAAATTATCAAATTTAGATTTGGTAACAGAGTCATTCACGTTAATCGCAGGTATTAAAAGTTTATTATCCGCTTGCATTTTTTTTAATGCCATGACTCCTGTTGTTGTCTCTTCAGAAACTCCTTTTACCTCTTTTAGAAGTTGTTTGTATTCTTTGTGCATCAACTTAGTTAGATCACCCCCATCATCTAACAACATGTTTGGGGTCCAGCCTTTTTTAGCTTCTATAGTTTGTTTTATACACCACCAATATTCCTCTTCTGTTTCTCCCTTCCAGGCATATACAGGGATTCCTGCTTTCGCAATTGCTGCTGCTGCATGATCTTGGGTAGAAAAAATATTGCAAGATGACCACCTGACATCTGCTCCTAGATCAACTAATGTTTCAATTAAGACTGCGGTTTGAATTGTCATATGAAGACATCCTAAGATTCTTGCTCCTTTAAGAGGACTCTTTCCTTTGTACTCTTGCCTAATTGCCATTAAACCTGGCATTTCTGTTTCAGCGATAGATATCTCTTTTCTACCAAATTCTGCTTGGGATATATCTTTAACTTTATAATCTTGATTCATTGAGTTGGCTTTTTAACAATTAAATTCTTTTTAATCAACCATCTTAAATGTTTAAATTGAATATTCTGGAAAATTTATATCAATTTTCGCACCATTGCCGTTAATATTATTAGATGCGTTTATAGAACCGCCATGCAATTCAATGATGTTCTTAACAATATTTAAACCCAAACCTGTATGTTCTCCAAATTTTTCAGGTCGATTGCTATAAAATCTATTGAAAATCTGCTCTATATTATTTTCTTTAAACCCCGGGCCTTGATCTTCTACAATCAACTTAACTGTTTTATCCTTTAAATTTACAAAAACTTTAATTTCACTATTTGGTGGACTGAATGAAATTGAATTATCAAGCAAATTTGCTAGGACTTGCTCCACGCGGCTTCCTACACCTAAAATGTTGGGCTGGGTTTTATTATCAGTAGTTGTATCAAATTTAATCTTAATATTTTTTTTGGAGTTTAATAAATCGTTATTAAAATCATCTATTACAGATTTTACAATAGAAATTATATCAACTTTTTGCATTTTTTCTCTAGATAATGCGGCCTCATCTTTTAGCATTTGAGAATAATCTGTTATAAGTCTTTCAATTCTTTGTACATCATGTGAAATAATTTTTAAAAGTTTTGATCTTTTTTCTGGTTCATTAGTAGTATCTAAAAGTTCCGATGCACCCTTCAAAGATGCTAGAGGGTTTCTAATTTCATGTGCTAAATCTGTTGAAAAATTTTCAGCAATATTAATTCTTTTATAAAGATCTTGGGTCATATCATGTAGAGAGTTTGATAATTGCCCTACCTCATCTTTTCTTTTTAAAAAATTTTTAATCGTTCCTTTTTTTAAATCTTTATCTTTTATCCTTTTTGTGTAATCAACTAATCCTTTAATAGGTTTTAAAAAATATTTGTTTAAAAAAATTAAAAAAATTAAAATCACAAAGGCAACAGCCATAACTGTTCTAATAACAAAATTTTTTCTTTCTTCAACTGCTGTTACAATTTCATTGGAGGACTCAGAAATAACAATATATCCTAGGTTTTGTTTATTAATATCAATATTTTGAATCGTAGAAACTATATAATTATTGTTAATTTTATTTTTTATTGCAAATGGTTTACCAAATTTTTTTGAATTTTTGTATTTTAAAATAACATCTTTGATTTTAGAAATTTTATTATTGTTTTTTAAATTTTTTAAAGGTTGGGTTAATGTTTTTTGGTTTTCAATTTCTCCTATTTTCATTTCTGTTACACTATAATTTTTTGAAAATGATCTTGGATCTAAATCTAAAATATCTGTATCACCTATTAAACTAAGATTTTTGTTAAAAAATTGAACTCTATCTAAACTTTGAAACAAAAAACCAGTCGATAATAAAAAATTAGTAATTTCATTTTTTTCAAATTTAATATTTAATCTTTCAATATGATTAGTGGTATTTTTTATTATTTCGATATGTTTTAAAGATTTTTTTTTAATTAAACTTGGCTCAATAGCCATTAAATAAAATACTGTAAGCAAACCAATTATTAAAAAAATAATGAAGTTTATGGCTATGAATTTTTTAAGAATTGATGGATTTTTTCCAAAAAATATTTGCATTAACTTACGTTCCAGCGATATCCACTACCATATCTGGTTTCTATTGCAGAAAATTCAGGATCTACTTTTTTAAATTTTTTCCTGATTCTTTTAACATGGCTATCAATTGTTCTATCTTCGATCTCGGTATTTTCTTTATAAGCAATATCCATCAATTGTGATCGCTCTTTGATAACCCCTGGTCTTTTTGCTAATTCTTTTACAATTAAAAATTCCGTTGTTGTTAATTTATCTGGTAAAGATTTTCCATCCCAATCACACTCAAGTTGCGATGGGTCTAATCTAAGTTTTCCATGAGAAATTAAATTCTTATTTTCCTCTACTCCTATATTTTTTTTTCTAAGTTGTACTCTAATTCTTTCAATTAAAATTTTTATTGAAAATCCACCTGACTTTTTAATAAAATCATCAGCGCCAAGTTTTAATCCAAGCAATTCGTCAATTTCTTCATCTTTTGAAGTTAAAAAAATTATCGGAATAGTGGTTTTTTTTCTTAGACGTTTTAATAGTTCTTCTCCATCCATTCTAGGCATTTTAATATCTATTACTGCTAGATCCGGAGGCGTTCTAGCAATACCAACTAGAGCTGTTTCTGCATCAATATATGTTTGGACTTTAAATCCTTCTTTTTCTAAAGCCATACTAATGCTAGTTAAAATATTTCTATCATCATCTACTAATGCGATTATCTGACTCATAATTAAAAATAAGCTATATATAGAAATACTAAATTGTCACAAATTGGGCAAGCATTTGAACCATTAATGTACTTCTCCCCAATTATATCCTGAATTTACATTAACTTCTAATGGAATTGAAAACATGTGATATTCAGAGTTTGAAACTGATACCATTGCCTCTTTAATAGTTTTTTTAACATATGTCTCGTTTTTTTCTAAACATTCAAATATTAACTCATCGTGAATTTGTAACAACATTTTCGTTTGCAATTTTTTATCCTGTTCAATTAATTTATTTATCTTAATCATTGCTAATCTAATAATATCTGCAGCAGAACCTTGGATAGGTGCATTAATCGCTGCTCTCTCTTGAAAACTTCTAATGCTAAAATTTTTATCATTGATGCCTCTGAGATGAATTCTTCTCCCAAAAATATTATTAACATAGCCTTGTTTCCTACAAACAGCTACTGTTGAGCTCATATAATCTTTTATTTCAGGAAATTTTTTAAAATAAGAATTTATAAAATCTAAAGCTTCTTGGTTTGATACGGAAATTTGTTTAGCTAGACCATATTGAGTGATTCCATAAATAATACCAAAATTAATTGTTTTAGCTTTCCTTCTTAGATCGTCGTTGATTTGATTGATAGGTACATTAAAAACCTGGCTTGCTGTTAGATTGTGAATATCCTCATTATTTTTAAATGCTCTTTTTAATTCTTTTACGTCAGCCATATCAGCTAAAATTCTCATTTCTATTTGATTGTAATCAGCAGAAATCAAAATATTTTTTTTTTCAGCTACGAAAGCTTTTCTAATCTCTCTTCCTTCTTCTGATTTTATTGGGATATTTTGTAAATTTGGATCGCTAGAGGCTAATCTTCCAGTATTTGTGGCTGCTAATAAAAAAGAAGTATGTACTCTTTCTGTTTTTTTGCTTATATGATCTTGTAAAGCATCTGAATAAGTATTTTTAAGTTTTGAAAGTTGCCTCCATTCTAATATTAGTTTAGGAAATTTTTGACCTGTAAGAGCAAGATCTTCAAGTATTTTTGCGTTTGTTGCTAAACTTCCTTTTTTTGTTTTCTTTAATTTAGCAATTTTAAGCTCATTATAAATTATTTCCCCAAGTTGTTTTGGTGAAGCAATATTAAAATCTTTTCCGGCTAATAAATATATTTCCTTTTCTATTTTTCTTAATTTTTCCTCAAATTTTTTAGAAAGTTTTTTAAGATACAAGTCATCAACTTTGATACCATTAAGTTCTAACTTTGAAAGTAGTTGTACCATTGGTTTCTCAAAAAATTCATAAACTCTATTTAACTTCTCTTTATTGAGTCTTGATTTAAGATGGTGATACAGTCTTAAAGTTACATCCGCGTCCTCCGCTGCATATTCTGTTGCTTTATTTAATTCAATATCAGAAAAATTTAATTTATTTTTTCCAGCACCAATTAAATCTTTATAGGAGATGGTTTTGTGATTTAAGTGAATTTCTGAAAGTGTATCTAGATTATGTTTATTGTTGCCAGCATCTAAAGTATATGAAATCAACATTGTATCTTCAATAGGATTAATCTCAATATTGTTTTGTTTAAAAATAATAAAATCAAATTTAATATTTTGACCAACTTTTTTTATACTTGGATCTTCCAATATTGGTTTAATTTTTTCCAATACTAATTTTTTTTTTAAATTTTGGATATTTTTATGTGCCAAAGGAATGTAGCAAGCTTTATTGGATGCATAACTAAATGAAACACCAACTAGGGTGGCTTCTTGTAGGTTTAGGGAAGATGTTTCGGTATCAACAGCAATAACTGATTGTTCATTTAAAATATTTAACCATTTATCCAAACTTTTTTCATTAGTAATACTTTCATAAACTTTGGTGTTAATTTTTGATGATTGTATTTTTGTGGAATTTAACTCAAAATTTTTTTTTTCTGCTTCACCATAAAAACTTATAGTTCTACTTAATAACTTATTAAACTCCATTTCTCGGAGAAAATCATAAAGTTTTTCTTTTTGAACCTCTCTTAAAATAAAACTACTTAATTCATCCTTAACCGGAACATCATCTTTAAGGGTTACTAATTGTCTACTTAAAAGAGCCTTATCTTTGTTTGCCAACAAAGTTTCTCTTCTTTTATTTTGAGGAATCTCGCCAGCTTTCTTTAATAAAACATCTAAAGTTTTATACTTATTAATAAGCTCAGAAGCTGTCTTTATACCTATGCCTGGAACACCCGGAATATTATCAGAAGAATCTCCAGCTAATGACTGAACATCTATAACTTGTTCGGGTTTTACTCCAAATTTTTCAATAACTTCTTTTTCACCCAAAACTTTATTTTTCATTGGATCATAAAGTCTAACTTCTTCAGAAACTAATTGCATTAAATCTTTGTCCGATGAAATTACTGTTACTTTAGCTCCCGCTTTAATAATTTGTTTTGTGTAAGTTGCTATTAAATCATCAGCTTCGTAATTAAGTAACTCTATTGATGGAAGATTAAATGCTTTAACAGACTTTCTAATATATTCAAATTGCGGAGCTAAATCTTCAGGCGCTTCACTTCTGTTAGCTTTATATTCGCTATAAATATCATTTCTAAAATTTTTTCTTGCAGAATCAAATATTACTGCAAAGTGAGTTGGTTTATAGATCGAATCATCAGATCTTGAGTCTTCTAATAATTTAAATAACATAGAACAAAATCCACTTACTGCTCCTGTGGGCAATCCGTCACTTTTTCTAGATAAAGGTGGCAAAGCATAATAAGCTCTAAAAATGTACCCTGAACCATCAATTAAGTAAAAATGATCTGTTTTTTTTATCGAATTCATAAAATAATATTATCCTAAATCAAATAAGTGTTGTATTCGTTTTCAAATATTTATGACAAAAAAAAATGCTGTTTTGGCAAACCAATTGACAAAAATATATACAAAGGACTCTAGCAATTCTGTTTTGGCTCTAAATAAATTAAACTTAGAGGTGAAACAAGGGGAAGTATTTGGTCTTCTTGGTCCTAATGGAGCTGGAAAAACTACATTTATAAATATTTTGTCTGGCACTGTTATCAAAACAAGTGGGGAAGTAAAAGTTTGGGGATTTAATTTAGATAAAAATCCAAGACAAGTTAGAGCTTCTATTGGAATTGTGCCACAAGAGGTAAATCTTGATGCTTTTTTTAGCCCTAGGAAACTTTTGGAATTGCAAGCTGGGCTATATGGTGTACCCAAAAATGAGAGAATAACTGACACCATACTTAAAATGGTGTCTCTTGAAAAACAAGCTGAAAGTTATTCCAGAAGTCTATCTGGTGGAATGAAAAGAAGATTACTAATTGCTAAAGCAATGGTACATAAACCACCGATACTTGTTTTGGATGAACCAACCGCTGGGGTTGATGTAGAACTAAGACAAAACCTATGGGAAAATGTCAAATATTTAAATAAACAAGGTGTAACAATTATATTAACAACACATAATTTGCTCGAAGCGCAAGAAATGAGTGACAGAATCGCAATTCTAAATAAAGGAAATCTTGTTGCTCTTGATACAACAAAAAATTTACTAGAAAAAATAGATACAAAAAAAATAACATTTAAAGTAAACAAATTGATTGATTTATCTAAAAAAAAAATAGCTAATCTTTCTATATCTTCAAATACAAATAAAGAAATAATGGTTACATATAAAAAAAATGAGCACAAAATTGAAGAGGTAATAAATATAATAAAGAATGAAGGAGTTGAAATAGTCGATATGTCAACTGATGACGGGGATTTAGAAGATGTATTTATTCAGTTAACAAAAAACTAAATTTAATATAGAATGACTTGGATAATTAATTATGGAAGCTATAAATAAATATCAAATTAGTAAACTGATTAAAATTTCTGTAATAGTAATACTAGGAACTTTGATTCTAACCGTTTCTGCAAAAGTTAAAATCCCTTTTTATCCAGTTCCAATGACAATGCAAACTTTTGTTGTATTGTTTTTTGGAATTGCATTTGGTTATAAAATTGGTTTGATTACAGTGGGCTTATATCTATTTGAAGGAATTATAGGTTTGCCAGTATTTGCTGGTTCACCAGAAAAAGGGATAGGCTTGGTATATTTCACTGGTCCAACAATGGGGTATCTTATTGGTTTTTTAGTAGCTGTTTATATAGCGGGTAATTTTTCTTATGAAAAAAATTATTTTTTTATTTTTATGAAACTATTATTTGCAGTAAGTTTTATTTATATATTCGGTTTGTTGTGGTTAGGTTATTTAATAGGATGGGACAAACCAGTTTTTGAATTAGGTGCCCAACCTTTCTTGCTAGCAGAATTACTTAAATTATTGCTTCTTACAGTTTTGTCTTCTCATATTAAGAAATTTAAAAAAATTATTTAGGTGATTTCTTAGATAGTATCCTTTGGAGAGTTCTTCGATGCATTTTTAAACGTCTAGCTGTTTCGGATACGTTCCTATTACACAATTCAAATACCCTGTGGATATGTTCCCATTTTACTCT
Source organism: Pelagibacteraceae bacterium AG-464-B04 (assembly GCA_003209225.1). Classification (GTDB taxonomy): domain Bacteria; phylum Pseudomonadota; class Alphaproteobacteria; order Pelagibacterales; family Pelagibacteraceae; genus AAA240-E13. The sequence continues at coordinate 15,510 of QCRZ01000009.1, forward strand.
GTTGGCTGACATGGGATCTTCGGGCGGATCAGCTTTTTTGCTTGGATCAGATAATAATGCTACTTCTATGTCACTTGCGTCCGCTGGTTTAGCAAGATAATCAATTGCTCCAGCTTTAACTGCCGCTACAGCTGTTGGGATATTTCCATAGCCTGTAAGCACAATAATTCTGCTTTCTTTCTTTGATTCTTGAATTTCTTTTACAACCTTTAATCCATTACCATCTTCTAATCTTAGATCGATTACTGCAAATGCAGGCTTAACTTCTTTTGCTTTAATAATACCAGATTTGACACTTTCGGCCTCGGTAACCTCAAACCCTTTTTTTATCATTGACCGGCTTAATCTGGTCCTAAAAGGTGCATCATCATCCACAATTAAAAGGGATTTGTCTTGAAAATCTTCTATTTTTTTAACTATATCAGTCATTTTTTTTAATTAGCATTTATTGGAAGTGATATAGGAACTTTTCAACAATTTTCAACAATGAAATTTTTCCTTTACATTATTGTTCAATTAACTTAAGTGGAGAAAAAAACTTTTTTTTATTTTTTTTTTAAAAAAGTGTTATGTGTAATTTATATGGAAGGCACATGAAATGCGGGAATTTAATAGCGTTAACGATTTAGTTAATGAATTAAAACCGGTAGATCCGATATATTGCATTAGGCCTAATTCTATTAGGTCAGCCTGTAATTGGTTTAATAAAAATTTTCCTGGAAAAATACTTTATGCAGTAAAAACTAACCCAAACGAAATAGTGGTAAACGAAATAAAAAATAGTGGCATCAACGCATTTGATATCGCTTCCATAGAAGAAATAAAAATAATTAATAAAATTTCCCCAAATGCTGAGTGTTACTACATGAATGCAATTAAAAGTAGAGAGCATATTAAAGAAGCTTACTTTAAATATAATATTAAAAACTTTGCTTTGGATAGTAAAGATGAACTGCTTAAAATAATTGAATCAACCAATAATGCAAAAGACTTAAATCTATTTGTTAGAATATCTATCTCAAACGAACATGCTGAAGTTGATTTATCAAAAAAATTTGGAGCTATTAGTTCTGAAGCCTTGGGACTTTTTAGGCTAACAAAAGCCCATTCTGCAAAAATTGGATTAAGTTTTCATGTTGGTTCACAATGTATGCACCCAATATCTTACACAAAAGGTATAGGTGAAATAGGCAATATAATTAGAAAAACAAAAATAATTCCAGACTTTATTAATGTAGGTGGGGGATTTCCATCCATTTATCCAGACTTAAGACCACAATCGCTAGATAGCTACATATTTGAAATTAAAAAAGCTTTAGCAAATTTAAAATTAAATAAAATGCCACAATTAATCTGTGAGCCTGGAAGAGCTCTAGTTGCAGAAAGTGGGTCTACTATTGTTAAAGTAATACTTAGAAAAAAACAAAAGCTTTACATAAATGATGGGACGTACGGAAGTCTATTTGATGCAGGACAACCTAATATTATCTTTCCTGCTAGGATGATTCAAAATGGAAGAATAATTTCAAAAAAATTAACAGCATTTAATTTTTATGGTCCTACTTGTGATAGTATGGATTATATGAAAGGACCTTTTATCTTACCAAACAATATTAAAGAAGGTGATTATATAGAATTGGGTCAAGTTGGTTCTTATGGGATAACATTTAGAACAAAATTTAATGGTTTCTTTTCTAATGAAATCTATAAAGTAAAAGATAATGCAATACTGTCAATGTATGAAAAAGAGGATGACGGCAAGTACCTTGTTGCTTAATGTCTAATAAAAAAAACCTAGGACATAACAGTAAAAAAGATTTTCTAAAAAACCCTGTTGAACATATAGATATTACTTCTTTTGATTCTAGGAAGATTATTTCATCAATGGAAAAAATGTCGTTTGTTTCAAGAGAAACCGCAAATGCTGCAAATATTTTTAGCGAAATGCTTAGAGATAAAGATTGTACAATCTTTTTAACTCTTGCGGGCTCTACATCGGCAGCTGGCTGCATGAATATCTATAAAGATTTAGTTAAATATAACATGGTAGATGCAATCGTGGCTACTGGGGCTTCTATAATTGATATGGATTTTTTTGAAGCTTTAGGATTTAAACATTATCAAGGCTCACAATTTCAAAATGATACAGAATTACGAAAAAACTATATTGATAGAATTTATGACACCTATATAGATGAAAATGAGTTACAGATGTGTGATAAAAAAATATGCCAAATAGCAGATAGATTGGAGCCTAAAAGTTATACTTCTAGAGAATTCATTCATGAAATTGGAAAATATTTAAAAAAAAATTCAAAGAAAAAAGATTCATTAATAGAAACAGCTTATGACAATAATGTGCCAATATTTTGCCCAGCTTTTACAGATTCTAGTGCCGGATTTGGTTTGGTTATGCATCAAGAAAAAAATCCAAAAAAACATTTAACCATAGATTCTGTAAGAGAATTTCGTGAGCTTACAGAAATAAAAATAAGGTCAAAAGGCTCCGGTCTATTTATGATAGGCGGCGGGGTTCCTAAAAATTTTATTCAAGATACAGTTATTTGCGCAGAACTTTTGGGCAAAGAAGTTAATATGCATAAGTATGCTGTGCAAATTACAGTGGCAGACTCTAGGGACGGGGCATGCAGCAGTTCTACATTAAAGGAAGCAAGTTCTTGGGGAAAAGTAGACATAACTAAAGAACAAATGGTTTTTGCCGAAGCAACTAGTGTACTGCCTTTGATTGCTAGCGATGCATATCATAAGGGTGACTGGAAAAACAGAAGTAGAAAAAAATTTTCTAAAATATTTGGGTAAAAGTTGAACTATCTATCAAATAAAAAAGGTTTTCTGGGAATTGATAATAAATTTAATTTTAAAGAAAAAGCAATTGTTGTGCCCTTCGGTTTAGAAAAGACTGTTAGTTATGGTGGTGGAACAAAAAATGGTCCTAAAGAAATTATCAAAGCATCGCACCAAGTGGAGCTATATGATGAAGAATTACTTTGTGAACCATATAAAAAAATTGGAATTAAAACTTTAAAAACATTTAAAATTGATAAAAATATTAAAAAAGCTCTTAAAAAAATGTCTAATATCAATCAAGAACTTTTGAATAAAAAACTTTTTCCTATGACTCTTGGCGGTGAACATTCTATAACACCAGGATGTATTGCCCCTTTTGTTAAAAAACATAAAAAATTATGCTTATTACATTTCGATGCACACGCAGATTTAAGAGAAAGTTATAATGGTGAAAAATTTTCACATGCTTCAGCAATTAAAAGATGTCTTGATTATAAAAATGTATCTGTAATTTCTTTTGGTATAAGAAATATTTCAGAAAGTGAAATGTCTTATTTAAAAAAAAACTCTTATAGAATTAATATTTTTTGGGCAAAAGATAAGCTTAAATGGAATTTGAATAAATTTAAACAAATGATAAAAAATAAAATAGTTTACTTGACGTTCGATGTTGATGGGTTGGATTCTAGCATAATGCCAGCAACCGGAACGCCTGAACCAGGTGGATTGTTATGGGATGAAACTTTGAACATTATAAAGATAGCAGCACAAAACTCTAATATAGTTGGAGCAGACATAAATGAACTATCTCCAATCAAAGGATTCAATTCTTACAATTTTTTAGTAGCAAAATTAGTTTATAAAATTTTATCTTACAAATTCTTATACAAATAATTTTTTATTTAAGCTGTTTTAAAAATGTTTAAAAACAATCTAAAAGGAATAAGCATTAATAAAGCTACTAAAATTTTTACTAATAAATCACCAATGGACAATGTAACCCAAGGTATCCCGGTTCCATAAAAAGAAATTGAAAAAAATAAAAATGTGTCAATACTAGATCCAAAAATTGATGAAGTTAATGGTGCGATAAACCATTTTTTATTCCTAAGATTATCAAATATTTGAACATCAACAAGTTGTGCAAATATAAAAGCTATTCCCGATCCAATTGCAATTCGAATTGAAATTAAATTTGAAAAATTTGTTGAAAAATAAAGTGTAAATATTACACCTAGAAAAAAACCAAAATAAACAATTTTTTTTGCTGCGTTTTTTCCATATTTTCTATTTGTTAAATCAGTAATTAAAAAAGCTACTGGATAACTAAATGCCCCATAAGTTAATATTTCTTCCAAGCCATAATAATTAACTGGGTATTGAACTAAATAGTTGGAGATTAATACTACAGTCCCCATAAAAAAAGATAACACTAAGAACAATTTGTTCATTTGTAATCTTGTTTAAGATCTTGATATTAATAATTTTTTTATTTTTTTTGCTTTTGGTGAAAGCTTGGCTAGCTTCACTCCTGACAGAAAAGAATCTAGACCACCCTCTTTATCGACTGATCTTAAAGCTGAATTTGTTACATTTAATTTAATATTTTTTTTTAATTTTATGCTCCTAAAAGTAACTTTTTTTAGGTTTGGCAAAAACTTTCTTTTAACTTTATTGTTAGCATGGCTCACCTTGTGACCCTTTAATGGAGATTTTCCGGTTAATTCACATTTTCTAGACATAATTCTCTTTTATTGGATAGATGGTATAAATGCTGTCTTTATATCAGTCAAGTTTATATTAATATTGACATAAATACTTTGTCGGACTAGTTATCAAAAAAATAAAGGTGTGTAGTTTTAGTGATTTTAAATTTGTTTATAGCTTTTTTTGGAGGATTTGTCAGTTTTTTATCCCCATGCGTTTTACCTCTTATACCTGGTTATATTTCTTATATTTCGGGTCATACACTTGACAAAATAGTTAAAAAGAAACAATCAATATTACTAAAAACTATTTTATTTTCGATTGGCTTTTCAATTGTTTTTATTTCTTTTGGAATGACCGCTTCTTTTATAGGAAAATTTTTTATTAGTTATTCAAATCAATTAAGAATTTTTGCAGGTATTATTATAATTTTATTTTCTTTACAATTAATAGGATTGGTTAATTTTAAAATACTTAATTCTGACACAAGATTTTTTACAAAAAGATACAGTAACAATTTTATTTTTCCAATTATTGTTGGTATAGCTTTTGGATTTGGATGGACTCCCTGTATAGGACCAATTTTAGGATCTATTTTAGCCTTAGCTTCTATTGATGGTAATTTAATAAAAAGTGTTTTGCTTTTAAGCTTTTATTCGCTTGGGCTCGCTATTCCTTTTATAATTTCTGGTTACGCAATACATAAATTTATTTTTGTTTCTAAAAAATTAAAAAATTATACATTGATCATAACTAAAACTGGAGGAGCGGTATTATTAATAACTGGATTTTTGATTATAACAAACCGCCTTCAATCTTTAGGATATTATTTTTTAGAAATTTTTCCAATTTTATCAAAACTTGGATAATGAGTTTTGACCAACTACGTCTGAAAAGTTTTTTACGCCATCATTTTTTAATTGATCGATTAGATCAATTTTAATATTTTTAATAATTTGAGGACCTTTATAAATCATTCCTGTATAAAGCTGAATGAGAGAAGCGCCTGATAAAATTTTTTTATATGCAGATTTTCCTGAGTCTACCCCTCCAACTCCAATTATAGGGATTTGCCCTTTTAAAGCTTTATAAAATTTTTTTATTAAATTATTAGAAATTTCTTCTATAGGTTTACCTGAAAGGCCACCAGGTTCCTTTTTTTTTGAATCTGTTAAATTTTCTCTACTAGCATTAGAAGTATTTGTAATAATTAATGCACTAATATAATTTTCTAAAACTATTTCTGCAATTTTTTCAACTAAATTTTCATCTATGTCGGGAGATATTTTAATTAGAATTGGAGTTTGGGATTTGAGATTTTTCTTTTCTAAATTAACCAATTTAATTAATGATATTAGCTTTTGATCATCGTGAAAACTCCTTAATTTTTCTGTATTGGGTGATGAAATATTTATAGTTATATAGTCTGCGATGTTAACAAATTTTTTTAAACATAATAAAAAATCATTTTCTTGAATTTTAGTATCTTTATTAGGGCCTATATTAACTCCTAATATGCCATTTGGTGGATTTGATAAAATTCTATCATATATAACTTCTGACCCATCATTGTTAAATCCCAACCTATTAATTAATGCCTCATCATTTTCTAACCTAAAAACTCTAGGCTTAGAATTTCCATATTGCTTAAGAGGAGTAACTGTTCCAACTTCCACAAAGCCAAAACCAAACTTAAATATAGTATTATATACTTCAGCGCTCTTGTCGAAACCAGCCGCTAAACCTATTGGATTAGAAAAAGTTTTGCCAAATAATTTTATTTTTAACAATTCTTCATTTTCTATTTTGAAAAAACTTGAAGGAAAACAATTTAATTTTAAAGATTTGATTGCAATATTGTGGGCGGTTTCAGGCTCAATTTTAAATAGTAAAGGCTTAATAAAGGAATACATTTTATATTATTATTCTATCTTTTTCTTTATTAAATCAATTGTTTCCTTAACACCAAAAAAACTTATAAAAAAACCCATTCTTGGTCCTTCTTTATCTCCAAAAACTACTTCGTATATCAATTTAAACCACTCTCTAAGATTATCTTTATAACCTACTTTTTTTCCTACAGAATAAACTATAGTTTGTAATTCCTCAGGATTCATATCTTCTCTACAATCTTTAAGGTCGTTTACCAATTCTTTTAATGCATTTTTTTCTTTTTCGTTGGCCTTTTTAAATTCTTTTTTATTTTTTAAAACATCATTATAATAATTTATTGCATATCCAACCAAATTATCAAAGATTGGATATTTTTCTGGTTTTATATTTTTTTTATATTTCTTAACAAACTTCCATAATACATCTTTATTTGATGAATTACTTGTTCCTACAAGATTTAATAAAACAGAAAAGGGCATAATAAAATTTTCTACTGGTGGTTCACTATTATGAACATGCCATACCGGATTTAAAAGCCTGTTTTGCTCATCTTGTGTTTGATATTTGTTAATAAAAGCTAGATATTCATCAACGGCTTTTGGAACAACATCAGAGTAAAGTTTTTTTGCTCTTTTGGGGTTTTGATACATAAACAAAGATAAACTTTCCGGTGATGCATATTTTAGCCAGTCTTGGATCGTAATCCCATTTCCTTTAGATTTAGAAATTTTTTCACCCTTTTCATCCAAAAATAATTCATAAGCAAAACCTTTTGGACTTTTTTTTCCAAGAACTTTACAAATTTTACTTGATATAATCGCACTTTCTATTAAATCTTTTCCATACATTTCGTAATCAACATCTAAAGCATACCATCTCATAGCCCAATCAACTTTCCATTGAAGTTTGCAATTACCATCTAAAATACTTATTTCAATTTTTTTTCCTTTGTTATCAAATATTATTTTTCTTTTATCATTTAGTATTTCTAAAACTGGTATTTCCAATACCTTTCCTGTTTCCGGACATATAGGAAGAAATGGACTATAAGTTGTTTGTCTTTCTTTTCCAAGAGTAGGAATAACAATATTCATTATCTCTTGGTATTTGTCTAATACTAAAATTAAAGTGTCATTAAATTTTCCCGATTTATATAATTGTGTAGAGCTTTTAAAATTGTACTTAAATTTAAATTTATTCAAAAAACTTTTTAACATTTCGTTGTTATGTTCACCAAAACTTGAATATTTTTCGAAAGGGTCAGGAATGCTGGTTAATGGTTTATTTAAATTATTTTTTAATATTTCTGAATTAGGTATGTTTTCTGGAATTTTTCTTAACCCATCCATATCATCCGAAAAAGTAATTATTTCTGTTGGAATATCTGTTATATGAGAAATTGCATTAACAATCATTGTTGTTCTTGCAACTTCTGCAAAAGTTCCTATGTGTGGCAGTCCACTTGGACCATAGCCAGTTTGCAATGTTATTTTACCCTTTTTTTTAATACTGTTTTCTCTTTCTTTAATCAAATTTCGAGCTTCAGTAAAAGGCCAGGCGGTTGTTTTTTCAATTATAGATTTATCAATCACTATTAACAGATTTATAAAATTTACATTAAAAAATACAGGTATATTTATTCCTATTTGTGTTGAAATTTATACAACATAAAATATTGTTTCCAGCAAAATGACTAATTATAAAACAGTTTTTTTTGCAGTAGGTATTTTATTAATAATTCTGGGCTTTTTTATGTTAGTTCCGGTGTTAGTTCAATTAATTTATGATGAATTTGATGGTACTTTTATTTATTCCTCAATAGTAACAATATTCATAGGAACACTTTTTTTACTTTCAAATTTAGATCAAAATAGAAAGTTAAATTTGCAGCAAGCCTTTCTCTTAACTGCTTTATCTTGGATTGGTATTGCAACTTTTGGATCATTACCTTTTATTTTTTCAGAACTCAACTTAGATTTAAGCGATGCCTTTTTCGAAAGTATGTCTGGAATAACAACAACCGGGTCTACAATAATAATAAATTTGGACACTGCTCCAAAAGCAATTCTTATATGGAGATCAACGCTACAATGGCTTGGTGGAATAGGTATTGTAATTATGGCTATTACAGTCATGCCTTTGTTGAACGTGGGTGGAATGCAATTGTTTAAACTAGAAAGTGGAGACACTACTGAAAAGATTTTACCTAAAACTAGAGAAATTGCTTTTAATATTATTTCTATTTATCTTTTTCTAAGTTTAGCTTGCGCTTTTTCTTATTTTTTTTCTGGTATGAATATTTTCGATAGCATTGCACATGCTATGACAACAATCGCAACAGGGGGTTTCTCAACTTACAATGAATCTATAGGACATTTTCAAAATCCAACTATAGAAATTGTTTCAATTATTTTTATAATATTGGGTAGCATACCTTTTATAGCATACCTAAAATATTTAGATGGAAATAAAAAAGTTTTTTTTCAGGATATTCAAATAAAAGGTTTGATTTACATTTGTTTAATATCAACAATGGTTATGACTTTATACCTTTTCATAAAAGAAAGTGAAAATTTTATTTCTAATTTAAGAATATCTGCATTCAATGTAGTTTCTATTTTATCTGGAACGGGATATGTAACTTCTGATTTTGATATTTGGGGTAAATTCTCTTTAGTGTTTTTTCTTTTTTTAATGTTTATTGGAGGATGTGCGGGCTCAACAACTTGTGGAATAAAAATTTTTAGAATTCAAATTTTATGGTTATTTATTGTAAATGAATTAAAAAAATCAATTTACCCAAGAGGAGTTTTTCCCTTGTCTTATAACAAAGAAAAAATTAGCAAACAATTTATGTCTTCAATAATATCATTTGTTTTTTTATATTTTTTAATTTTTTTTATTGTTGCTATGCTGTTATCTTTAACTGGGCTAGATTTTATAACTTCATTTTCAGGTGCCGCAACTGCAATTTCAAATGTAGGTCCTGGCCTTGGAGAAATCATAGGACCCAGTGGAAATTTCAATGAATTGTCTAATTTTGCAAAGTGGATTTTAAGTTTTACAATGTTATTAGGTAGACTAGAAATATTTGCTTTGTTAATATTGTTCTATCCTGGTTTTTGGAGAACGTAAGGAATTTATAAATTTATTATGGAAATATATAAAAAACAAACATTGTCCGAAACTTTTTCTGTATATTTCGACAAACGAATGTTGAGAATTCTTTTGTTGGGAATTATAAGTGGATTTCCATGGGTTCTTATCGGAAGTAGTTTAAGTCTTTGGCTCAAAGAAGATGGCCTAAGTAGAAGTACTATCGGCTGGGCAGGATTAATATTTGCAGTTTATGCATTTAATTATCTTTGGGCTCCAATAATAGATAGAATTCGTATCCCGTGGCTTACAAATAAAATTGGTCACCGACGTGGCTGGATTGTGACCATGCAGTTTATCATTTTAATTAGTTTAATATGTTGGAGTGTAGTTGATCCAACTACCAATTTAACTTTCGTAATTATGATTGGGTTAATTATTGCAATTGCATCAGCTACACAAGATATCACGGTGGATGCATTAAGAATTGAACAGATTGGAAAAGATGAAGGAAAATCAATGCAAGCAGGTGCTGCGATGGCCGTTGTCGGTTGGTGGACGGGATATAAATTAGGCGGTGTAATTGCATTAAATGCTGCTGAATATTTTCAACAAGCAGGATTTGAAAACTATTGGCAAATTACCTTCCTTGTACTTAGCATAGTAATTATTACATGTAATATTTTTTTAATGTTTGTTCACGAACCTCAACCAACAGATCGACAAGAATCACAAAAAAGAAATGACCAAATGATTGAAGAAAAACTCGGAGCAACTAACGCTGTTACAAAATCGATTGTGTGGATTGGTGGAACTATTGCTGGTCCGATAATAAGTTTTTTTAAAAAAAATGGTTTTAAAATTGCCATAGGTATTTTGGGATTTGTGTTTCTTTTTAAAGTTGGAGAAGCTTTTCTCGGAAGAATGTCCATAATATTTTATAAAGAAATAGGTTTTTCAAAATCCGATATAGCTCTTTACTCAAAAGGTATTGGTTGGATAACTACAGTTGTTTTTACTCTCTTAGGAGGTTTATTTGCAATTAGATCAGGCGTGATTAAAGCAATGTTTGTATCTGGAATATTGATGGCCTCTACAAACCTATTATTTTCTTTACTTGCTTGGTCTGGAAAATCTGAATGGCTTTTTGCAATTGCTGTAATTTTTGATGATATGGCTGCTGCATTTGCAACTGTAGCTTTTGTTGCTTTTATTTCAATGCTTGTTGACAGAACTTACACAGCCACACAGTATGCTTTGCTAGCATCAATTGGAACCGCTGGAAGAACCACATTGGCGGCTTCGTCAGGTGCGATGGTTGATTGGTTAAATGGTGATTGGGGCATATTTTTTGTAATAACTGCCATCATGGTTATACCATCATTAATTTGTTTATGGGCAATAAGAAACAAATTAAATCTAAGTGAAAAATAATTTTTCCAATATTTATCCTGTTGTAAATCTTTACAGAAAAAAAAAAATTACTTCTGAAATAGTAACACAAATACTATTTGGAGAAACTTTTACTATTCTAAAAAAATTAAAGGATTGGTATAAAATAAAATTAGATAATGATAACTATATAGGTTATGTAAAGAAGAAAAAATTCGTTAAAAAATTAAAACTAACTCACAAAATTTCTGCCTTATCATCAAATATTTATAAAAAACCCTCTTCTGTTAGTAAGTTAAAAAAAAAACTACCCTTTTATTCCAAAATTTGTGTAAAAAAAAAAAAAGGTCCTTTTTCAAAATTTAATAATTATTGGATTAAAACCAAAGATCTTAAACCAATAAATTATAGGGATAAAAATATTTTTTCTAAGCTCAATTTATTTAAAGGAGTAAAATATAAATGGGGAGGAAAAAATTTTAATGGAATAGATTGTTCTGCTTTGGTTCAACTAATTTTAAATTATAATAATAAATATTGTCCAAGAGATACTAAGGACCAGTTAAAATTTTTTAAAAAGAGTATTAAATTAAAAAATATAAAAAAAAATGATTTAATTTTTTGGCAAGGTCATGTAGCTATTGTATTATCTAAACAAAAATTAATACATGCTTATGGACCCTTAAAAAAAGTCATAATTATGAATGTGAATCATGCTATTAAGAGAATTGAAAGAACAGCTAACTTAAAAATAATTGGGATAAGAAGATTAAATTAGTTATGGATGATTTAAAATTAAAAGCAGAAAAAGAAGCACAGATAATAATAAATTATTTTCAAACTGGGGATTACATATCTGCCGAAGCCAAAGCCAAAAAATTAATTAAAAAACTTCCAGATTATGTAGCGATGTATAATGTTCTAGGTTTATGCTTACAGTCGCAAAGAAAATTTTCAGAAGCAATAAAATATTATACTGATGCTATTAAAATGAACCCTGACTTTATTGTTGCAATAAATAACTTGGGAAACACATATCACATTATGGGTGATTTAAAAAAAGCTCAATCTTGTTTTGAAAAAGCAATAAGAATTAATTCTAAATTTACTCACGCAATATGTAATCTGGGAAATATAAAGAAAGAATTAAATGATTTTGGTGAAGCTATTAAACAATACAAGCTTGCACTAAGCATAGATAATAAATTGGCCGTCGTTCATAACAATTTAGGAATGGCACTACAAAGTATTGGCAATTTTGAAGAATCAAAACAACATTTTGAATCTGCTTTAAAAATTAATCCTAAGTTCACAAGGGCTGACAGAAGTTTAAGTATGTCGTTAAAATATGACGTCGATAGTGCTCATTTAAAAAGTATGGAAAAAAAATTGCAAGATAATTCGCTAAATAGTTTTCAAAAAATTGAATTGTACTTTGGTTTAGGAAAAGCCTATGAAGAAATTAAGCATTATAAAAAATCTTTTGAACATTTTAAAATTGGTAATAAAATAAAAAGAGAAAATATCAAATATAAAATTAAAGATGATATTATTTTATTTCAAAATATAAAAAATTATTTTTCAAAAATTAAATTTAATAATTTTAAAAATTTAAACAATAGTAATAATAAAATGATTTTTATTTTAGGAATGCCTAGGTCCGGAACTACTTTAGTAGAACAAATAATTGCTAATCACAAAGAAGTATATGGTGCTGGGGAATTAAAAGATCTTACTGAAGTTATTAAAGAAAATTTCTTTTCAAACAGTAAAATAAAATTTCCAGAAAAATTTGATATAAAAAACAAAAATTTTTTCGCTAGTATGGGTAAAAAGTATTTAGAAAATTTAAACCGTTTTAACATAAATAAAGATTATATTACAGACAAAGCTCCATTAAACTTTAGATGGATTGGTCTAATAAAACTAATTCTTCCTGAATCAAAAATAATTCACTGCATGAGAGATCCAAAAGATAATTGTTTATCTTTGTTTAAAAATGTTTTTGAAGGTCAATTAAATTTTTCATATAGCTTAGAGGAAATTGGAAAATTTCATAAACTTTATCAAAATCTCATGGATTTTTGGCAAAAATTGCTTCCGGACTTTATCTATAATATTTCTTACGAAAAACTAGTGAGTAATCAAGAGGAGGAAACAAGAAAATTATTAGATTTTTGTAATTTAAATTGGGATGAAAAATGTTTAAGTTTCTACAAAAATAAAAGAGGAATTATTACGGCCAGCTTTGCACAAGCAAGAAAACCTATTTATAAAAATTCAGTAAAATCCTGGAAAAACTATGAAAATGAACTTTTTCCATTATTTAAAATTTTGGATAATTAGTTTATCTACCAAAGTTAGGCTTACTAATATCTTGTCCTGCTTTGATTATATCTTTTCTAATTTTTTTTGTCTTAGTAAAAATTTTTTCTAACTTTTTACCATCCTCATTTTCTATAGCTTTCTTTAATTTCTTTAAATTTACGATAAATTTATCTATTGTTGTTGAGGTGTTTTTTTTATTTTGAATAAAAATATCTCTCCACATTATAGGATTAGATGAAGCTATTCTTGTAAAATCTCTTAAGCCACCAGCGCTATACTTTATGATAGCAGATTTTTTTTTGTCTTGAATACTTATTGAGGTGTTTACAATGTTGTAGGCTATTAAGTGTGGAACATGGCTAGTAATAGTTAAAATGTAATCGTGTTTTTTAGCATCCATAATATCAACTTTACTTCCTATTTTTTTCCAAAATAATTTAAGTTTTTTAATATCTTTTTTTTTTGCTTTTTTGCTTGGTGTAAGAATGCACCATCTATTTTTAAATAATTCAGAAAATCCAAAATCTGGTCCACTTTTTTCTGTACCCGCAATAGGATGGGATGGTATCCAAGAAATATTTTTTGGTATCTTTTTTTCTATTAGATTAATTGCTTTTTCTTTAACTGAACCAACATCAGTTAATATTGTTCCTTTTTTAAGAGAATCTTTAATTTTAAAAATTATATTTTCATAACTACTTAGGGGTGCGGCAATAATAATTAAATCAGATTCTTTGGCCATTGCTTGCGTATCTGTGCTTGAGTCATCAACTATTTTTAGCCTAACCACTTTTCTATTTAATATATTTGATCTATTAGATGAAACTGTTCTTTGTGAAAGATTGTATTTTTTTATTGCTCTCGCTAGGGATGATCCGATTAAACCGCATCCTATTATACAAATTTTTTTAAACATTATTTAAAAATACTCCTAATACACTCAATAAAACAATCATTTGATTTATTGTCTCCAATCGTAAGCCGTAAAGCATTTGGTATTTTGTATTGTGTCATTTTTCTTAAAATAATACCTTTTTTTATTAACTTTTCAAAAACTTCTTCTGAATTTTTTTTTGTTTTATTGAAATGCATCAGAAAAAAATTAGCTGTGAATTCATTTGTTTGAATTTTATATTCATTTAAAACAGAAAAAATTTTTTTAGACCATAGTTTATTATGTTGAAACGCTTTTTCTATCCATTCATTGTCTGCTATAGCTTCCATGCCTGCTGAGAGCGCTGCCCTGTTTACGTTAAAAGGAGGTTTAATTTGATACATTGAGTCAATAATATTTTTCGAAGAATATCCCCAGCCCAATCTTAGCCCGGCAAGACCATAAATTTTTGAAAATGTTCTTGTTATTAAAACATTTTTTTCATCTTTAAAAAGATCCAACCCAGAGGTAAAATCTTTTTTATCTAAAAAATCATAATAGGCATCATCAATTACTAATAAAATATCATTTCTAAGTTTTTGCCTTAAATTAATCATCTCACTACTAGTTAAATAGGTTCCGGTAGGATTATTGGGATTAGCAATAAATACTATTTTTGTTCTGTCGGAAACTTTTTTTAAAATTTCGTCAACTGATGCTTTAAAATTTTTTTCTGGAGCCAGTATAACTTTGGCTTTATAAAGAGAAGCATATATTCTGTGCATAATAAATCCATGCTCTGTTACTATAACCTCATCTTCGGGCTCTATAAATAATTGACATGTTAAATCAAATATTTGGTCAGATCCAGCCCCACATATAATCCTTTCTGCATTAATATTAAATTTTTTTGATATTACGTCTCTTAATGAAGAAGAGTCGGATTCAGGATATTTAAAAATTATATTTTTTTCTTTCTCAAATGCCTGAATTGCTTTTGGGCTTGGTCCTAGAGCAGATTCATTTGCAGATAATTTAATTGGATTATCTATTTTATTTAACTTAGATAATCCACCTTCATATCTCTCGATATTTAGTTTTTTTGGTTTTGGTAAAATCATAGTTTTATTCAATATAATTTGTAAAGCTAATTACTATATACGTAGTTTGGTAGCAAAATAAATACAACGCAAATTGACAAAAGTCTTGGTTTTTAGTACAAAATGTTTGCGCTGATTTAACTGAATTGCGAGCGCTTAAAAAAAAGCAGCTAAAAAGGGTTTTTGCCCAGTCTAGCTGGGCTTTTTTTTATTTGTGACCAAAAATGAACAATAAAATAAAAAATATAAAAAAATTAATTGTTAAAGATTCTCTTGAGCTTGATTGTGGGAAGTTAATTAAAAATTTTTCTATAGCTTATGAAACGTATGGAACCTTAAATAAAAACAAAAGTAATGCTATACTTGTTTTTCATGCTTTAACAGGTGATCAGTTTGTTACAAATATTAATCCAGTAACTAATAGAGAAGGATGGTGGGCAACTGCAGTCGGTCCTGGAAAAGCAATTGATACTAATAAGTATTTTATCATTTGTTCAAATGTTTTGGCTGGGTGTATGGGTAGCTTCGGACCAGGAGAAATCAATCCAGAAACTAACGAATTATTTGGCACTACATTTCCAATTATTACAATTAAAGATATGGTCAAAGCCCAAATATATTTATTAAAATATTTGGGAATTGAAAAATTACTTTCAGTTGCCGGGGGATCTATGGGTGGTATGCAAGTTCTGCAATTTAGTTCTTTATATCCTGACAAGACCTATTCAGCTATCCCGATTGCATGTAGCGCAAGCCATTCGGCACAAAACATAGCGTTAAATGAATTGGGTCGACAAGCAATCATGGCAGATCCTAATTGGAATAAAGGTAATTACTTTAAAACAGATTTATCTCCTAATAAAGGTCTTGCTGTTGCTAGAATGGCAGCTCATATAACTTATCTTTCTAAAAAAGGTCTTCAGGAAAAATTTGGAAGAAAATTACAAGAAAAAGGTAGTTTAAAATTTAGTTTTGATGCTGATTTTCAAATAGAAAGCTATCTTCGTTATCAAGGATCAAATTTTGTAGATAGATTTGATGCAAATAGTTACCTTTATATTACCAGGGCTATGGATTATTTTGATTTAGAAAAACAATTTAATGGTAATTTATCGCTCGCTTTTAAAAACACTAAAACTAAATTTTGTGTAATTTCATTTTCATCTGATTGGCTCTACCCTACAGCAGAAAATAAAGAAATTGTTATAGCCTTAAATGCTTGTGGAGCAAATGTAAGCTTTGTTGAAGTAAATTCAGACAAAGGCCATGACTCTTTCTTGCTAAATGTTCCTGAATTTTTAAAAACTCTAAGTGAATTTTTAAATTCAATATATAATGAAGTAAGTAATGAAAAAAGAATTTGAAGTAATTTCTCAAATAATACAGAACAATAAAAAAGTATTAGATGTTGGCTGTGGAGATGGGACCTTAATGCAATTTCTAAAATTAAATCAACAAAATAATGTTAGAGGGTTAGAGCCTCAAAAAAAATTAGTACAAAAATGTATTTCTAAAGGTCTATCTGTTATTGAAGGTGATGCAGAAAAAGAATTGATTCAATTTCCCGAAAAATCATTTGATTATGTTGTTCTTAGTCAAACACTTCAAGCCTTTATTGCTCCCGAAGAAGTGCTTAAGCAATTGTTAAGAGTTGGCAAACAAACTATTGTTTCGATACCTAATTTTGGATATTGGAAAGTTCGTCTTCATTTATTGTTTAAAGGAACAATGCCTGTAACTAATAATTTGCCAAACCAGTGGTATGACACACCAAACTTACACATGTGTACAATTCAAGATTTTGTTAATTTTTGTAAAGAAAAAAATATAAAAATAGATAGATCATTATGTTTAACCAATGAAAAAATTTCCGAGATTACGAATAAAAATATGTTTTATAAAAATATTTTTTCACATCTTGGAATATTTCTTATACAATAAATAATTATGCGAGTTGATTTAATATCTTGTTTAGTGGATAATTATGCATATGTTATTAACAATGACGCTTCTAAAACAGTAGGAGTAGTCGACCCTTCTGAAGCTTCTCCTGTTATTTCGTTCCTAGAAAAAAAAAATTTACATTTAAATTATATATTAAATACTCATCATCATTATGATCATATTGGTGGAAACCTTGAATTAAAAAAAAAATATAATGCAGAAATAGTTGGTTTTGCTGATGACAAATACAGAATACCAGGTATAGACATAACTCTTAGAAATAATGATGACTGGAATTTTGGCAATTCTTCTGTAAAAATATTACATATTCCAGGTCATACTTCTGGCCATATATGTTTTTTTTTTAAAAATGAAAAAATTGCTTTTACAGGGGATACTTTGTTTTCACTAGGATGTGGAAGAATTTTTGAGGGTAATCATAAACAAATGTTAAAATCATTGGATAAAATAAAAAAACTTCCAAAAAATACAAAAATTTATTGTGGCCATGAATATTCTCATAAAAACGCGCTATTTTGCATGAAGTATGATGTTGGTAATATTAATTTAAAAAAAAAATATGAAAAAATAAAACAATTAAGATTAAAAGGTTTACCAACTATACCTACGGTTTTGGATGAAGAATTAAAGTCAAATATCTTTTTGAGATGCGATCAAGAGGCACTAAAAGTTAAATTAAAGATGAAAAACGTAGAAGATTATAAAGTTTTTACAAAAATAAGAGATTTAAAGGATAATTTTTGATCATTGTTAGAACTTGACATAAACATCTATAAAGTTATATTCCCCGTACTTTCAACTATGAAATTAGAAAAATGTCTTTTGCAGTTATTCAAACAGGTGGTAAACAATATAAGGTTTCAACAAGTGAAATTCTTAAAATTGAAAGACTTAACGATAAAGTAGGAACAACGGTTGAGTTCAAAAATGTTCTATTTTTGAATGATGATCAAAATACAGAAATAGGTAATCCAACTATAAAAGGTGCCAAAGTTGAAGCAACTATTTTAAAAAATAATAAAAATAGAACTGTTTTGGTCTTTAAAAAAAGAAGAAGAAAAAATTCAAGAAAAAAATATGGTCATAGACAGCAAGTATCTTTAATTCAAATTACTAAAATTTTTTCAAAAGATGGAAAAATTATTGCTGACAGTGAGTTAACAAAAAAAATAAGTAAGCAACAAATAAAAAAAACTTTACCTGAAAATACAAAAAAAACTATTAAAAGTATAAAAAATAAACCTGTTATAAGTAAAAAAAAATGATAGGATATTTGTAGGATATTTACAATGGCAACAAAAAAAGCAGGTGGATCATCAAGTAATGGTAGGGATAGTGCTGGACGAAGGCTTGGAGTTAAAAAATACGCAGGCCAAATAGTTTTTCCGGGTAACATAATTGTAAGGCAAAGAGGTACAAAAATTCACCCGGGGAGTCATGTTGGCATGGGAAAAGATCATTCAATTTATTCCTTAATTAAAGGGAAAGTTGAGTTTAAAAAAATAAAATCTGATAGAACATCCGTTTCCGTAAAACCCAATTAATTTCCCAGATTCTTTAAAACAAAGGGATGTACTATGAAATTTTTAGATCAAGCAAAAATATTTATTAAAGCTGGAAATGGTGGATCTGGCTCACCTAGTTTTCGTAGAGAAAAATTTGTTGAATTTGGGGGACCTGATGGTGGAGACGGCGGCAAAGGTGGTTCAATAATATTTTCTTCTGATAAAAATTTAAATACTTTAATTGATTTTCGATACCAACAACATTTTAAAGCAGAAAATGGCCAAAATGGAAAAGGTAAAAACCAAACAGGAAAGAGTGGATTTGATTTAGTTCTTAAAGTCCCAACTGGTACCC
>QCRZ01000010.1 GCA_003209225.1 Pelagibacteraceae bacterium AG-464-B04
ACTAACAATATTACTGTCACAGAAGTAAGAATGAGCCCTGACTTAAAAAATGCTAGAGCTTATGTTATACCTTTGGGTGGAAAAGATGCTGATAAAACAGTTAATTTGTTAACAGAATTTTCTTATTTAGTTAGAAAAGCTTTATCCAAAAAAATTTATATGAAATTTTTACCAAGAATTTCATTTGTTAATGACCAATCTTTTGATTATGCAGAAAAAATAGAAAAATTAATAAAGGAATCATATGAACATAAAAACAATAACTAACAAAAAAACTTTAATTAAATCATTAGGAGTACATGAAAATGATACAGGCTCATCCGAAATTCAAATAGGACTTTTAACTCAAAAAATAGAAAAACTTTCAAAACATTTCAAAAAATTCAAGAAAGATAAACATTCATCCCTTGGATTATTGAAAGCTGTAAATAGAAGAAAAAGATTACTTCAATACTTAAAGAATCATAATATTGATTCATACAACAACATATTAAGCAAATTAAATTTAAGGAAATAAATGTTTAAAGTATATAAAGAAGAAATAGAATTGGGTGGTAAAAAATTAATTTTAGAAACAGGTAAAATAGCCCGACAAGCAGACGGAGCAATAATTGCCACTTTAGGGGAAACGGTTGTTATTTCAACTGTAGTTGGTGCAAAAAAAGTAAATCCAGAAACTGATTATTTTCCACTACAGGTGAATTATCAAGAAAAATACTATGCAGCAGGAAAGATACCTGGGGGGTATTTTAAAAGAGAAGCAAGACCAACTGAATCTGAAACTCTAATTTCAAGGTTAATAGATAGACCTATTCGTCCATTATTTCCAGAAGGATTTAGAAATGAAGTACAAATTTTACCAACAGTGCTTTCGTATGACAATGAAAATGAATCAGATATATTATCAATAATTGCATCCTCGGCTGCTTTAGCTATTTCGGGTTTACCTTTCGAAGGACCCATAGCCGCCTCTAGAGTTGGTTTTATAAAAGATGAATATGTTTTAAACCCATCAAAAGAACAGTTAAAAGAATCTAATTTAGATCTAGTAGTTGCAGGCACAAAAGATGCAGTATTAATGGTTGAATCTGAAGCATCAGGCTTAACAGAGAAACAAATGTTAGATGCAGTTAAATTTGGTCATGAAAAATTTATTCCAGTAATTAAAGTGATAGAATCTCTTGCTAAAAAATGTGCAAAAGAAGCTTGGGTAGTGGAAAAAAAAGATTACACTGATTTGAAAACAAAGATTTCTAATGAATTAACAAAGGATTTAGAAAAAGCCTTTTCAGAAAAAGATAAGAAAAAAAGATCTGAACTTATTAATTTAGCAACTGAAAAATGTAAATCTTTATTTGAAGAAAATGAAACATTTTCAGATTTAGAAGTCTCTTTACAATTAAAAAATTTGGAAAAGGATATAGTAAGAGGAAAGATACTTAAAACCAAAAAAAGAATTGACGGTAGAGGTTTGTCCGATGTTAGACCTATAAAATGTGAAGTAGGTGTTTTGCCAAGAACCCACGGATCAGCTTTATTTACTAGGGGAGAAACCCAAGCATTAGTTACTACAACTTTAGGAATGTCGGACGATGAACAAAGAATAGAAAGTCTTGAAGGTCAAAAAAGAGTAAGTTTTATGTTACATTATAATTTTCCACCTTTTTCTGTTGGTGAAACAGGAAGAATAGGAACGGGAAGAAGAGAAGTTGGGCATGGAAAATTAGCTTGGAGAGCACTAAAATCCTCACTACCTGAAAAAGAAAAATTTCCTTATACTATAAGAGTAGTATCCGAAATTACTGAATCAAACGGATCTTCATCAATGGCGACAGTTTGTGGAGGCTCTTTAGCACTAATGGATGCTGCGGTTCCCATAGCAGAACCAGTCGCTGGAATAGCGATGGGCTTAATAAAAGAAAAAGATGAATTTTCAGTTTTATCAGATATTTTAGGAGATGAGGACCATTTAGGCGATATGGATTTTAAAGTTGCAGGTACAAAAGATGGTATTACATCACTGCAAATGGATATAAAAATTACTGGAATTACTTTTGAAATTATGGAGCAAGCACTTAATCAAGCAAAAGAAGGTAGAGCTCACATATTACAAGAAATGAATAAAACAATTAAATCATCAAGAAAAGAAGTTTCTAAACATACTCCAAAAATTGAAACTGTTATGGTTGATAAAAAAGATATAGCAGCTGTTATAGGTAAAGGAGGAGCTACAATTCGAGAAATCGTTGAATTATCTGGTGCCAAAGTAGATGTTAAGGATACGGGAGAAGTTACAATTGCAGCACCTGATGAAGAATCAAGAAATAAAGCAATGGAAATGGTAAAAAGTATAATTGCAAAACCAGAGATGGGCAAAGTTTATAAAGGCAAAGTTATAAAAATAATGGAGTTTGGTGCTTTTGTAAATTTTTTAGGTAAGCAAGATGGATTGGTTCATATATCTCAACTTGCCTCAAAAAGAGTCAATAAAGTTACAGACGTTGTAAAAGAGGGTGACGAAGTTTCTGTAAAAGTGATTGGATTTGATAGAGGAAAAGTTAAACTATCAATGAAAGAAGCTGTTTAGTTTTTTTAAGTTATGTTTTTTGGATTAGGCATTCCAACTTTGTTATAGCCAGCATCTACATAATGTATTTCACCAGTTACAGCTGAAGCCAGATCGCTTAATAGGTATAAGGCTGAACCACCAACATCATTAATATCAACATTTCTTTTTAATAAAGAATGGTCTTCATTCCATTTATATAAAAATTTAGCGTCACCTATAGCAGAAGCAGCTAAAGTTTTAATTGGACCTGCACTAATTGCGTTAACTCTTATTCCTTGTGGTCCAAGATCTCTTGCAAGGTATTTTACACTAGCTTCCAATGCAGATTTGCAAACTCCCATTACATTATAATTTGGAATTACTTTGGAAGATTCATAAGTCAAAGTTAGCATGCTTGAACCTTTGTTCATAATTTTCGAAGCTTCCTTGGCTATTTCTGTGAAAGAAAAACATGAAATTAACATACTTTTTAAAAAATTTTCTCTTGAAGTATTTAAATATTCTCCAGAAAGTTCTGATCTATCAGAAAAAGCAATCGCATGAACAATAAAATCTAAATTTTTCCACTTATTTTTAATATCAGAAAAAACTTTAACTATGTCTTCTTTTTTTTCAACATCACAACTTAACGTGAAGTTTGAATTTAAAGATTTTGACAAAGGGATAACCCTCTTTTTTAATGCATCACCTAAATAAGTGAACGCAAGTTCCGCACCATTCTCTGCTAATTTTTTTGCAATTCCCCAAGCAATAGATCTTTCATTTGCAACTCCCATTATCAGACCTTTTTTTCCTTTTACTAAATTCATAATTATAATTTTTCAAAAATTAAGGTTGCATTTGTACCACCAAAACCAAAGCTATTTGACATTACTGAATTTAAAGAAACATCTTTTTCAACTTTGGTTACAATAGGAAAATTTTTTGCACCTTCATCCATCTCTTTTATATTTGCTGAGGCTGCAATAAAATTGTTTTCCATCATAATTAAAGAATAAATTGCTTCATGAACCGAAGCTGCCCCCAAAGGATGACCTGTAAGAGATTTAGTTGAACTTATTTTTGGAATTTTATCTTTAAAAGCGTTCTTTATTGCATTTAACTCAATTATATCCCCAACAGGAGTTGATGTGCCGTGAGCATTTATATAATCGATTTTATTTCTGCTTGTTTTTAAGGCCATCTTCATACATCTTGTAGCGCCTTCGCCTGATGGTGCTACCATATCATTTCCATCAGAGGTAGCTCCATATCCAGTAAGCTCAGCATAAATTTTCGCCCCTCTTGATTTTGCATGTTCTAATTCTTCAAGTATTAATACACCTGCACCACCAGCAATGATAAACCCATCTCTAGTTTTATCGTAAGGTCTCGAAGCAGTCTCCGGTGTATCGTTATATTTTGAACTTAAAGCTGTCATTGCATCAAACATCGCTGACATTGCCCAATCGAGCTCTTCACCACCTCCTGCAAAAACAATACTTTGTTTGCCCAATTGAATAAGTTCCATTCCATTCCCTATACAGTGGCCACTAGTTGCACAAGCTGAACTAATTGAATAGTTTACCCCTTTAATTTTAAAAGGAACTGCTAAATTTGCAGAGCATGTACTAGCCATTGTTCTTGGCACTACAAAGGGCCCCATTTTTTTTGGAGAAGATTTTCTTGTTGAATCTACCGCGTGCACAACATTTTTTATTGATGGTCCTCCAGAACCCATTACCAAGCCAGTCATATCATTGCTTATATGGTTTTCTTTTAAACCTGAATCTTCTATTGCTTCTTGCATCGCAATATAGTTGTAAGCAGAGCCATCTCCCATAAAACGTTTATTTTTTCTATCAATGTGATCATCAAAGTTTAAATTTTTTATTGATCCACAAATTAAACTTTTAAAATTATAATTTTTATACTCTTCAGAAAAAACAATTCCAGATTTTGTGTGTAATAGAGATTTTAAAACCTCATTCTTATTATTTCCTAAGCAAGAGACTATTCCAATTCCTGTGATTACTACTCTTTTCATTATTTAAATAAACCTACTTTTAAATTTTCTGCCTCATATATCTTTTTATTATCAGCAAACAAAAACCCATTTGCTAAGCCAACTATTGTTCCTTCTTTTTTTAAAATTCTTTTTATATCAATTTCATAAATAGCTTTATTTGTACTATTTAAAACTTCACCAGAAAACTTGACATTATTTACACCTAGAGCTCTTCCTTTTCCGGGTTCACCTAGCCATCCAAGATAAAATCCTACTAGTTGCCACATAGCATCCAAGCCAAGACATCCGGGCATAACAGGGTCTTGTTTAAAATGACAATCAAAAAACCAAATATCTTTTTTAATATCAAGTTCAGCTTTTACAAAACCTTTATTAAAACGTCCTTTGTCTTCATTAATTTCTATAATTCTATTGAACATAAGCATGGGTGGTAAAGGTAGTCTTGCATTTCCTTCACCAAAAAGATTGCCGTTTCCGCAGTCAATCAATTCTTCGTAATTATAACTTTTTTTTTTTATCATTCGATTTAGCCTACTACTTGATTAAAAATTTTTTTAGTATATACATCATTATACATTAAATATATCAGCTTATGCTAAAAATGAAAGATTTTGAAGAACATATTAACACGTTAAGAAGCTTAGGATTAAGACCAACCAAGCAAAGAATTAAGATATGTGAAATATTATTTGGAAAAAAAGCAACTTTTCATTTTACAGTTAATCAATTAAATGAAATTTATAAAAAAAAATTTAAATCAAAAATTTCTCTAGCAACAATTTATAATACTGTTCATGGCTTTAAAAAAAAAGGTTATTTAAAAGAGATAACTTTGGATGGAAATAAAAGTTACTACGATACCAATACCTTAAACCATCACCATTTTTATGATGAGGGCGAAGATAAATTAATTGATATTGAAAATTTTGATGTTTCTTTAAATAGTTTACCTAAAGCGCCCCTAAATAAATCAATTAAATCTGTTGAATTAATGATTAGACTTGAGAACAATAATCATAATCAAAAGTAATTTATAAAATTAAATTTTAAATTAAAAAGTTCGAGGTGTTGACTTATACTTTAGAATGATTATAAATTAATTATTATAATTTAATTAGAAGGAAAAATATGTCGTTAAAAGGTAGTAAAACAGAAAAAAATTTAAAAGACGCTTTCGCTGGCGAAAGCCAAGCAAACCGTAGATATCTTTATTTTGCTCAAAAAGCTGATGTTGAAGGGTACAATGACGTTGCTTCAGTTTTTAGATCTACAGCAGAAGGAGAAACTGGACATGCTCATGGTCATTTAGAGTATTTAGAAGATGTTGGAGATCCCGCTACTGGTTTGCCAATTGGTGAAACAAAAGATAATTTAGCTTCAGCAGTTGCTGGTGAAACTCACGAATATACAGACATGTATCCAGGAATGGCTAAGACAGCAAGAGAAGAAGGTTTTGAAGAAATTGCTGATTGGTTTGAAACTTTGGCAAAAGCAGAAAAATCACACGCTGGGAAATTCCAAAAAACATTAGATTCAGTCAAGTAAATAAATATTTTAATAATGGTGGGTTTTACTCACCATTAAAATTCTAATAAATATAAAATTAAAATGCCTAAAGAAGGAAGTACAGAAGCACCAATTAGACATCCCATAGATTTTAAAAATCCAGATTTCTTAAATCCAGAAAAGTTAGATGCAGAAATGAGAAGGGTTTTTGATATTTGTCATGGATGCAGAAGATGTTTTAATTTATGTGACTCATTCCCAAAGCTTTTTGATCTAATTGACAATTCAAAAGAAGAAAATATTGAAAGTGTATCAAGTGATAAATTTCCCGTGGTTGCTGATGCTTGTACGCTTTGTGATATGTGTTTTATGACAAAATGTCCGTACGTGCCACCTCATGAATTTAATTTAGATTTTCCACATTTAATTCTTAGATATAGAACCTTGCAGAAAAAAAAAAATAAGCTTTTGACGATACCCAATCAACTAGCGAAAATAGATAGAAATGCAAGAATCGGAGTAATCTTTTCAAGGATCATTAATTGGTTTTCAAATATAAAAAATAAGCTTTTAAGATCTCTATTAGAATTAGTTACAGGAATAGATAAAAGAGTTGAGCTTCCAAAATACAATTTTGAAACATTTACAAATTATTTTAAAAAAAATAAATACCCAACAAATAATAATGCACCAGGAAAAAATAGAAAAGTGGTAATATATTCTACTTGTTTTGTAAATTTTAATAAAAAAAATACAGGTATTGCTGCTTTAAAGGTTTTAAAAAAAAAATGGTGTAGAAGTACAAAATGCTTATCCGGGATGTTGTGGTATGCCTTTTTTTGAACAAGCAGATTTACAAAAAGTTGTAGAGCAGGCAAAAAAAGTTTCAAAAGATTTACTTGAATGGATTGATAAAGGGTATGAAATAATAACATTAACAGCTAGTTGTGGGCTGATGTTAAAATTTGAATGGCCTTTGCTACTTCCGGAGGACTCAAATATAAAAAAGCTTTCTAAAAATGTTAGTGATATTGATGAATATATAGTTGATATTTCTCAAAAAGAAGGTTTGGCTGAGGGTTTAGAAGAAATAGAAGGTGGAGTTACAGTTCATAATGCCTGTCACGCTAGAGCTCAAAATATGGGCATTAAAGCAAGAGATATGCTCAAGTTAATTCCCAATATCAAACTTGATATTGTAGAAAGATGCGCTGGCCATGGAGGAACTTTTGGTGTTATGAAAGAAACTCATAATATTGCACTTAAAATTGGTCGACCAACAGCAAAACAAATTAAGAATAAAAAAAATAAATATATAGCGTCAGATTGTCCGCTAGCAGGAAAACATTTAAAACAATTAATGAATGATAAAAATATTTTAAATGATGAGGCAATACACCCAATAGAAATTTTAGCTAAAGCATATAGATTAGTATGAGAATGAACAAACAAGCTAAATTAATTGATAAATATGATTTAATGTCTTTAGATCAATATTCTAAAAATAGAAAACAACTAAGAAAAAATTTAATTGAATTTAAAAAAAAAAGAAGAATACCATTAGGTCCGTATGCTACATTTTATTTTGAATGCTATGAAACTATGTTAGCCCAAGTTCAGGAAATGTTGCATATTGAAAAAGGTGGAGAAGAACAATTAAAAGATGAATTAGAAGCTTATAATCCACTGATTCCCAAAGGAAACGAACTTGTTGCTACGTTAATGTTTGAAATAGATAATCCTGTTTTAAGGAGTGCCTTTCTAAATAAAGTGGGTGGAATAGAAAAAAAAATATATTTTAAAATTAATTCAGAAAAAATAAATGCAATAGCTGAGAATGATGTTGCAAGAACTTCAGAAAAAGGTAAATCTTCATCAGTTCATTTTGTTCATTTTAATTTTACACAAGAACAAATTAAAAAATTTAAAAATATTTCATCAAATATATTTATTGGAACTGAACACGATGAATATTCCCATGAAACCAAAGTTTTAGAACCACAAAGGCTAGCTTTGGTAAGTGATTTTTATTAAAAATTTCCCCAAAGAAATTTTTTTTTTATCCAAACTTTATTATTTTTTACTAAAATTTTACACCATTCTTTTTTACACTTATAAACAGTGACCAATTTACCTTTTTCTAATTTAGCTAATGGTTGAGAATAAACATTTGGTTTTTTAAAAAACAATTGATAAATCATGAATATTTATAGCAGATTTCTTTTTTGTAAGTTGAGAGACATGAATCCACCCACTATTATTTTTTAAATCAATTATTTTCTTAAATTTGTCACTACTATCAATTATTTTAATAGGTAAATTTTTTTTTTTATATATAAATTTTACTGGATGTTTTAAGGAAGGTCCATGCCTTACTTTTACTTTATTATATTTTAATGATAAAAAATTATTTTTTTCTTTACTAGAAAGGTTTTCAACTAAAAAAAAAATTAAAAAAAAACTTAAAAAATACAATTTTAGTAATTTTTACCATTACAAATACATTTCTCTCTCTTTTTTATTTTTGCTTTTCTAAAACTTATATCGAGAGAATTAATAATCAACATATAGCCACACAATGAATTACCAATATTTAATATTTCTTTTACAACTTCGTTTGCTTGAATAGTTCCAGCAATTCCTGCCAGAGTACTGAAAATTCCATCTATTTCACAATTTAACAGTTCATCAGAAGGATAAGTTTGGAAAAAACACCTTAAGCATGGAGATTTATTATTATTTTGAAAATTAAACGTAAATATCTGGCCATCAAACTTATTTATAGCTCCTGTAATTAATATTTTTTTACTTTTAACTACATAATCATTTATTAAAAATTTTGTTTTAAAATTATCACTTCCATCTACTAATACTGTATATTTTTTTGCAATTTTATTAATGTTATTTTTGTTTATTTTATTTTTATAATTGTAAACATTTATGTCGGGATTAATTCTTTTAATTTTTTCACCTGCAATTTTTACCTTATCTTTTTTTACATCTTTTGTTTCAAACAATATTTGTCTATGAAGATTAGATATGTTTATTTTGTCATGATCAATAATCCCTATATTTCCAACACCCATAGCAGCTAAATAAATTAAAATAGGTGAACCGAGTCCACCAGCACCAATTACTAAAACTTTTGAATTTAAAAGTTTTTTTTGACCAATTGGTCCAATTTTTTTAAGCACCATTTGTCGTGAATATCTTTTTATTTGTCTGTTATTTAGTTTCATTTTAATTTATTAGATTATTTTCCTGTTGAACCGAAACCACCTTTCCCTCTAACAGTTTTTGGCAAACTTTCTACTTCTTCAAGCTGCGCTTTTATGATTGGGCAAACAACTATTTGTGCAATTCTGTCATTTTTTTTAATCTGAAAAATTTCTTTTCCAAGATTAATTAATATAACTTTAATTTCACCTCTATAATCGGAATCAATTGTTCCAGGTGTATTTAGTACACTAATTCCATTTTTTGCAGCTAGACCAGACCTGGGTCTAATTTGTACTTCATATTGTTCAGGGATTGCTACTGAGATGCCAGTAGGGATAACCTTTTTTTCGCCTGGTAATATTTTAATCATTTGCTCAATATTGGCAGCAAGATCCATGCCAGAAGATCCATCAGTTTTATATTCTGGTAACAAAATATCTTTATGGATTTTTTTGATCAACAACTTAACCATATTGGTTAGGAATTGAAGTTTTCTAAGATTCTTTTTGTAATTTCTTCAGCAATTTCAGATTTTTTTCTTTTTGAAATTAATTCATTATTTTTATTTTTGTAAATAATCGAAACTTCATTAAAGTCCGAAGCAAATCCAATTTCTGATTTTGATACATCGTTTGCGATAATCCAGTCGCAATATTTTGTTTTGATTTTTTCTTCTGCATTTTTAATAATATTATTTGTCTCAGCAGCAAAGCCTATTACCAACTTAGGTCTCAACGAATTATGTGTAGATAAAAATTTTAATATATCTTTGTTTTTTTCAAGTTCTAGTTTAGTGATATCCTGTTTTTTTATTTTATTTTTTTTTATTTGAGAAACTTTAAAATCACCTACAGCAGCAGCAGAAACAACAATGTCAACTGGAAGACTTTTTTTTGTTTCCTCGTACATTTCTTCTGCACTTTGAACTTTTATTAATTTAATATTTTTTGGACTTAGTAAATTAGTTGGGCCAGAAATTAGAGTTGTTTCTACGCCTTTTTCGGATAAAGATTTTGCTATTTCATATCCTTGTTTTCCAGTGGAATCGTTAGAAATATACCTTATGGGATCAATATATTCTTTTGTTGGTCCCGATGTAACTATTGCCTTTAACTTATTATTTAAAATAAATTTTTTTTCTGAAAAAAAATTATTTAAAAACTTAATAATTTTACTTGGTTCTGACATTTTGCCCTCACCATATTCCCCGCATGCCATTTCTCCAATTTCTGGTCCTATACAGAGATATCCATAATTCAGTAATTTTGAGATATTTTCTTGTGTTGCTTGGTGCATCCACATTCTCACATTCATTGCGGGTACTAAGATTATTTTTTTATTTGACGCAAGAACTAGTGTTGATGCCAAGTCCTCTGCATTCCCGTATGAGAACTTTGAAATTGTATTTGCAGTAGCTGGAGCTACTAATATTACATCGCACCATCTTGAAAGACTAATATGATCCATTTCGGCTTCATCTTTTGCATCAAATAAATCTTCATAAACTTTATTGTGAGTGAGTGATGTAATAGATAACGGCGTTACAAACTCCTTTCCATTTTTGGTTAAAACAGTTTTAATTTTAGCTCCTTCGCTTTTTAGTAAACGAATTAACTCAAGACTTTTGTAAGCTGCAATTCCTCCCGTTATAATTAAGAGTATTTTTTTTTCTTTTAAGTGGTTCATTTCTTTTATTTGAATACCAATAATATTAAAATTACAAGAACTAAAAAGGCAGATATTAGTTTATTTCTAAATAGTTTCATTTTTATCTCCTCTTCTTTTAAAGAATAGTAAGAGGATGAATTAGATGGCAATTTACCTTCAGTAATTATTGTTAATGCCTCATTTGCTTTGTCCATAATCTTTGGCAATTCTGGAAGTCTTTTTAAGAGTTCTGAAGCATTTTCTATTTTTTCACCCATTATGTTTATTGGATCCTTAGTTTTTTCTAACCACTCTTTTAGTACTGGCTTTGATACTTCCCAAATATTTGTATTAGGATGTAATTTTCGTGCAACACCCTCCACAACAACCATGGTTTTTTGAAGAAGTAAAAGTTGAGGTTGTGTTTGCATGTTAAACTTTTCAGTATTTTCAAATAGTTGTTTTAAGAGTTTACTACCGGAAATATCTTTTATTGACTGGCCAAAAATTGGTTCACCAATAGATCTTAGAGATTGGGCAAATTCAGCTACAGAAAATTTCTTTGACACCAGTCCAGCTAAAAAATGTACTTCAGCAACTTTTTTATAGTCTCTATTTATAAATCCATATAAAATTTCAGCCAAATATCTTCTATTTAATTTGTCCAATCTTCCCATAATCCCAAAATCAACAGGGGCTATATCACCATTTTTATCAATAAAAATATTACCTTGGTGCATGTCAGCATGGAAAAAACCATCTCTAACAGCTTGTCTTAAGAAATGCTGTATTAAGTTTTTAGATAATTTTTCTACGTTAATATTTTTTTCTACAAGTTTTTTGGTTTCTCTAATCGAAATACCTTCTATTTTATCTAATGTAAGTACATTTTGAGTAGTAAAATTCCAATAAATTTTTGGTACACTAAATCCTATGTCATCTTTGGTATTTTCATGTAATTCATTTGCAGCAGCTGCTTCAAACCTTAAATCCATCTCTATGTTTGTAATTTCTTTAAGCAAATAAACTACTTCAATTAATTTAAGTCTTCTTGTTTTTTTTGCTATATTTTCAACAAAATATGCCAGCAACATAAGAGCATCTAATTCTTCATTAAAAACTTTTTTAATTGAAGGTCTTAGTATTTTTATTGCAACTTCTTTATTTGCTCCATTACTTTTTATTTTTGCAAAATGTACTTGCGCTATTGAAGCAGCAGCAACCGGTTCACTAAATTCATGTATTTTTTGAAATATCTTTTCTGGAAATTCTTTTTTTAATATTGAATAAGCTTCATTTTTACTAAAAGGAGGAAGTTTGTCCTGTAGTTTTTCTAAATCTTTTGCTAATTTTTCTCCTATTATATCGGGCCTTGTAGCTAAAAATTGACCAAGTTTAATAAATGTTGTTCCCATTTCTTGAAGAGAAGAGCATAATTTTTGACCAGAGGTTTCATTTTTTAAATTTGTTTTATTTTTTAAATTAAAACCTAGAATAAAAAAAAAAACTTTAATTAATATTGGTGGATTATATAACTCAAAAATACTATTTATAGTTCCTGATTTAGATAATTTTCTACCAATACCAAACAGTAAAAAAAGTTTTTTAAACATAATTATATTTTCCAACCAGAGTGAATAGCAACAATTCCACCATTTAAATTTCTATATTTAACTTTGTAAAAATTGTTTTTTTTCATCAAAATGGCCAATTCATCTTGACTATAAAAATTTTTTATACTTTCTACTAAATATTTGTAAGGTTGATCGTCCCCAACAACTAAATTTCCAATTTTTGGGATATTTTTCGAATAAAAATCATACAATCTTTTAAATTTATAATTTTTAATTTTTGAAAATTCTAAACATATAAATCTCCCACCAGGTTTTAATACTCTGTAAGCTTCACTTAAAACACAGTTTATGTTATTTGTATTTCTCAATCCAAAGCTAATAGAATAATAATCAAAATAATTATCTTTAAAATTTAGTTTTTCCGCATCACCTAAATACCATTTTATATTTTGAAATTTACTAAGTTTTTTTTTAGCAATTTCTAACATTTTTAAGTTAGGGTCAACTGCAAATACTAATCCTTTATTTTTTACATGTTTTAGAAATAGTTTGGTAATATCCCCAGTACCAGATGCCATATCTAGTAAAATTGTGTTTGTGTTTGGGGATAGCCAACTCATCATTTGTCTCTTCCACAACCTATGTGACCCAAAAGATAAAATATCATTCATCAAATCATATTTATCAAAAACTTTGTTAAATACTTTTTGGACTAACCTTTTTTTTTCAGCATTATTAAATCTCATTTTCAATTTTTCCATTAACTAAAATATTTTTTTTATGTATTATATAATATTTTTATGCCAGAACTACCAGAAGTAGAGATTTTAAAAAGATCTCTAAAAAAAAAGATAAAATTTTGCAAAGTGGCAAAAATTAAGATACATAATGCAAATTTAAGATACAAAGTTCCTCAATTAATCAATCAAAATTTGAAAAATCATACTGTGTTGAATGTTTCCAGAATATCAAAATATTTAATTATTGATTTTAATTTCTCAAAAAAATTATTAATTCATCTTGGGATGACAGGCACAGTTCATTTAGTAAAAAAAAATAACAAAAAATATACTAATGCTAGTTTTTATCATTCATCATCTTTGCCAAAAAAACACAATCATATTGAAATATATTTTAAAAATAATATTAAAATGATTTATAATGATCCAAGAAGATTTGGATATTTTAAATTATTTGAAAAAAAATATTTATTAAATAATTTAATTAAAAATTTAGGACCAGATCCTTTTAGTTCTAAATTTAATTATAATTATATAAAAAAATTTATTCAAAATAAGAAAATTAAAATTAAAATTTTATTAATGAACCAAAAATTTTTAGGTGGTTTGGGTAACATTTATGCAAATGAAATTCTTTATAACTGTAAACTTAAACCAACTAAATCAGTAAATTTATTGACAAAAAAAAATATTCAAAATCTTATTTACCAATCTAGAAATACTTTAAAAAAAGCAATAAAATTTGGTGGATCGTCAATTAGAGATTTTAAAAAAACAGATGGTACATCTGGTAATTATCAACATAATTTTAATGTTTATGGAAAAAATAATACAAACTGCCCAAGATATAGTTGCACAGGATCTATAAAAAAGATCTTAATATCCAAAAGATCTTCTTTTTATTGCCCAAAGTGCCAGACATAATAATAAAAAATATTTATTGACCCCAACTTTTGTACGAGTTATATAACTTTTCTTTCTATGCCAAATACAAAATCAGCCATTCGAAGAGTTAGAAGAGTTAATAAACAAACTTCGGTTAATAGATTGAGAAAAAAAAAATATAGATCTATTATTAAAGAGATTGCTTTATTAATAGATGCAAAGAAAAAAGAAGAAGCAATTAAATTGTTGCCAAAATTTAATTCTCAGATGATGAAAATAGCTAAGATCGGAGTTATAAAAAAGCAAACTATCTCACGCAAAGTGTCACGACTAACAAAAAGAATAAACAAGCTTTAGAAATTTCAATTTAGAGTTGATCACTTTAAAAGAATTTAATATATTTTTTTTTAATAAAATTTAAATACACACAGTCTATATAAACTAATTTTTTTTTAGAATTAACTAAATGTGGTAATCATAAAGTTAAAAATTTTTTTTTTTAAAAAGATTCAATCTTTAATTTAAAATCAATTTTAAGTTTAATTTAAAATTGTTTTTTTTTATATTATTTTAAATACAAAATCAATTTCAAGTTTTATTTCTATTACAGATTTTATTTTTTTTTATAAATAAAAAAAATATAGTTGCTTTAATTACTTAAGAGGACTAAAGACATCTAATCTAATTTTTATATTCATGAAAGAAAATAATTATAATAAAAAAATAAATGATAACTCTGATTTGCAATCTTTAGATTGGCAAATTGTATGTAAAGAAATAAAACTTAAATTAGGACAAGATATATATGATAGTTGGATAAAAAAACTTAAGTTAGTTGAAGAATTTCAGTACTATTTGGTTCTATCCTCCCCTACTCGATTTATCAGAGATTGGGTGGTGTCTAGATATATTGATAAAATATTAGAAATCATTAAATCTTATAAATATTCTATAAGTAGGATTGACTTTATCATTGAATCAGAATTGGATGATGATCACAATCGCGGTGTAGATAAAAATCAAAAAATCAAAAAAGAAGCAGGTACTTCTAATGTTAGTTTTATAGGAGATTCGCTAATAAATTATAGTCGTTTAGATCCAAATAAAAATTTTGAAAATTTTATTATAGGAAAAAGTAATAACCTTGCTTTTCAAGCAGCACAAAAAGTTTGCGAACAGATTGCACATTATAATCCATTATTTATTTATGGCGGTATTGGAATGGGAAAAACTCATTTACTTAATGCGATAGGTTTAAAAATGAAAGAAAATCGTAAAGTAATATTTATTTCTGCAGAAAGATTCATGTATCATTTTATTAAATCTATTCGCAGTAATGAAATGGTAAAATTTAAGGATTTTTTTAGAAAAACAGATTTATTTATTATAGACGATATACAGTTTGTAATTGGCAAAGAAGCCATGCAAGAAGAATTTTTTCATACCTTTAATGCTTTAATTGATAGAAAAGCCCAAATTATAATTTCCTCGGATAGAGCTCCAATTAATTTAATTAAAGTTCAAGAAAGAATCAAATCTCGTTTCTCCGGTGGTTTAGTTGTAGATATACAACAATCTGATTTTGATTTAAGATTAGATATTTTAAAAAATAGAATTAAAGAAATAAAAAAAATCGTTTTCTGATACAATAGAACCAGATGAAAATTTATTAAACTTTATCGCAAGTGAAATGAAAATTAATATTAGGGAAACAATAGGTGCACTTAATAGAATTATATCTTTCAGCAGAATATATAATAAATCACCATCACTTTCAGAAAGTAAAATTATTTTAAAAGATTTATTAAATTTTTCAGAAAACCATGTAACGGTTGAAAATATTCAAAAAATTGTATGTGATTATTTTAAAATAAATGTTCGTGAAATGCTTTCACAAAGAAGATCAAGGTATTTGGTAAGACCAAGGCAAATTGCTATGTATTTAACAAAAAATTTAACTTCAAAATCTTTACCAGACATTGGAAGACAATTTTCTAATCGAGATCACACAACTGTTATCCATTCAATAAAAACAGTTGATAAGCTGAGAGGCCTAGATTCTGAAATGAATAAAACTATAGATAAGCTTAAAAATAAAATTTTATACAATAACCAGGATGAAGTTTAGCGTAAACAGAGATAAATTTTTAAAATCATTAAATTATTGCCAAGGCATTATTGAAAAAAGAAGTACACTACCAATACTTTCTAATATTTTAATTGAAGCTAAGAATTCATCAGTAAAGATAACAGCCACAGATCTTGATTTAATTTTTACCAATTTAACAGATAATGTTAAAATAGAAAAAGAAGGAAGCACAACGACTTCAGCTTCAATTATTTATGATATTGTTAGGAAATTATCACCAGGTAGTGAAATTAATTTTAACTTGTTAAATGAAAATAAACTTCAACTTGAGTCTGAAAAATCTAAATTTAATTTACTGTGCTTAAATCCTAGAGATTTTCCTTTAGTTGATGAAAATTTTAATACCAATGAATTTACAATTAATTCTAAACAAATATTGAAACTATTAAATAAATCAAAATTTTCGATTTCTAACGATGAAACAAGACATTATTTAAATGGGGTTTTTTTACATCAAACCGAACACGATAATAATATTTTTCTTACAGCCGCAGCTACTGACAGCCATAGAATGTCTGTTTCAAAAATAAAATTAAGTTCAAAAATAAATTTTGAACCTATAATTCTTCCAAAAAAAACAATTTTTCAATTAATTTCCTTGCTTGAGGATCAAGAAGGAACAATAAAAATTTGTAACATAAAATCTAAGATTAAATTTGAATTTGATAACAGTATATTAATTTCTAAATTAATTGATGGAAAATTTCCAAATTATATCCAAGTAATCCCAACCAAAAATGAAAAAAAGTTGGAAATAAATTTAAATAATTTTTTAAGCTCAGTAGAAAGAGTTGCTTCTGTTTCAACGGATAGAAAAGAAGGAATTAAATTTAAATTATTAAAAAATGTTTTAAAATTATCAGTTAATAATCCCAATAGTGGAGATGGAAGTGAAGTGCTAGAAGTAAAATTTGATTATGAATTAAATATTAGTTTTAATTCTAAGTATCTTATTGATGTTGCTTCCCAAATCGATGGAGAAAAAATTTTATTTTATTTAAACGAAGTAGATTCTCCTGCTTTAATTAAAGATGCAGTAGATAGAGATAGTATTTTTATACTTATGCCTATGAAAGTTTGATTTATAGTTAGCTATTTTATTACATTTATTTCTTCATAAATTTCTTTTTCTAATGTTTCTAAAAAAATTTCTTTTTTTAATCCAGGCTTAATTGGATTTAAAAAAGATATCGTTATTTTACCTGGATATTTTATAAATCCAATTTTTGGCCAAACCTTACCTGA
Organism: Pelagibacteraceae bacterium AG-464-B04; assembly: GCA_003209225.1. GTDB lineage: Bacteria > Pseudomonadota > Alphaproteobacteria > Pelagibacterales > Pelagibacteraceae > AAA240-E13. The sequence continues at coordinate 17,543 of QCRZ01000010.1, forward strand.
ATTTAAAGCTACCGGAATACAAGCAATATTAAGTGATTCATATATTCTTGCAGCACCTTTCTTAAATGGAACCTTTTCATCAAATTTTACCCTAGTTCCTTGAGGAAATATTAAAAGTGGTCTATTTTCATTTTTTATTGTATTTGCAATTTTCTCAAAAAAATTAAGATTGTCTTTTGTGGTTGTGTCCCTGACAATCTCTATTGATTTTATTTTTTTAAGATAAAGACCAAATAAAGGAATTTTTAAAAGTTCTTTTTTTAAAATAAATATAGGATAATTTAAAATACTTTGAAGAGCAAAAGTTTCAAATACTGATTGATGAGCTGAAGCTACAAAAAATTTTTCAGATCTAGGAATATTTTCAACACCTTTAAATTCTACTTTGGTATTTAAAAAAAATCTTACAGAAAAAACAACATAATGACCCAAAATTTTTCCGAAAATTAATGTGAATTTTGAAGGTAATAATAGTGTTGGGATAGCTATTAAAAATATTACAACTATTCCAGTGTACACAACAACATTAAAGATAACTGATCTTATTAGTAACATTTAATTTAAATTACTTTTAATTTTTTATTAAATCATTCAAATTTTGTCTTTTTCTAATCAACCTATGCTTTGATCCAGTCACTAAAATTTCAGCAATCATTGGTCGGACATTATAATTTGAAGATAAAGACATTCCATAAGCGCCAGCATGAGTTAAACACACATAGTCACCTTCTTTAATTCTTGGAAAACTTTTTTGATTTAAAAATTTATCAGAACTTTCACAGATGGGTCCTACAAATTCAATTTCACCACTAATTTTTTTATTTGTTTTTTTAATAGGCAGTATTTGGTGTTTTGCACCATAGAGAGCAGGTCTCATTAAATTATTCATTCCTACATCTAGTACTATAAATCTTTTATTGCCACTTTTTTTTATATATATAACTTTTGAAATTATTGAAGCTGTGTTTCCAACAATTATTCTGCCTGGTTCAAAAATTATTCTAATATTTTTTTTCTTTAAAAAATTTTTTACTAATTGAGAATATTTTTTTAAATTTATTTCTTTTTCTTTTTTAGCATAAGAAATACCCATACCTCCACCTAAATCTATATATTTAAAATTTATATTTGTTTTTTTTAATAATTTATTGAGCAATGATAAAACTTTTTCAAATGGCTCGATGTCTGTTATTTGACTTCCTATATGAACACTTAATCCTTCTAGCTTTAAATTTTTCATTTTTTTTACTTTTTTACAAAGATTTATAAAATCATTATAAAGTAAACCAAATTTTTCATATTTGCTCCCAGTTGAAATTTTTTTATGTGTTTTACCGCTTATATTGGGATTTAGACGTATGCCAATTGAAGTTTTTTTAGATAGTTTTTTTGAAATTTTATTAATTAAATTAACTTCACTTTCAGATTCTGCATTGATCAAAAGTATCTTTTTTTTAATTGCAATTTTAATTTCTTCTTCAGTTTTACCCACACCTGAAAAAACAATTTTTTCAGGTTTAATTCCTGCTCTTAATGCTTTCAACAATTCTCCGACAGAAACAACATCTGCTCCAGAGCCAATTTTTTTCAACTCCTTCAATATGAATAAGTTCGAATTAGATTTGATTGAAAAACATATAAGTGGCTTAATACTTTTAAATGTATTTTTAAAACTAACAAAATTGTTTTTTAGTTGAGTTAATGAGTAGCAATAAAACGGAGTATGATATTTTTTAGCTAAAGTAAGCAAAGATATATTTTCAATACAAAGGTTGTTTTTCCTAAGTTTTATAGAATTCATTATTTTTAAATTATTTTAACTTTATCATTTTTTTGAAAAAAAGATTTATATTCTGGGTCACCTTTTTTTCCACAAGCAAAACAAGTAATTGAAATAATTATAATAAAAAAAAATGTTTTCATTATTTAAACTCCCTTTTTAGTTTTGATATCATTTTTTTTATATTTTTTATAGAAGTTCCACCATAAGATGATTTTGAATTTACAGCATTTTTTGCACTGAAAACTTTTAATACATCTTTATTTAAATCATTATTTACTTTCTTTATCTCATTTAAGTTTAGTTCATCTAGCTTTTTTTTTGTTTTTTCAGCATAGTTTACTAGTTTTCCAGAAATTTTATAAGCTTCCCTAAAAGAAAGATTTTTTTTTTGCACTAAATAATCTGCAAAATCGGTTGCCGTTGTATATCCAGTGGTTGCAAGCAATAACATCCTTTTTTTATTTGGTTGTAAATTTTTAACTAGTTCTTTAGTAATTAAAATTGAGTCCATTAGAATATCGCAACTTTCAAAAACTAAATTTTTATCTTCTTGCATATCTTTGTAATATGAAAGCGGCAGACCTTTCATTGTAGTAAACATTGCTTGTAAATTTCCAAAATTTTTTCCAGCTTTTCCTCTAATTAATTCTGCGGGATCAGGATTCTTTTTTTGAGGCATAATAGATGAGCCAGTTAATATTCTATCGTTAAATTTAATTAAGTTAAAAATATCTGAATTCCAAATAATCAAATCTTCTGCTAATCTAGATATATGCATCGAACAAATAGCTGTAGAAGATAAAAAATCTAAAACAAAGTCTCTATCAGATACTGTATCAATTGAATTTGAGGTTGGTTTTTTAAAACCTAACTTTTTAGATGTAAAATTTCTGTCAATATTGTAGGAAGTACCTGCTAGCGCTGCAACGCCCAAAGGACACTCTTCTAAATTTTCAATATTATTAGTAAATCTTTTTTTATCTCTTTTAAATATTTCTACATAAGCTAACAAATAATGTGCGAAGGAAATTGGTTGGGCATTTTTAAGATGCGTAAATCCAGGCATTATTGTTTGAATATTTTTTTCAGATTTTGCTAAAAAAATTTTAATTAGAACATTTAGATTTTCAATAATATTTAATGATGACTTTTTTAACCACATTTTAAAATCAGTGATTACCTGGTCATTTCTAGATCTTGCAATATGTAAATAACCAGCATCTTTACCAATAATCGAGAAAAGTCTTTTTTCAATATTTAAATGGATATCCTCATATTTTTTGTTGAAAAAAAATTTCCCTTTTTTGATTTCAATTCTAATTTTTTTTAAACCACCAATTATTTTTTTACCTCTTTTTTTGTTAATTATTTTTTGTTTTACTAACATTTGTGTATGTACAATTGACCCTGCAATATCTTCATTAAATAGTCTTTTATCGACATCAATTGAAGCTCCTACCTGTTCTAAGGTTTTTAAAGTAGAATTTTTAAATCTAGTACTCCACACTGTCGCGCTTTTATTTTTCATATAATTTTTACCCTTCGTATGTTAAGCATCTATTTTTATGTTTAAAAAAGATTAAAATTATAAAACTTGTATTTTTTTGTTGTTTTTTTTTAAGTATTTTTTTATCAAAATCATTTACAAATGAAAATTTACCATTCAATAATATAGCACAACACAAAAGTCCAAAACTAATTTCTCCCGTAGAGTTTGAGGATTTTAATGGTAATAAGCTTAATTTGAGTGATTATTCAGAAAAACTTATAATTCTTAACTTTTGGGCTACATGGTGTGCGCCTTGTTTGAAGGAAATGCCTTCATTAGATTCTCTTTTATATAATAAAAATTTTAAAAATTTATTAATTTTTCCTATAAATATGGAAGAACCAAATTTAAAAAAAACAAAAAAATTTTATTCAAATTTATATATTAAAAAATTAGAAATTTTTTTTGATAAAAATTTAAATTTTGTAAAGGAATTAAAATTAAGAGGAGTCCCAACGACTGTTTTAATTAATAAACAAGGAAAAGAATTTGCAAGGATTACAGGTGCAATAAATTTTCAAGACGAAGATTTTTTAAATTGGTTAATAAAGTATGACTAAATATATTTTTAAAACAACATCTTTTTCTCCAATTTCTGAAAAAAAACCGAAACAACTGGTTGTTCTATGCCATGGTTATGGTGGAGATGGAAAAGATATAAGTATTTTAGCCAATAATTGGAGAAGATTTCTTCCAGATGCAGAATTTCTATGTCCAAATGCTCCAGAAATTTGTGCAGTCAATTCGCAGGGTTACCAATGGTTTGATTTAAATAACGAAAATATCGAAGTAATATTAGAAAAATCACTTGCAGCTGAAAAAAAAACTAAATATTTATTTAGATCAAATTTTAAATAATTTTAATTTAAATTCTATAAACCTAGCACTTGTTGGTTTTAGCCAAGGTTGTATGATAATTTTACAAACAGCTCTTAAAAGAAAAAATCAAATAAATTGTTTAATTGGTTATTCGGGTAAAATAATTAATAAAAAACATTTATCAGATAAAATTTTTTCAAAACCAAAAATGTTTTTAATGCATGGGGATCAGGACACTATTGTTTCTCCTAGTTATTTATTAGAAGCAAAAGAATTTTTTCTTAGGTATGATTTAAAAGTTAGAACAAAACTTTTTAAAAATTGTGAACACAAAATATCCGTCGAAGGCGCAAGTCTTGGTTTGGGATTTTTAAGAAAAAATCTTTTATAATTAAAACAATATTATAATAAACTATTTCTTGTAATATTTCTTACTATCGGCTAACTTATTTGTATGATAATAACAGCTTCCGAAACTGTTCCGTTAGAAAAATGTCCAGCGCTAGTATTAAATGCAGATTTTAGACCTTTAAGCTATTACCCTTTGTCATTATGGTGTTGGCAAGATGCCATTAAATCAGTTTTTCTTCAAAGAGTAAGTATAGTTTCAAATTATAAAAGAAAAATAAGAAGCCCTTCATTTGAAATGAATTTACCAAGTGTTATAGCATTAAAAAATTTTATTACCCCCTCAAAACATCCAAATTTTACAAGATTTAATGTATTTTTAAGAGATAAATTTACCTGCCAATATTGTGGAGAAAAAAAAGATTTAACTTTTGATCATTTATTACCAAAATCTAAAGGCGGAATCACCGATTGGGAAAATGTTGTTACAGCTTGTTCAGCGTGTAATGTTAAAAAAGGAGGTAGATTATATTCTATTTCAGGAATGAAATTATTTCAAAAACCTTTTAGGCCTACAGTTGACGATCTACACCAAAGTGGAAGGAATTTCCCTCCAAATTTTTTGCACGAAAGTTGGATGGATTACTTATATTGGGATGTTGAATTAGAGCCGTAATTTAAAAATAAACCTAAAAAAATAAAACTTAAAATAAGTGAAAATATAATATTAATAGTTGCAAGTGATAAACCAAAAATCCTGAAAGCAACATCTTTGCAGCTTACAAATTTTTTGTTTAATTCTTCAAGAAGTTGTTCTTTTGACAAAATGTTTAGCTGGTTTTCAACGTTACAGACAAGAGATTCATTAAAAAAACCTTGCTCAATACCAAAATGATAAAATGCAATTAGTGTACTAAATACAAAAATTAGAAATAATATTAAAAATATAACTTTTTCATATTTTTTAAAAAAAAATATTTTAATAATCAATAATGCAGATAAAAAATATGGAACTCGTTCATAAATACATAAATTGCATGGTTGATATTTAAAAATATGCTCAATTATTAATGCAGATATAATTGATAGTACAATTATAAAAAATGCAAAAGACAAAATAACGTTTTTTTTAATATTTAGCATCACCTGCTTATTATTAAAAAATAACCTATTAAGCATAAAAGAATTATAATTGCAGTTATTATTATTGATATTGCAGTTCCTTTTTTATCTAAAAGAGGTCTTATTTTATGACCAAATTTATTAGTAAAAAAAGAAACTAAAAAAAATCTTAAACCTCTGGTGAAGAAACATGTGAAAATAAAGAGAAATAAATTGTAATGTATAAATCCACTTGTAATTGTTAAAATTTTAAATGGTAAAGGAGTAAAGCCAGCTGTGAATAAAAGTCCAAACCACGAAAACATGCCGCTTTTAGTTGAAAACATTTCTTTTAATACATTTATATTTCCGTATCCATAAAATTCAAATATTTTGTAACCAATTTCATTAAAAAAAATATAACCTATAAAATATCCAAACAGACCACCTAAAACAGAAAATATAGTAGCAATTAAAGCTATTTTAAGAAATCTATTCTTTTTTGCTATTACCATTGGAATAATCATTGCATCTGGAGGAATAGGAAAGAAAGAACTTTCTATAAAAGATACAAAAGCTAGCGCAGTATTTGCATATTTACGACCTGCCAACTCTATACATTTGTCAAATAATTTTTTAAGCATTATATTTTAAACTAATTCAATTTTTTATACTAATTTAACTAAATATAAAATGACATTTGAAGAAAAAATTAATTCAATAATTAACAAATATCAATCTGGTTCATATATAGAAGCAGAAGTTTTGGCGAGTGATTTATTGAAAAAAAATGAATACGACTACCAATTGCTTAATATTTATGGACTGATTTTGATTAAGTTAAAAAGATTAGAATTGTCTATTGGATATTTTCAAAGATCTTCAAAAATAAAACCAGATTTTTTTGACGCTTATTTTAATTTATCAGTATCGTTTAACGAACTTAAAAGATTTGATGATGCAATTTTACCTTTAAAGGAATGCTTAAAAATTAACCCCCAATCTACACAGACATTGATTTTTCTTGGAAATTTATATTTTAAAAAAAATCAGGAAAAAATTTCAGAACATTATTACAGTGAAGTGCTTAAGATTGACTCAAAACATAATATTGCATTTTACAGTTTAGCTAATTTATATAAAAAACAAAAAAAATACGACAAGGCAATTAGCCATTATAAACTTGCAATTAAATATTATAATAATGATTTTGCATCATACAATAATCTCGCTACCTTGTATCAAGATATAGGTGAATTTGATTTAGCAATACTAAATTTTAAATCTGCAATTAAAATAAATCCAAAATTTTCTTCAGCGTACCAAAATTATTTATTTTGTTTAAATTTTAGTAAATTATATGACCCTAATCTTTATAGCAGCTTAGTTGAACAATATAAAAAAAGTTTGCCTGAAATTGATGTAACTAAAATTTATAAAATTAAAAAAAATAATAAAAAAATTAAAATTGGATTTGTATCCGGGGACTTTGGACAGCACCCAGTAAGTTACTACCTTCTTAATACTATTAATCATATAAACAAAGAATCGTTCGATTTGATTGCGTATTCAAATTCTAATAGAGAGGATGAAATAACATCAGCGCTAAGAAAAAAATTTAATTTTTGGAGAAAAATAAATAACCTAAATGATTTGGATGTAATAAATCTAATAAGAGAAGACTCAATAGATATTTTATTTGACCTATCAGGACATACTGCAAAAAATAGATTATCAGTTTTTGTAAATAAACCTGTTCCCATACAAGTAACTTGGTTAGGTTACAATGCATCCACCGGACTTAAAGAAATAGATTATATTATAGTAGACCCCCATGTAGTTAATTTATCTGATCAAAAGCACTTTTCAGAAAGAATTTTTCAATTACCGCACACATTCCAATGTATCTCAGTATTTGATGATGCAAATATTAATATAAAAAATTTTAAAAATAAAAAAGAAATTGTATTTGGAAGTTTTAACAAATTGTCAAAAATAAATGACGATGTAATTTTTTTGTGGTCTCAAATATTAAACAAAATTAAAAACTCAAAATTATTTTTAAAAGCAGGTCAGCTAGACGACCCAACTATTTCATACAAAATAAGAGAAAAGTTTAAAAAAAACAAAATAGATAATGATAAAATAATTATAGAAGGCAGATCTGCAACAAGGCAAGAAATGTTGAAAAAATATAATGAAATTGATATTGCTTTAGATCCATTCCCATATCCGGGAGTTACAACAAGTCTAGAGGCAATTTCAATGGGAGTTCCATTGCTTACAAAAATTGGAAATAATTTTTATTCCAATATAGGAAAAAGTATAAATAAAAATTTAAATATGGAGGATTGGATTGCTAAAAATGAAAAAGATTATGTTTTAAAAGCTATTTCAAAAACCTCTAATTTAGAAGAATTATATTATACAAAAATAAAATTAAGAGAAAGATTTTTAAAATCTCCTTTATGTAATGCAAAACAATTTACGAAAGATTTTGAAAATTCTTTAAAAAAAATGTGGGAAACGTATTTAAAAAACAATAAAATTACTAATTAGTTAAATAATTTATTTTATCTATCCATTTTTTTTTATAATGTTTGTTAAGAAATGATGATTTAAAGGAATTTATAGCTAATTTTTTTATATCTTTTTTCAAAAAATTTAGCGCACCGTGACATTTGATTAAATTCTTATTTAAGTAACCACCAAAGTAAGCGGGATCATCAGAATTTACTGTAACCATTAAGCCTTTGTCTAATAATTTTTTCAAATTATGATCTTCAAGTTTTTTAAATACGCAAAGCCTAATGTTTGAGAGTGGGCATACAGTCAAGGGCACTTGATCTCTTTTTAATCTTTCAACTAGCTTTGTATCTTTTAAACAATTTATACCATGGTCGATTCTTTGAACTTTTAGAATATCTAGCGCTTCCCATATGTATTCTGGTGGCCCTTCTTCTCCTGCGTGTGCTACGGTTAAAAAACCTTCTTCCATTGCTTGTTTAAAAACATTTTTAAATTTTCTTGGAGGATTATTGATTTCTGAAGAATCAAGACCTACTCCAATAATTTTTTCTTTATGTTCCAGGGCCTTATCTAAAATTTTAAAGGCAGATTTTTCATCAAGATGTCTCAAAAAACACAATATAATTCTTGCACTTATTCCCAGTTCTTTTTCAGCCTTTAAAATTGCACCATGTATTCCATTTATAATTATATTAAATTCAATTCCTCTAGTTGTATGAGTTTGTGGGTCAAAAAAAATTTCTGTATGAACTATGTTTTCTTTTTTTGACTTTAACATGTAGGCCCAAGTGAGATCAAAAAAGTCCTGCTCTTCAATCAAGACTTTAGCTCCCTGGTAGTAAATATTTAAAAAATCTTGAAGATTATGAAAATTGTATGCTTTTTTAATCTCTTTACTATTTTTAAAAGGAATTTCTATATTATTTCTTTTTGCAAGCTTCAACATTAGCTGAGGTTCAAGGCACCCCTCAATATGTAAATGTAATTCAGCTTTTGGTATTTTTTTGATTAAATCAACAATTTTCATAACTAGTTTATTTATTTTAAAACAAAAATTTATAAAATAATTTTTGGTGGGGGAAAGGGGACTCGAACCCCTACACTTTTGCAAGTAACAGATTTTGAGTCTGTCTTGTCTACCAGTTCCAACATTCCCCCTTTTAATAAATTATTTGATTAGAATATAAATTACTAATTAATAAATGTAAAAATACTTTGACACTTGTTTGATATGTAAAATATACTTAAAATAAACTAACAAACTCAAGTAAAGTGGTTAACTTAAAAATTTTAAAACCTGACAATAGAAACAAGGTGAGAATTAAAGTGTCCCTTTTACACTGAGAATAGTATGAATTTAGATCAATTTAATAGCTTAGTAGACTTATTTTTTTATCAAGCAAAAAAACAAAATCCAAAAGGAATTTTTTTAGAATGGTTAAACCAAAGTGGCAGAAGATCATTTACTTGGGAAGATACTGTTTTAAATATTTACAAATTATCTAAAACTTTAAAACAATATTTAAATGCTGGAGATAGATGTCTATTAGTTTCTGAAAATAGACCTGAATGGCTTATTTCAGATTTGGCAATAATGTTAGCGAATGGAATTACTGTGCCCGCATATACTACCTATGCAGAAAATGATTACAAATATTTAATTGATGATTGTAAGCCGTCTGTAATTATACTTTCAAATAACAAAATGCATAAAAAGATAGAGCAAATTATAAAAAATAATAATTTTGTTAAAAAGATAATAACTTTTGATGAAATAGATAACATAAAATATCAAAATAAATATTTGAATTTAAATTCAATAATTAAAAATAAATTATTAGAAACCGACATAATAAATAATTTAAATTTAAAAAGAACTTCACCTGCTTGTATAATATATACGTCAGGGACTGGTGGTGATCCTAAAGGAGTCGTGTTAAGTCATGGTGGTATATTAAGCAATTGTCAAGGTGCCTGTGAATTATTAAAACCTTTGTTAAATAAAAAAACAATTTTTTTGACGTGGCTTCCTTTGTCACATTCTTACGAACATACAGTTCAATTTGTACAGATAGCGATTGGAGCAAAAATATTTTATGCCGAAAAAATAGAAAAACTTTTAGACAATATTTCAGAAGCTAAGCCAACAATAATGACTGCAGTGCCAAGATTTTATCAAAATCTTTATAATAAAATAAATATAAATATGAAAAAACAAACAGGATTAAAAGCTAAATTAATCCACTTTACAATTTTGTTAGGCAAAAAAAAACTTTTAGGTTTAAAAATGAGCTTCAATGAAAAACTCATAAATTTTGTTGTAAATATTTTAGTCAGAAAAAAAATAAAAAAACAGTTTGGTGGAAACTTAAAAGCTTTTGTTTCAGGGGGAGGTGCTTTAGATAAAGAAATAGGTGAGTTTTTAAATGCCATTGGATTACCTACTTTGCAAGGCTACGGTTTAACAGAAGCCTCACCTGTGGTTAGCTGCAATCCTTTTGATAAAATAATTGTTGAAACTGTAGGTCCACCCTTTAAAGGTAACAAAATAAGAATAGCGCATGATGGTGAAATTTTAGTTAAAGGCGAAAATGTTATGTTGGGTTATTGGAACAAACAGGAAGATACAAATAAAGCTATTAAAGATGGATGGTTATACACAGGTGATATTGGAGAAATAAATCCCGAAAATGGATATTTAAAAATTACGGATAGAAAAAAAGATATAATAGTCACTGCGGGTGGTGATAATATTTCTCCAGCTAAAATTGAAAATATTATTTCAAATTTTTCTGAAATCGATCAATGTATGGTGTATGGAGATAGAAAAAATTATTTAGTAGCAATTATAGTTCCTAATAAGGAAATTAAAGAACAAAAAGAGGTAATTGATGAAGTTTTAAACAAAGTTAATAAAGGCCTAACACAGGTTGAAAAAATAAAAAAATATTATTTAGTAAAAGAAAGTTTTTCAATTGAAAATGGTTTGCTAACACCAACAATGAAAATTAAAAGAAATAAAATAACAGAAAAATATAAAAATATTTTAGAAAGTTTCTATAAAAATTAAATATTACAATTTCAATTAATAATTTAATTTATTCCACTATACAAAAAGCATTGTTATTACTTGTTTATTTTTATCATTAAATAAAAAATTATTTTTTAAATTTTTTATTTTTTTAAATTTTTTTAATAAGAATTTATGTTTGACATAAGTAAAAAAAAACATAAGAGTAGAAATATAAAACGAATCACGCTGATTCGTAATTAAATAAAGGGAGTTTAAGATGGCTAAAAGAAGAAAAGCTAAGAAAAAAGGAAAAAAGAAAGCTAAGAAAAGAAGAAGAAGATAAAAAAAGTTTTCTTTTAATACGCTCCTTACCAATCCTTGATAGGGAGCGTATTATTTAATTATTCTTCCTGATGTTGATTTCTTTTAAGAGCTTTATCAAGTTTTTTTTGGGTTTGTTCGGCTGTAGCTCCAAGCACTATTTGAAATTCAGTTAAAATTCTATCATAGGCTTTCTCAAGTAATTGTCTTTCACTGTAAGATTGATCAACTAGTATGTCATTGCCTTTATTTAAGTCTCTAACTACCTCGGCCAAATCATAAATTTTTCCTGAAACTATCTTTTGTTCATATTCTTGCGCTCTTCTGCTCCACATTGTTCTTTTTATTTTAGGTTTTCCTCTTAAGATACTCATAGCTTTATTAACTTGGTTTATACTTGATAGAGGTCTTAGGTGAGATTGTTTGTTAACAGGAAGCAATCCTATTGCTTTATCCTTTTCAAATTTTATGTCATAACATTGAACTTCTATTCCTCCAATAGTTTTTGATCCTACTGATAAAATTTGTCCTACGCCATGTTTTGGGTAAACGATATGGTCTTTTATTTTAAAAATTTTCTTTTCTGTAGCCTGCTTTTTTATTTTTATTATCTCAACTTTTTGATCATTACTTTTTGGAATTCTATGAATATTTTCTTGAACAATTTTATTTTTTTTTGTTTGTCTAGTTTTAGATTTTTTTTTAGAAATTTTTTTTTTTAATTTTACTTTTTTTCTTTTTTTTATTTTTTTTTTAGGCATATTAATTATTTTCTAAATTTTCTTTAAAATATTTATCATATTTATTTTTTTCATTTCTAAAATTATCAGCATCAATCGGAGGATCCTTTTTTTTGTTTATATTTGGCCAAATTTCAGAATACTTTGTATTAATTTCTAACCATTTTTCCAAACCTTTTTCAGTATCTGGTTTGATTGCATCAACCGGACATTCGGGTTCGCAAACGCCACAATCTATACACTCATCAGGTTTAATTACAAGCATATTTTTGCCTTCATAAAAGCAATCTACCGGACAAACTTCAACACAATCCATTAACTTACATTTTATACACTCATCTTTAACAATATATGTCATTATAATTTTTTATTGATAACTGATTGCCTAATATCACCAGCTTCTTTATCGCTTACATAAAACAACCCGTTTAGTCTTCTCATTAAATTGGATTCATACATATCAGAAACATCATCTGAATATATTATCTTCCACAAAATTTCAAGAATTTTAAGTCTAAAATTTTTTTCAGAATTTTTTACTTCCCTTGTAAATTCTAAAATTTGATTGGATTGACTTTCTTTTTCTTCTGCCTCTTTAAGGATTATTTTATTATCACTTTCTTTATTGTCTGTCATTTCAGCTAAAGCTTTTAATATAATTAATTTTTCTTTATCAGTATAGTTTTCGTCCATTTTTGCAGCATGTACAAATAAGGCACACACAAGAACAAGCTTTTCTTTATCGTATTTAGATTTAGTCATTTTTTAAATATTTATTATTATAATTTTAATTAAAATTTACATTAGTAAGAACGTCAAAGGGGCTATCCTTTTTTTTATCTTCTCTAATTATTTTTTTTTTATGATCCACTTTAACCGGGCTATATCTAAAATAAATTTCATTTTTGTTTTTCATTTTTTCTATTTTATAATCCATAAGTCTAAGTAATTTCAAAAAATTATCTTTATTACAACCAAGCAAATTGACCATGTCAGAGTCTAATTTTATCTTATTTTCAACCCTTTTTTCTATAATTTTAACAAATAATCTTTCTAAAATATCAATCCTAACAAAAAAGTTTTTAAATTTTTCAAAGCCACAAATCAACATAAATTTTTGGTCCAAGTCTTTTTTTGAATCTAAAAAGTTTAGACCAAATTTTGGTGGGTCTAATTTTAAATTATTTCTAAAAAAGTTTTTCCACAAAAGTACTCTTGTTGTAACAGCGCTAGGTTTAAATATTCTGTGCAAAAAAATATGATATCTTCCAATTTTAATTCCTTTATTTCTTAAAGTTTTTCTATCTTCTTGGTTTAGATTTTTTATAAATTCTTTAACTGAATCTCTTTTTAAAACCCCATTATTTTCAAATAACTGATAACATAACGCTCTTACATAGTTGTTTTTTTGTTTAAATTTATTCAGGTTTACTAAGTCTTTTAATTCAAGGTTTATAAATTTTAATATCCAATCATTAAGGAATGATATTAGCTTATTTCTTGAATTATCATCTAATATATCATCTGTAATTAGATTTACATTTGGTTCTAAATAATTTTTTCCTGGCATAATTTGAGCAATGGCATTTTCCAACCAATATATCTTAAAATCTTCATTTAATTTTAAACTTTTATCTTTTATAATAAGATTGACTCTTTTTTCTAATTCTGGACCAATGCCTTGTCGGGCAGCTTTTTTCAAAGATTTGATGTCGGTATCAAGTGCCCCTGTTTTAAAATCTAAGTTTAGTTTTAGTCCTTTTAGCTCTCCTATAAAGTGTCCATCAATAATAACTTCTCTTTCATTTTTAATTTTTGTTTCCAGAATAGCGTCTTGTTTAAGACCTCTAGCCAATACACTTGCTCTTTTATCAATAAAACTTTTTGATAATTCCTCATGGAGTCTTTCAGACAATTTGTCTTCTAATGTCTTTGTTCTTTCTAACCAATAATCTTGGTTTTGTATCCAATTTCTTTTATTTGCGACATAAGCCCATGTTCTAACATTAGATATTCTATTGGCTAAAGTGTCTACATTTCCAGCGAGCACATCTAAGTTTTTTATTTGTTCACGCATATATATATTTGGAACTCTTTTTTCACCCGAAGTTAGAAATTTAAAAACTTTACTTACTACATCAAGATGGTGACCATAGGTATGTTTAACAAAATCAGGGATTTGACAACAATCCCAAAGAGTTTCTAAAATGTATTTTTCATTAGCAATACTTAATTTTGAATTATTTTTTAAAAAATATTTTAATATTTTTTCATCTTCGCAATCGTTTATTCTTCTCAAAAAATTTTCATTAGGTCTTTCATCTAAAGAATTAATTAATTTTTCAAAGCTTCTAAAATCTAAATTTGAATTTCTCCAAAAAATTTTTTGTATTGATTCCAATTTATGATTTTCAACTAATTCAACTTCCTCAGAAGTTAAATTTTCACAATCTCCCGTAATACCAAAATTTCCATCATTAATATGGCGTCCAGCCCTTCCTGCAATTTGGGATATTTCAGCTAAATTTAAACGCCTAAGTTTCTTTCCATCAAATTTTTTTAAGCTAGTAAAATAAACATCGTTAATATCCATATTGATACCCATTCCAATGGCATCAGTAGCTACCAAATAATCTACATCTCCAGACTCATATAACCTAACCTGAGAATTTCTTGTTTTTGGGCTTAATGTGCCCATTACTATTGCAGCACCTCCCTTTTGTCTTCTAACCAGCTCTGCGATTGCATATATTTCTTCAATTGAAAAAGCTATAATTGCTGTTTTTCTTTGCAACCTAGATATTTTTTTTTGTCCACTATAAGTAAGTTTTGAAAACCTTTCTTTACTTATAAATTCCACATCTTCTTTAAGAGATCCAATTATATTTTTCATGGTATGAGATCCTAAAAACATAGTTAATTTTTCACCTCTCAAATTTAATAAACGATCTGTAAATATATGTCCTCTTTCATGGTCCGCACACATTTGAATTTCGTCCACACCAACAAATTCTACATTTTTATCTATAGGCATAGATTCAACAGTGCATAAAAAATATTTTGCATTCATGGGTATAATTTTTTCCTCCCCAGTTATAAGAGCAACTTTTGCTGGATTAACTCTTTTCAAAATTTTTTCGTAAACTTCTCTTGCTAATAATCTTAGTGGGAATCCTAAAATGCCACTTTCAAAATTTAGCATTGTTTCTATTGCCATGTGGGTCTTCCCTGTATTTGTGGGACCAAGAACTGCAGTAATTTTTGAATTATTGTTCAGATGCATTTTTTGTGTGTCAATTTTGATTATGTACTATATCTAGTTCAGTTATTAGAACAAAAGAAGTCTAAAACATGACCGAATCACTGGTTTAAAAGTTCTCATTAAATTATTTAACTATTAATAAAGATTAACACAATTAATATTATTTCTATAATGTTTTTTTAAATTATTTTTTTATATTTACTTTTAAAATTTTTAGAACCACTAGTAAAAAACATTAAAGTTATGTCAGAAAAAATATTTATTTAATTTATGTTAAAAAAAAAAATTTTTATCCCAGTAAATACACCTTTGATTACCAAAAGTGATGCCAAGGCTGTTTATAAAAGCATTTCCACAGGATGGATTTCATCAGAAGGTCCACAAGTTGGAGAGTTTGAAATTAAAATGGCAAAATTAGTAAAAAGAAAATTTGCTTGCTGTGTTTCTAGTGGAACTGCAGCTTTAGAAATTGCTGTTAAAGCTTTGGACCTTGGTAAGGGTGATGAAGTTATAATGCCAACTTTTACAATCATATCCAACGCAAATGCTATTATAAAAAATTTAGCAACACCAGTTTTAGTTGATGTAAATTTGCAAACCTGGAATATCAAAATAGAAGATATTGAAAAAAAAATTACTAAACGGACAAAAGCTTTAATGTTGCCCCATGTTTACGGTTTTCCCAATGACATGAATAAAATTATAAAAATTATTAAAAAATATAATTTATACTTAATCGAAGATGCAGCAGAAATGATAGGACAAAAATATAAAAACCGTAACTGTGGAAGTTTTGGTGATATAAGTATATTCAGTTTTTATGCTAATAAACATATAACTACAGGCGAAGGGGGGATGCTTCTTACAAATAGTAAAAAACTAAATAACAGAATAAAAAATTTAAGAAATCTGTGCTTTGGAAAAAAAAATAGATTCAATCATTTCGATATAGGTTGGAATTATAGATTTACAAATATCCAAGCCTCGTTAGGCCTAAACCAACTTAAAAGAATTAAAGAAATAATTAA
>QCRZ01000011.1 GCA_003209225.1 Pelagibacteraceae bacterium AG-464-B04
TATTCAATATTCAGTTTAATAAAAAATACTTTTACCAATCATCAGAACTGGAAGTTGGCCTGGAAGGATCCGGAACCAAAAAAGGAGTATGATGTTATAATAATTGGTGGAGGAGGGCATGGGCTAGCAACCGCATATTATCTTGCCAAAGAACATGGAATAACCAATGTTGCTATATTGGAGAAGGGTTGGATAGGAGGAGGCAATGTTGGAAGAAACACAACAATACTAAGATCTAATTATATGTGGGATGCTAATGGGCTTTTTTATGAATATGGAATGAAGCTTTGGGAAAATCTATCTCAAGAATTAAATTATAATGTCATGTACTCTCCTAGAGGAATTATTAATCTTGCCCATTCAGACGCCCAATTAAATGTATATGCACGTAGAGGAAATTCTATGAGGTTAAATGGAATTGATGCTCAAATGTTAAACAGAGAAGAGCTAAAAAAAAAAATTCCTTTTGCAGATTTTTCTTCTTCGGCTAGATTTCCAATTTTTGGTGCTTTAATGCAGCCAAGAGGTGGAACAGCCAGACACGATGCTGTTGCATGGGGATACGCAAGAGGAGCTGATGATCTAGGCGTAGATATAATTCAACATTGTGAAGTTACAGGATTTGATATTCAAAATGGAAAAATCATAGGAGTACGAACATCTCGTGGAGATATTAAAACAAAAAAGATAGGATTATGTGTTGCGGGTAGCACTTCCTTATTGGCAGAAAAATTAGAAATGAAACTGCCTATTGAATCTCATGTCCTCCAAGCCTGTGTATCAGAACCTGTAAAACCTTTTCTTGATAATGTAGTAACTTTTGGCGCTGGCCACTTTTATTGTAGTCAATCAGACAAAGGTGAAATGGTTATGGGCGGAGATTTAGATGGTTACAATAGTTATGCACAAAGAGGAAATCTTCCAACGCTGCAACATGTATTATCTGAAGGTGTTGCTATGTTTCCTAATCTAAGTAGGTTAAAAATGTTAAGAACTTGGGGAGGTATCATGGATATGTCCATGGACGGCTCTCCTATTATTGACAAAACACATATTGAAGGAGTTTATTTAAATTGTGGTTGGTGTTATGGAGGATTTAAAGCAACTCCAGTGTCGGGATTTACTTTTGCTTATACAATTGCTCAAAATAAGCTTCACTATTTAAATTCAAAATTTCGTTTAAATAGATTTAATACCGGTCATCTTATTGATGAAAAGGGTGTAGGAACAAAAACTTGGATAGGATAATAAATGTTAGAAATTAAATGTCCTTATTGCGGCAAAAGATCACAAAATGAATTTTCATATGGTGGAGACGCTAGTGTTAAAAGACCAGATTTAGAAAAAGAAATATCAGATCAAGATTGGGATAATTTTGTTTATTTTAGAAATAATCCACGAGGAAAACATTCAGAGTTATGGCAACATATTTCAGGTTGTAGACAGTGGTTTAAAGTTTCAAGAGATACTGTTTCACATGAAATTTTTAAAACAGCAAAATTGAATGAGGAATTATAATTAATATGACCCAAAGTTATCGATTAGAAAATATTGGTTACATAAATAGAGATAGGAAAATTTCATTTAGGTTTAACGGAAGAAAATATTTTGGTTACAAAGGCGATACATTAGCATCGGCATTGCTTGCAAATGGCGTTCATCTTGTAGGTAGAAGCTTTAAATATCATAGACCTAGGGGATTTCTAGGTGCTGGGGTTGATGAGCCTAATGCTAAAGTTCAATTATATAAGGAAAATAACACCGAACCAAATGCTAACGCAACAGAAGTTGAGCTAGTAGAAGGACTTATTGCAAAAAGTCAAAATTGTTGGCCTTCTGTTTCTTTTGATTTTGGTGCAATCAATAATTTATTAGGTAAATTGTTTCCAGCTGGTTTTTATTACAAAACATTCATGTGGCCTAAAAGTTTTTGGTATAAAATTTATGAACCTATTATAAGAAAAGCAGCAGGCCTTGGTATAGCTCCTCTTAAACCTGATCCAGATAGATATGAACACAAGTATGAATATTGTGATATTTTGGTAGTTGGTTCAGGACCATCAGGTTTATCAAGCGCACTATCAGCAGCAAAAAATGGAGCTCGAGTTATTTTAGCTGAAGACAAACCCAGATTTGGAGGAAGTTTATTAACCGACGAGGTTACAATTGGAAATAAAAAAGGAAAAGAGTGGGCAGATGAAATAATTTCTCAACTTAAATCAATGCCAAATGTTATTGTAAAAAAAAGATCTCAGGTCTTCGGATATTATGATCACAATATGATGGTAATGTGTGAAAGAACAAAAGATCATATAGAAAATCCAAATGAATTTACTCCAAGACAAAAACTTTGGTACATACGAGCAAAAGAAGTAATTGTTTCGACAGGATCTATAGAAAGACCGATTACATTTGGCAACAATGATAGACCAGGGATATTGTTAGCATCTGCAGCCAAAGAATATATGAAGGTCTATGGAGTTCTTGTTGGCAGGAAACCAATAATATTTACTAATAATGATAGTGCATATGATACAGCGATCGAATTTAAAAAAAATGGAATTAATCCTTTAGTTCTCGATACAAGATTAGATTCAGGTAGCTCAGTAGTTGCTGAAGCGAAAAGTTTAAATATTAATATTAAATTTTCTTACGGAATAGCAAATGCAAAAGGTTATTTAAAAGTTAAATCTGCTACTATAGGAAAATTAAATAGCGATAGATCTAGTTTTGAAAAATTAGAAAATATTACTTGTGATTGCATTTGTGTTTCTGGTAATTGGACACCCACTGTTCATTTAACATCACAATCAGGAAATAAATTAAAATTTAATGATGCTATTGATGCATTTACTCCAAATGAATCACGACAGAGCGAAACCACAGTTGGGTCTGCAAATGGATCATTTACATTAAAAAAATCATTAGAAGAAGGATTCACAAAAGGCTTTGAATTGTCAAAAAAAATAACTAGTAAAAATGAAAAAAGCGTTTCCCCTCATTCTAATGAAAGAAGTTATGATCAACATGATAAAATTTGGTGTATGCCACTTCCAAAAAATAAACATTATAAGAGATTTTTAGATTTTCAAAATGATGTAGCTGTTTCAGATATAGAGTTGGCTGTACGTGAAGGATACAGATCTATCGAACATGTAAAAAGATATACAACATTAGGTATGGCAACAGACCAAGGAAAGACAAGCAATTTAAATGGGATGCAACTAGTATCCAATATTGAAAACAAAGTAATCCCTGAAGTTGGTCACACAACCTTTAGACCACCTTATACTCCTATAACAATCGGAGCCATTGTTGGAAGAGAAGTTGGAAAACATTATCGTGCAACAAGAAAATCACCAATGCATGAATGGCATGAAAAAAATAAAGCTGTATTTGTTGATGCGGGATTATGGCTAAGACCAAGATATTATAAAAAGGGAGAAGAAACATTATTTGAAGCATCAAAACGTGAAGCAAAAAATGTAAGAAAAAATGTTGGAGTGTGTGATGTTACATCTCTTGGAAAAATCGATATAAAAGGTACAGATTCAGCTGAATTTTTGAACAGAGTTTATACGAATGCTTGGATGAAATTACCAATTGGTAAAGCTAGATATGGAGTAATGTTAAGAGAGGACGGAATAGTTTTTGATGATGGAACCACAACCAGAATAGCAGAAAATCACTATCACATGACAACTACAACAGCACAAGCTGCAAACGTTTTATCACATTTAGAATATTACCTGCAAGTTGTTTGGCCAGAATTAGATGTAAATGTTTTATCCACAACCGAACAATGGGCTGGTGCAGCTTTAGCAGGACCAAATTCAAGAAAATTATTAAGTAAGCTTTTCCCGAATATTGATGTTTCAAATGAAAATTTTCCTTTTATGGGTTACAAAGAATCTGAATTATTCGGTGTTCCTGCTAGAATTTTTCGAATTTCATTTTCAGGTGAGTTAGCTTACGAAATTAATGTTGAGTCAAATTATGGAGTATCTATGTGGAAAAAAATAATTGAATTAGGTAAAGAAGTGAATATTGAGCCATATGGCACAGAAGCACTTTCTACTTTAAGAATAGAGATGGGTCATGTTGCTGGTTCTGAAATTGATAATAGAACTATAGCTTCTGATCTTTCATTAGAAGGGATGCTAAGCAAAAAGAAAGATTTTATAGGTAAGAGATCATTATCTAGGGAAGCTTTTACAAATCCAAATAGAGAAAAAATTGTTGGTGTAGTTCCGGTTGATAAAAAAACAATGATTCCTGAAGGCTCGCATTTAGTAAAAGATAGCAATGCATCTTTGCCAAACCCTAAACTTGGGCATATTTCAGCTTCATGTTGGAGTGTAGAGCACAATAATCCTTTTTCATTAGCGATACTTAAAGATGGAAAAAATAAAATAGGTGAAAAACTTTATGCACTTTCTCCATTGAAAAATAAAAGTATTCCTGTAGAGATAATTTCGTCACATTACGTTGATCCTAAAGGAGAAAGAGCAAGATCATGACACCTTTATCAGCATTAAACAAATTACATCAAAAAGGATTATTTGGTGATTATAAAAATAAAAATGAAATAATATCTGTATCAGAATTAAAAAATTTAAAAATTATACAAATATTTCATTACAGAAAGTCAAATATAAAAATTTCTTCAATTAATTTAGATAATATAAAATTTCCAGAAAATTCAATGCAGGTAAATTCAAATGACGAAACAAGAATTCTTTGGAATGGTCCAAATAATTGGCTGATAATCTCAAAAAATAAAGATATTTTAAAAAAAATTAAAAAAAAATGTGATGATAAAAATTTTGCAGTAACTGATCTTTCACACTCAAGAACTGTAATTGAATTAAAAGGAAACAATTCTAAAGAAATTTTAAAAAAAGGTTGTCCAATAAATTTTAATGAATTTAAATTAAATAATTGTGCCAATTCAGTTTTTCATGGCATTACTATAACTATCGATATGACCGACGAAAATCTTGAAACTTTAAGAATTCTTGCTCTAAGAAGTTTCGGGGAATCTTTGTACCATGGCATTACAGATGCTTGTCTTGAAGATGGTTATCAAGGGATTTAATAATTTTACTTAATTACTTCTGCTAAACATAGCCACGCATTAACATCTTTGCTTGCTATATAATCAGATTTAAAAAATTCTTTAACCGACCAAGATTTATTATCTTTTAGATCTTTTATTTTTTTATCAAATCCGTATTTTTCATAAATACCCTCGTTTATTGTGAAGCAAATTAAACCTTTATTCTTGGTTATTCTTATAAATTCATTTAATGCATGTGGTTTTACATGCCCAAATGTAAAAGTTCCTACACACATTACCGCATCATAACTATTATCTTGAATGTTTATTTTTTGATTCAAATCTATCTTTGATATTTTTTGGTATAAACCTTGGGGAACTAAATCCAGCAATGATTGAGATAAATCAGCACCATCATAATATTGATATCCAAATTTTTTTAATTCAACTCCTACTAAGCCAGTTCCACAACCAGCATCAAAGATTTTAATATTTTTATTTTCAGCATGCTTTTTAAAAACCTCAACAGCTTCTTTGGGACCAGAGTATTTCCAATCAAGCATGTCTTGGTCATACTTATTTTTAATACCCCATTCATCATAATACTTCATGACTTCATCTGTGGTCTTTAATTTATAAATAGGTATTTTATTTCCAACGTCTTTTTGTGCCATAAGTTTAAACTATCAACAATATTAATTATTAACAATTATATTTTCAAATTAGCTAAAATATGATTAGCTTTAAAAAGAGTAAAAAATATATGTCAAAAAATTTAATAGAAAGACTTAATGAAGGACCAGTTCTTTGTGCAGAAGGATACCTTTTTGCAATGGAACGAAGAGGCTATTTGCAAGCTGGATCTTTTGTTCCTGAAGTTGTTTTAGAAAATCCAGAAGTTGTTTCACAATTACATAGAGAATTTATTAGAGCTGGTAGCGATGTTGTGCAGGCATTTACTTATTATGGACACAGAGAAAAATTAAGAATAATAGGAAAAGAAAAACTTCTTGAACCGCTTCAAAAAAATGCTCTAAAAATTGCAAAAGATGCCCGAAGTGAATTTAAAGATTTAGATTTAATGGTTTGTGGTGATGTAGCAAACACAAACATTTATGACCCAAAAGACAAAAAAAGTCTTGTTGAGTGCCAAAAAATGTTTGAGGAGCAGGTTGCATGGGCAAAAGAAGCAGAAGTTGATTTTATCATTGCCGAAACAATTACTTGGGTTGAAGAAATGAAAATCGCACTTAAAGTTATAAAAGATGCTGGACTAATTGCTGTTTGTAACTATGCATTTAGACGAGATGGCAAAACAAGAGAAGGTATTTCACCGGGCGAAGCATGTAAAGTTTTAGAAGATAATGGCGCTGATGTTGTTGGATTAAATTGTTTTAGAGGACCTAAAATGACTATAAAACTTTTACCTGAAATCAGAAAAAGTGTATCGTGCCATGTTGCAGCATTGCCTGTACCTTACAGAACAACAGAAAAAGATCCTGGTTTTTTAAATCAAACCGACGAAGGCTGTGATTGTATTCCAGGAGGTAACGCTTTTCCTGTTGCGTTAGATAATTTATATTGTAATAGATTTGAAATGGGCGAGTTTGCAAAAGAGTGTGCTAGTAAAAAAATAAATTTTATAGGAATTTGTTGTGGTGCCGAACCTCATCATGTAAGAGAAATGTCCGTTGCACTTGGCAGAAAACCAATTTCTTATAAATATTACCCTGATATGTCGAAACATTATGCACATGGTACAGATAAAACTTTAAAAAAACTTAATACTGACGCAGCCAAAACGTTATAAATTTAGTTGATGGAAACACATGCTAAAGTAGTTGTTATTGGTGGTGGAGTAGTTGGTTGTTCTATTCTTTTTCATTTAGCAAAGTTTGGTCTTAAGGATTGTATTTTACTTGAAAGAAATGAATTAACCTCAGGTTCATCATGGCATGCAGCTGGCTCTGTGCATGCTATTTCTTCTGACCCAAATATTTCTAAATTGATGGCTTATACTATTAAACTTTATAAAGAAATCGAAGAGACGTCAGGACATTCAGTTGGATTTAAACCCAGTGGTGGTTTTTATTTAGCTTCAAACGAAGCTTGGCACGACTACCTAAAAAGAGAGAGATCAAAAGCAAGATATATGGGGTTAGATCAAGAATTTATTTCACTTGAGGAAGTAGTTAAAAAACATCCATTAATTAACCCAAAACACTATTTAGCTGCACTTTGGGACCCTATAGATGGCGAGGTAGATCCTTCAGGGGTTACTTACGCATATGCAAAATCTGCAAAAGTTCATGGAGCAAAATATTATACTCATACACCAGTTCTAGAAACTAACCAAAAAAACGACGGGACATGGGAAGTAGTAACAGAAAAAGGAAATATAAATGCAGAAATTATAATAAACGCTGGAGGGCTTTGGGCTAGAGAAGTTGGTAAATTAGCTGGTCTTAATTTGCCAGTGCAGCCTATGGAACATCACTATTTAATTACAGAGACAATACCGGAAATAAAAGAGAGAAAAAATGAACCAAGGCTGCCAATAGGAACTGATTTTGAAGGAAATATCTATTTTAGACAAGAAGCTTATGGCATGTTACTAGGAACCTACGAATTTAAATCTACACCGTGGCAGATAAAAAAAACACCAGTTAACTTTGGTCATGAATTATTAGAGCCTAAATTAGATAATATTCAAGATCGGCTAGAAGTTGGTTTTAAAAGAATACCTGCTTTAGAAAAAGCTGGAATAAAAAATATCGTTAATGGACCTTTTACATTTGGTCCTGATGGAAATCCACTAATAGGACCTGTTCCAGGAAAAAAAAATTATTGGGTAGCCGTTGGTGTAATGGCAGGTTTTTGCCAAGCTGGTGGGGTAGGCAAATCTATTGCTGAATGGATTATTGATGGAGAACCATCAATTGATGTATGGGCTATGGATGTAGCACGGTTTGGAAATTATGCCTCACCACAATATGGAACCATAAAATCTTCTGAGAATTATGAACGAAGATTTATTATGACTTTTCCAAACGAAACTTTACCAAAAGGAAGAAAACAAAAAACTACTGCTTTGTATGATCGATTAGTAGCCAGAGGAGCTGTTATGGGGGATGTTTTTGGTTTAGAAAATGCTTTATGGTTTGCAACAAATATTAAAAATGCATACGAGGAACCAACCTTTAAGCGTTCACGTTCTCATGATTATGTGAACGAAGAAGTTGAAGCTGTGAGAACTGCAGTTGGTGCGACTGAAATAGCAAATTTTGCAAAACATGAAATAACTGGACCAGGTTCAAAAAAATTTCTAGATTATGTTTTAGCAGGAAAAATACCAAAACCTGGAAGAATTATATTAACTCCCATGTTAACTCCAAAAGGAAAATTATATGGGGATTTAACTGTTGCCTGCTACAACAAAGAAAAATATATTATATATGGATCCGGTGTTGCACAAGAAATGCATCGAAGATGGTTTGAAAAATACTTACCTAAGGAAGGTGTAAATTATAAAAATCGCTCTGATGATTTTCATGGAATTGCTATATCGGGACCCAATTCACGTAAATTATTATCTCGAATATCCAGAGATGATGTTTCTGCAGAAGTTTTAAAATTTAGAGATACAAGAGAAACATTTGTTGGGGGAGTGCCAGCTATTTTAAATAGAATATCTTTTTCAGGGGAGTTAGGATATGAAATTTATGTAGCTCCTCAATTTCAGTTAAAATTATTCGAGGAAATTGAAGCAAACGGAAAAGATCTAGGACTTAAGCTATATGGAAATCGAGCTTTAATGTCTTTAAGATTAGAAAAAAATTGGGGTGCTTGGACACTAGATTATAGACCTGATTTTACGGCAAGTGAGTCAGGCTTAGATTCTTTTATATATTGGGATAAAGATTTTGTTGGTAAAGAGGCAGCTTTAAATGAAAAAAAAAGGGGTCCTGAAAAAAAACTTGTTACAATGATTGTTGAAACAGATGATGTAGATGTCACAAATGACGAGGCTATTTTAAGAGGTAAAAAATGTATAGGTTACGTAACTTCGGGAGGTTTTGCACATCATATTAAAAAAAGTATAGCGTTTGGGTATGTGCCATTAGAATTTTCAAAACATGAAACAGCTTTAGATATCGAAATAAATGGTAAAATTTATAATGCCAAAGTTTCTGAAAAACCTTTATACGACGCTAATGGTGGACGAATGAGAGTTTAATTGCACTAATAGTAATTTTTTAAGCACATTTTCGAAAATAAGTGATTTGATTTAATTCAATTTCAGGTTGTTTTTTTTTTGGTTACATTTGTTCATCTAATGTGTTTAATTTAATGCACTTAAATAAATTAATTAACCAAAAGGAACAATAACAATGAAATATATAAAAAAATTGTCTATTTCCATATTGTTCGCGTTAGGATTTACTTCTTTTAATGTAAATGCAAACGCTTATGACTGTGGAAAAGTAGTTATGGCAGACATGAATTGGGCTTCGGCTTCGTTGATGGCCAATGTAGATAAAATTATTCTTGAAAAAGGTTGGGGTTGTGAAGTTGAGTTAATCCCAGGAGCAACGATGCCAACTTTTGCGTCAATGAATGAAAAAGGAGCGCCAGATGTTGCTGCTGAGCAATGGGCAAATGCTGTAGCTAATCCTTTAGCAAAAGCAGTAGGAGAAGGTCGTTTACATATAGCAAACGAAGCGCCTATAAAAGGTCTTGGTGAAGGATGGTGGGTAACACCGGGCACACTAAAAAGACACCCTGAGTTAAAAACTGCTTTAGATATTTTAGCTCATCCAGAATTATTTCCAGATGCAGAAGATTCTTCAAAAGGTGCATTCGTTGGTTGCCCTGCAGGTTGGGGTTGTCAATTAGCAAATGCTAATCTTTTCAGAGCTTTCGAAATGGAAAATAAAGGTTGGGTATTAGTTGATCCTGGTTCTGCGGCAGGACTTGATGGTTCTATAGCTAAAGCAGCTGAAAGTGATAAAAATTGGTTTGGCTATTATTGGAATCCGACAGCAATCATAGGTAAATACGGTATGGTGCCAATGGATTTTGGAGTTCCATTTGCTGGATCTGAAAATTGGGATGGCTGTATAGTAAAACCAGAACAAGAATGTGCTGATCCAAAACCATCTGCATGGACACAGTCAGTTGTTAATACGGTAGTTACAGATAAATTTAAAAAAAATGCTGGAAAACACGTTATGAAATTTTTATCTAAA
The DNA here is from genome assembly GCA_003209225.1 of Pelagibacteraceae bacterium AG-464-B04. Taxonomy (GTDB): domain Bacteria; phylum Pseudomonadota; class Alphaproteobacteria; order Pelagibacterales; family Pelagibacteraceae; genus AAA240-E13. Next base: position 10,309 of record QCRZ01000011.1, read on the forward strand.
CGAACGTATCCTGGAGAAGTTATGAACGCTATGCTTGTTTATATGCAAGACGAACAAGCTGAGGGCGCTGATGCAGCTATACATTTTTTAAAGAATCATGAAGACGTATGGACTGCTTGGCTTGGAGATGCTGTAGGAAATAAAGTTAGACAAGGAATTAAGTAAGAGACTTTGATTATTTAAATTTTTTAACAAACCTATTAACTAAAAATGTTAGTAGGTTTGTTATGTGTATCATATAAATAGGTAAAAATGGATTTTTTTGCTGACTTTCCCACAATGGAACGCCAAGATTTGCGCGATTTTAAAAAATTCATAGATTTTGCTTTTAGATCATTTGCACGTACTTATGGCGATGCTATTGAGTCTTTTTTTCATCCACTGTTAATGTTTTTAGTTTGGTTAGAAAAACTAATGATAAACACACCTTGGCCAATAGTTATTATGGCTATTGCAGGATTAGCTTGGTTGGGTTCAAGGAGCTGGAAATTAGTTTTGGGAACGATCATCTCATTTTTAGTTATCGGATATTTTGGAATGTGGAAAGATACAATGGCAACAATGGCAATCATTGCAGTTGCTACAATCGTATGTATTGGTGTTGGTATACCTTTTGGAATACTAATGGCACGATCAAATCGTATACAATCAATAATAACTCCAGTTTTAGATGTAATGCAAACAATCCCAAGTTTTGTTTACTTAATTCCAATACTTATGCTTTTAGGCATTGGTAAGGTACCAGGTCTTATTGCTGTTTGTATTTATGCAATTCCTCCTATTGTACGCTTAACAAACCTAGGAATTCGTGAGGTAGATAAAGAAGCTTTGGAAGCTATAGATGCATTCGGTGCTACAACATGGCAAAGATTAACAAAAGTTCAAATTCCTCTTGCTTTACCAACTATTTTTGCTGGTGTTAACCAAACTATTATGATGGCACTCGCAATGGTAGTTATTGCTTCTATGATAGGAGTTAAAGGTTTAGGAGTGCCCGTGCTTCGTGCAATATCAAATCAATACTTAGCGCTGGGATTAATGAATGGGTTAGCCATTGTAGCATTAGCTATTATATTTGATAGGGTTTGCCAACACTATGGAAAAAGAATTCAAAAACATCGAGAAGGCAAACATTAATGAGCGCAATCAAAATTAAAATTGATTCCTTATATAAAATTTTTGGAAAAAATCCTAAGGAAGCGATTGAGCATGTAAAAAGTGGTATTGGCAAAGATGAGCTTTTAGAAAAACATAATCATGTCTTAGGACTTCAAGATATTAATCTTGATATATATGAAAAAAATATTCAAGTAATTATGGGTTTATCTGGATCTGGAAAATCTACTTTAATCAGACATATTAATCGCCTTATAGAACCTACCGAAGGGAAAATCAAAGTAGATGAGTTTGATGTTATGGATTATGACAAAAATGCTTTAAGAAAATTTAGAAGGCAAAAAACTGCAATGGTTTTCCAGCGTTTTGCTTTAATGCCTCATCTTACTGTTATTAAAAATGTTTGTATTGGATTAGATATGCAAGGAATTAACCCTGATGAAAGTAAAAAAAGATCAAAACATTGGATTGAGAAAGTTGGCTTAAATGGTTACGAAGAAAGGTACCCACAACATTTATCAGGTGGAATGCAACAACGTGTTGGACTTGCTAGAGCATTAACCAATGATGCGGATATTCTATTAATGGATGAAGCCTTTAGTGCTTTAGACCCTTTAATTAGAAAAGATATGCAGGACATACTTTTAAATCTTCAATCTGAACTAAACAAAACAGTAGTCTTTATTACCCATGATCTAGATGAAGCTTTGAAGTTAGGTGATAGAATAGCAATACTCAAAGATGGTAGAATGGATCAAGAAGGTTTGCCAGCAGATATTTTATTAAACCCAAAAACAGATTATGTAAAAAGATTTGTAGAAGATGTAAATCGCCCCCGTGTTCTTAGAGCAAAAAATATTATGGAAAAAGTAAACGGACAAGATCTATCGAACGCTATTATAGTTGATGAAAATGATTTTATTGAGTCCTTTATAGACAAGGTTCTCATAAAACAACCATCCATAATTATAGTAAAAAATAAAGAAAATAAAGGTGAGGGGTATATATCTCCACAAAGACTTTCTAATATTTTAAAAAAGTAACTTATATTGATTTAATATGAGTGAAATAAAAAATTACCGAATAGATAATCTTCAATACTGTAATTGGTCTAAAGAAATATTCAAAATAAACAACGAAGCTAAATTAGATGCGGTTCAAGTAACAATTGCTTACCACGAGAATTTTGATGAAGTTAAAAAAAACATAGAAATTTGGAATAAGTACTTTAAAGATTATAAAGATTTAATTTTTCAAGGAAAAACATTTCGAGATATAGAAAAAGCAAAATTGGATAATAAAACAGCAATTTTTTTTGGTTTTCAAAATTGCTCTCCTATCGGAGATAATATCGGTTTAGTTGAAGAAATCCATAAATTAGGAATAATTTTTATGCAACTAACTTATAACAATCAATCTTTATTAGCTACAGGTTGCTACGAAGAAAATGATAGTGGAGTTACAAGAATGGGAAAAGAAGTTATCAAGGAAATGAATAGATTGGGAGTTGTGGTAGACATGTCCCACTCAGCGGAAAAATCTACATTAGATGCAATTAAGATATCTTCTAGGCCCATAGCAATCACGCACGCTAACCCATCTTTTTGGTTTGAAGCAAAAAGAAATAAATCAAACGAAGTTTTAAAAGCATTAGCAAAATCTGGTGGAATGATTGGGCTTTCCTTATATCCTCATCATTTAAAAAATAAATCAAATTGTACTTTAGAAAGTTTTTGCGTAATGGCAGCAAAAACTGCAGATCTTATAGGAGACAAACATATAGGAATAGGATCAGACCTTTGCATTGGACATCCTAACTCAGTTGTTGAGTGGATGAGAAACGGAAAATGGACAAAAACAAAGGACTATGGAGAGGGAAGTTCTTCAGATGCAAATTTTCCTAAACAGCCTAGCTGGTTTGAAGATGCAAGAGGATTTAAAAATTTAGAACAAGGTTTAAAGAAAGTAGGATTTCAAGATGCTGAAGTAAATGGCATACTAGGAAATAATTGGTATAATTTTTACCAGGGTATAAATATTTGAGTGATTTAAATATAAAATTTAGAGATCCTAGCGAAGTAATGAAACTTTCAAGATTAGGATCGTTTCATCAGTCTAAACTTTCTTTTTTAAGAAGTTTTATTAGAGAATTTAAAGACTGGGATTATAAAAGAGATTTATTTGATTTAGATAAAAATGGTTATGGTACAGCAGTTTATTCATTTAGTAAAAATGAAAGAAACTATTCTCTAGTTTGTTTTGCACAACATATCAACTCAGAAGAAAGATCAGATAGAGTTATAGCAACAAAATGGGATGCCGCCTTTGTTTTGCATGATGGCATTCCAACTAAAGAAGATATAAGGCGTTTAAGAGATAACGTACCTAAACAAGAAGTGGGACGCGTATCATATAAGGAGCTTACTTTATCCAGAGCTAATAAATCAGTAAGAGCATTTGACCATGTGGTTGAATATTTAAGCTTAGGAAAACAACCTGATAAGAATTTATTAAATAAAGTTGGATATTTATATCGCACAACTGCCGTTTATGGATCAGGAAAATTTGGTTTAGCTGATCGTTTTAGAATTAAAGATAGAAAAGAAATTTATGGCCCATTTAGGTTGGAAATGATGTTAGTTTATTTAGTTAGACAGTTTACCTTTGACCAAGTTAATCATATAGCTAAATTTAAAAATCCAACAAAAGCAGTCGAGCTAGACATAGATATTGCAAGAAATTTAGGAATTGGTAATTCTACAGGACTGGGTATGGCACCTTTTATTGTTAACCATCCAACACTTTTACATAATTGGATTTTTTGTAGAGAAAAAGCGTTAAAAGAAATTAGATCTATAGAAAAGGTTAATGTTAATGATTTAAATATTTTTAAAGATTGTCTTATTAAGTCAAAAGTTAGTATAAATACTTGGTTAACTGACAGCGATTATCAAAATCATAAAATTAATTCATTAAAAGTAGATTTAACTAAATTTGATCAATATTTAGAAAAAGAATGTTCAGTGAAAAAAAAATATCTATGGAATTCAATTTATATTTGGTCTGCAAAAAATCTTAAAGATGAATGTTTAGAATATATAGTTTCTATGATGATGGAACCTTATGACAAAATAATTGACCCTTTAATCAATAATATGAGCTCAGAAGAAGATGAGTATTTTACAATCCCTGCAGATAAAAAAGTTTCAGATCTTAAAATAATTTTAGAAAATAATTATAAATCAATTATAAAAATTGATTTTAGCAAAAAAGATAGTACATTTAATTTTTGGTTTATTTCAAAAAATAAAGAAGAACCTCGTGTCGCTAATAGATACGAAGAACATGGGGCTGAACTAGAGCAGCCCTTAGCTATAGCTAGAGATATCAAAAAACTTTATGAAAAAATAATTAAAACAAAACAAACAAGTTCAATTGCGGATTTTTTATTAAATAATGATGACGTAAGGCATGTAGTTAGAAGAGCTTTTATTGTTGATCAATTTCCATATTCCGAAATTCAAGATAATACAATTGGCGCATCATTGGTTCCAATTGATATGTTAAGACTAAAACTTTCTTTTTTTGGGGCTGTTAAATTTGATCCTAGATCAGATAAATGGCTAAGGATAAACATGTATCAAGGAGCTCCATTGTCCCATGAAATGAAAAATTTCAATGATACTTGGGTATATAATGTTATTAATTAATTATGCAGTCACTTAGTGAAATTGACACAACATCAAAAAGAGCATCTAAGGCTGCTGGTTTTTCTTGGGGTATCGCAGAAGAAATAGGTAAAGCTATTAGAAATTTAGAACTATTTGGTTTACCAGGCATTATAAATTTAAATTTATATTTAAAAAAAATAAAAAAAAAACACCCTGAAAAGTTAAAAAAAATAGAGAAAGAAAATAAAAATAAAGAATTATGTCCAATTTATTGTGGTGTTGCTTTTTTAGATCAATGTAAGCATTTAGAAACTTTAAGAACTATTAAATTTTATAATATTAACTATCCTATGTTAATCTTACCTTTTGTCAGTAAAGCCTCTGAGATTTTGGGAAAAAAAATATTAATACAGTATAATAAATCTAGTTTTCTTGTTAATTTTAATAAATCCATTTTATCTAAAAATATAGAAACACAAATTGTCACCTTAGCTAATGAGATTAGTATTGTTTTTTTAGAAAATAAAAATTCATTTTCGGATCAAGAATGGAAGGAGATTTATAAGCTTTCCGAAGAAACTTTCGTTGAAGAGTCTGAAAGTTTAAAAACAAAAGGTGCTGGTGCTGGTCTAACCGATAACGATTAGTAAAAAATATTTTTTTAGGGTGTGTCATCTTGATACAATCAAGTGTGTCAACTTGTTACAGAAAAATTCTTGTAAATTTTAAATTAAAGATTATATGAACGCTATGAATAAATCTTTAAAAAAAATAAAATCTTTATTTTTAACTATAACTTTATTTTTTATCTTAATGTTATCAGCTTTATCTATTTCATTATCAGCTTTGGCAGCAGATCAAACAGTTGAGATGCTTAATAGACTGGAAAAAGAAAATATGGTTTTTTCTAAAAAAATTGTAAAAATTGATGAAGGTGATACGGTTTTTTGGAAAGCAACAAAACCTGGACATAATGTGGAATTTATTAAAGGTGGAGTTCCAGAAGGTGTGACCAAATTTAAATCTGCTATAAGTAAAGATACTGAGTATAAATTTGAAATCCCAGGTATTTATGCGTACTGGTGTACCCCTCACAAAGGTATGGGTATGATAGGTTTTGTTGTTGTTGGTAATGATAAATCTAACTTAGAGTCAGTAAAAAAAATTAAGTACATGGGTATGTCAAAAAAAATTGCTATAGAACTTATTAACTCTTTGTAATTAAGTTTACATATTTTTAAATTTCATTAACTTTCTATGCTTAGTTAGTCTACCTCTTATTCTCTTGCGCCATAAAATGTAACTATTTTTTTTAAGATTTTTTCTCATAATGCTAATAACTTCTTTTTCAGAAAAACCAACTTTTTTTTTAATTTCATCAAATGAAATTTTATCTGACCAAGCCATTCCTATAACATCGTATTTTTTATTTTTCATTTTATTTAAAATTTTTACTTACGAAATAAATTCCAATAGCTACCGCAGGACCAATGCCCAAGGCGAATATAATTGTGCCTAAACCAGCAGTACCACCTAGTAACCACCCAAAAAAAACAACCATTACTTCTATTGTAGATCTTACTAGAGCTATTGGTTTTCCCGTCATTTTTTGAAGGCCTGTCATTAATCCATCTCTTGGACCTGGACCTAAATTAGCAATTAAATAAAACCCACTTCCTAAACCAGTTATTAAAACTCCGATTATAATTTGTATTACTTTAAATTTATAATTTTCAGGGTTAGGCAAATACGGTAGCGCATAATCTAAAACTAAAGCAACAATAATTGCATTTAAAATTGTACCAATACCAGGTTTTTGTTTTAAGGGAATCCATAATATTAAAACAATAAAACTCACCAAAATAGTGCACCAGCCAATAGAATATGAACTATGAATTGATAATCCTTCAGCTAATACGGTCCAAGGACTTACACCTCCACCAGAGGCAAGCAAAAGAGTTTCTCCTAGGCCAAATAAAAATAAACCAATTATTAAAAATATTAGAGTTTTTATTTTTGGTTTAATATTTAACGGCCTTTTTGAACTCCAGGAAGTTTTAGGGATTTTTTTAATTAAGCTTAAAATTGAAAATAATTTCATCAATTAGCATTAAAAATATTGAATATTAAATAGTTTGAGAGTTATTTTTGGACATTTTTTTTCTCTCATGGTGATCCAGGTACTTTTTTCGAAGTCTTAAATGCTTAGGAGTTACTTCTAAAACTTCATCTTCATTGATATATGCCATTTTTTCTTCAAGACTCATTCGGCGCGGAGGTGTTAATACTACGTTTTCATCAGTTCCCTGAGTTCTCATATTCGTTAATTTTTTTCCTTTTAAAAAATTTACTTCTAAATCATTATCTCTAGTATGTTCTCCACAAATCATTCCTTTATATACTTCTGTATTATGACCAATAAACATTTCACCTCTATCTTGAAGATTAAATATTGCAAAAGCTACTGCTGGTCCTGTTTCCATAGAAATTAGAGCTCCATTTATCCTTCCCGTAATTCCTGATCTAAAAGATCCATAAGAATGAAAAGTTCTATTCATTACGCCAGTACCACGGGTTTGTGTCATGAATCTTGACTGATATCCTATTAACCCTCTTGAGGCCGCATGAAAAATTAAACGTTTTTTACCAGCTCCAGCATCTATCATATTAATCATTTCAGCTTTACGTTTATTCATATTGTCTATAATTTTAGAAGCAAATTCAGCATCTAAATCTATTGTAACTTCTTCTATTGGCTCTGTTTTATTTCCATTATCATCTTTTTTGAAAATAACTTTGGGACGAGAAACTGTAAGTTCAAAGCCTTCTCTTCTCATTGTTTCAACTAAAACTCCTAATTGTAACTCTCCACGGCCACTGATTTCAAAAGAATCTTTATTTGTATTTTCAGAAAAAGTTATACCAACATTATTTTCGTCTTCAGCTAACAAACGCTCTCTAATTTGAGTAGAAGTTAGTTTAGTTCCATCAATTCCAGCTAAAGGAGAGGAGTTTACACTTATATTTATTGACATAGTAGGAGGATCAATCGGAGTGCTTGGTAAAGGTGTTTCAACATTAAGATCACAAATAGTATCTGAAACAGTGGCTTTAGTTAGTCCTGCAATAATTACAATATCTCCAGCTACAACTTTTTCAACAGGAACTTTTTTTGTTCCTTCAAATCTCAACAATTTAGTCAATCTACCAACGTCAACTTTTTGACCATCTAAATTAATAGCTTTAACATTTTCATTAATATGAGCTGTTCCTTGGCCAACGCGACCTACCAAGCATCTTCCCAAAAAGCTATCAGCATACAAAAGGGTAGTTAGCATGGCAAAAGGTTTTTCTATTTCAACTTTTGGAGGAGGAACATGTTTTAAAATTAAATCTAATAAAGTATGTAAATTTTCTCTTGGTTGATCTAATTCTTTTACAGCCCATCCATCACGTCCTGAAGCATAAAGAATAGGAAAATCTAATTGTTCATCAGTTGCCCCAAGTGCAACGAACAAATCAAAAACTTCATCAATAACTTCTTTTGGTCTAGAGTCAGACCTGTCAATTTTATTTATAATTACTATTGGTCTGAGGCCTTGTGCTAAAGCTTTTTTCATTACAAAACTAGTGCCAGGAAGACATCCTTCAGCAGCATCTGTTAGCAAAATAACACCATCTGCCATATCAAGTACCCGCTCTACTTCACTTGAAAAATCTGAATGACCTGGTGTATCAATAATATTAATTTTTGTATCTTTCCATTTTATAGAAGCAGGTTTTGCAAGAATTGTAATCCCACGCTCTTTTTCAAGGTCACCACTATCCATAACTCTTTCTTCAACTTCTTGATTATCTCTCCATAATCCACTTTGTTTCATAATGGAATCAATCAAAGTAGTTTTTCCATGATCAACATGGGCAACTATAGCTATGTTTCTAATATTTCTAGACATTATAATCGGTTCTTATAGCTTAATTTTAAAAATAAGGAACGATTAAATTGGATCATTTTTTCTTATTTAAGGTACTATTTTAACAAAAATATTAATTAAATTTGCTCCTATTTGTTTGCAAAATTTAAAAGAAAGGATAGTTTTATAGCATGCTTAATAAAAAAAATTTTTATATTAATGGACAGTGGGTTGCCTCAAAAAACTCAAAAGAAATTCAAGTAATAGATCCTGCAACTGAGAAAAATTGTGCAGTTATATCGTTAGGAGGCACTGATGATGTTAATGCAGCGGTTGTTGCTGCAAAAAAAGCTTTTGAAAGTTGGGGATTTTCATCAAAAGAAGAAAGAGTTGAATTGTTAGAAAAACTTTATGTAGTTTACAAAAAAAGATGGGCTGAAATAGCAGAAGCTATTACTTTAGAAATGGGTGCTCCAAAAGACTTTTCATCACAACTTCAAACAGGAACTGGTGCAAGTCATATAAAATCTTTTACTGGATATTTAAAAGAATTTAAATTTGAGAAAATACTTGGTGAGCATGCAAAAAACCAAAATATTTTATATGAACCAAAAGGAGTTTGTGCACTAATTACTCCTTGGAATTGGCCAATGAACCAGGTTTGTCTAAAAGTAATACCGGCACTTGCAGCCGGTTGTACGATGATATTAAAACCATCAGAATTAGCACCTTTATCATCCATGATACTTGCTGAAATGATCGATGAAGTAAAATTTCCAGCTGGAGTTTTTAATTTAGTAAACGGCGATGGAGCGACGACAGGCAATGCTCTTACTAGTCATCCAGATGTAAACATGATTTCATTTACAGGATCTACTAGAGCAGGTGCTTTAATTTCTCAAAATGCAGCAAAGGACTTTAAAAGAATAAGTCTAGAGTTAGGGGGAAAAGGGGCAAACATTATATTCAAAGATGCAGACCCTGAGGCCGTTGAAAGAGGAGCTTTAAGATGTTTTAGAAACTCTGGACAATCTTGTAATGCTCCGACAAGAATGTTGGTTGAAAAATCAATGTATAGCGAAGCTGTAGAAAGAGTAAAAAATTTTGCTAATAAAACAAAAGTTGATTTACCAGAAAAAGAAGGTGATCATATTGGTCCGGTAATCTCCGAGACTCAATATAATAAAATTCAAACATTAATTAAAAAAGGAATAGAAGAGGGGGCAAAATTGGTTGCCGGAGGGGCTGGAAAACCAGAGGGTTTAGAAAAAGGTTATTTTGTTAAGCCCACAGCTTTTGCTGATGTTAACAATCAAATGGAAATTGCTAGAACAGAAATCTTTGGACCTGTTTTGTCAATTATTCCTTTTGAAACAGAAGAAGAGGCAATCAAAATTGCAAATGATACACCTTATGGTCTTACAAATTATATTCAAACCCAAGACCAGAAAAAAGCAAATAGAGTTGCAAGAAAATTAAGATCAGGAATGGTTGATGTTAACGGCGCAGGCATAGCAGTCGATGCTCCATTTGGAGGTTACAAACATTCTGGGATTGGCCGTGAAGCTGGTGCTATCGGAATAGAAGAATTTTTAGAAGTCAAAACAGTTGGTGGCTGGAACGACTAACTAATTTTACCTTTTATTTTTAATAATTTTATTCCAAGCTAGTTCATATAAAATATAAACAAAAACGCTCACAACAACTAATACTATACTAAAAGTTAGCGATCTCACCCAACTACCAAACCATATATAAGATAGTATTGAAATCCATGATAAACCTATAATTTGCCAAATAATTGCTTTGTAAAATAATTCTTTCTTATCCATAAAAACTCCTTTTTAATTTTTAAATAACGTCTAAAAAATAAAAGGATTTTTTATTGATCGGTACTGTAGATAGCTTTAACGAAGAGAGAGCAATTCCAATTATGATGGAAGTTAAATATCATTGCTAAAATTAGAATTGATTTATTGCTCATGCTTTAATTTTTTTTATTCTACTCCCTACACCATACTCTTCTTTTTTATTAAAATCTTTACTATTTAATTTAGAAAGTTCTTTAATTCTAAGGCCATTAGTATCTATAGTAGGTGAGCCATTTTTTATCATTCCTTGATGTCTAGAATACACTGCTTTCTTTTTATTAACCTGATGGGGTTGGAAATCATCAATATCTTCTATTTTTAATTTATCTCCAATATGAATAAAACCAGCTTTGGCTGCGTCATTCATCAAATCTAATCCTTTTTTTGTTCTAATAATTGCGGCGTTGAAACCTTCATCTTCTCCTTTAGGTGAACCACCTCTCCAAGTATCCAAAGCAGCTACGTCTGCGCTTTCACCAATGGCGTCGGGACATATTTTACATCTGAAAGGAACTCTCCATGTAGATTCTTCTCCCCAAAAAGAATTATATTCTCTATCATATTCACGGCCATCTTTTGTTTTGATGTACATTCTGCCAGGATTTCCAAATCCTCTATATCTAAAGATAGACAATTCATCTTCTTTAACCTTAAAGCTTTCAATAAAATCTTGCGCTTTTGTAAATTCTGCAAAGCCTCCACAGACTAAGGTTAGCAAATATTTACAAAGTTCGTTTACTCTAGAATCAGTTTTAGATAGCAGTCTGATTGCACTGATATCACAAGGTTTACCAACAAAAGCAAAAGGTTGGTTTAAATCAAGCGCTTCATGAAATCTGTCCAAAGGTGCTGCGGGTCCATACCTTGATCTACTTTCACCGCCTAAAAGTTCTTCTTTATTATAACTAAATTTACACAAACTACGCATCGGTTTTTTTGGATCAGCAGCTGTATGCATAATAAATTTAACTTTTTTAGATTCGAGCAAGTAAATGGATAAGCCATTGAGCAAACCACCTGTCGAACTTTCAAATCTTATTTTTTTATCAGTAGACCAGGTATAACAAAGAGATAAATAATAACCCCAAACAAGATTATGTTTAGTACTTTGATCAACGTTTTCTTTTGGAAGACCCTCAACAATCGTGCCAGGACAAACATTACGTATTTTTTCAAATATTTCTGGTGTAATTTTACTGATTTCCTTTGGTTCAAGTCTTCCCTTTGAGGTCATAGAAATTTCAATTTTATCTTTCCCAGTAATACTTTGACAAAGGCCACAACCAATGCAAAGACCATTATCAACTATATCTGACAGTTGATTTACTGAACGATTCATTAAAAATTAATTTTTATAAGACGGATCAATTTTTTCACACTTACGCTTTAATGCGGGCCATTCATTTATTCCAGGTGCAAAAGCTTCATATTGTTTTTGAGATTGTTCCCAAAAAGTTTTTTCTGCATAATCCAATTTGAGACCAGAACCTTGTGCATTGACTGCAACTTCACACATGCGGATTGCATAATACATATTCATAAAAGCTTCTCCTGCAGTTTCGCCCACAGTAAGCAATCCATGATTACGCATAATTAAAACTTTATTGTCACCAAGATGTTTCGCAATTCTATGTCTTTCATCAATATCAACTGAAAGACCTTCCCAATCATGATAGCCAACTTTACCATAAAGCATTGAAGAATCTTGAACTAAGTGAGGTATACCATCTTTAAGTGCTGTAGCTGCAAGTGCAGTCGGTGGGTGAGTATGAAATACAAATTTATTTTTTGGATGGTTTAAATGAACCGCACTATGAATAACAAATCCCGCAGTATTAACATCTGAAGGACCCTCTATAACTTTACCGTTTTCATCTACTTTAATAAGATTTGATGCTGTTACCTCTTCGTACAAAAGTCCAAAACGATGCATAAAAAAAGTGTGATCAGTACCAGGAGTTCTAGCTGTTATATGATTCCACACAGTATCATCCCACCCCATCATGTGAGTAAGACGATACATGGCAGCAAGATCAACCCTTACTTCCCATTCTTCAGCACTAATATCGTTTCGTATATTCATGTTTAGTCAGCTAAGCCGTCTGGTCTAGCTTTATTTCTTTCTATATGAATTGGTAATACTTTTCCATATATAGCTTTTGAATGTTCAGGAGTATTTACTCTCCAAGGATCCAAAACATAAGCCGGTATACAAAGGTATCTGGAATGATTTCCTTCTATTTTTGTAACACGATGAAGTGTAAATCGTCCTTTAAATATTTGAAGGTCACCTGGTTCTAATTTTAATTGACGAACTCTTTTACGGTCTCCATCAAGTACTTTTTTAACTTCTTCCAAATTTTCATTTCCTGGTTCGCGTATGTTTGGGCAATATTCAAATATTCCACCTTTCTCAGGTTTTTGTATCATGAAACTTAAAGTAAACTCACAACTATCGAAATGCCATGGAAGAATACCGTCTGGTTTCATAACATTATAAGCGTGACAAGCTAAAGGATCGGCCCATCGATAAATTGGCGACATTCCAAGACAAGCGGACACAAAATTTAAAAGTTCATCTTGTTCATAAAGAAATTTCATCTCTGAATCTTTTGGAAAAACATCCGAGTTTAAATATCCATTATAACGATCCATAAATATTCTTTTTGGATGATCTTTAGGTAAGGAAGGATCGTCTTTTGAATATAAATATGCGTTTATATTTTGTTTTGACATATAAACTTCATCGAGTTGTTTTTCTAACTCTGTATTCATTATTTTTAAAGAATTGGGTAAAATAAAATTAGGAATAGTAACACAACTAAACTGATCTAAATCACTTTTACATTTTTTTATTAATTCTTTTATTGATGGAGAATTTAAATCTTGGATTGGATATTTTTTAAGATCGACAATAGTTTCTAATCTATTATTCATTTTTAATTACAAATCTTCTAATGGATGATGAGACATTAACTCAAGTCCATTTTCGCCAACTAAATATTGTTGTTCTAGTTTTACTCCTTCTTTACCACTGACTTTTCCGATGTAAGATTCAACTGTAATAGTCATATTTTTTTCAAAACAACCTTCTCTTTGACCACCATCAGTTGGGTATCTTATCATTGGCCATTCATCACAAAGACCGATTCCGTGAACCATACATGAATATCTATTTCCATAATATTCTTCTGGAAGTTTCCATGATTTTTCAGTGAATTCTTTAAAAGACGTTCCAGGTTTTATTAATCTAGAATTATGGTTTATATGTTCAACAGCCATTAAATATAATTTTTTCTGCTCTTCATTAAATTTGTGGCTTTCAACAAAAGAACGAGAAATATCTGCACAATAACCGTAAGGGCCAACCATATCAGTATCAAAAGATACCATTTCTCCACTTTGAATAATTTTGTTGCTACTTTCTTGCATCCAAGGATTTGTTCTTTGACCTGAAGATAAAATTCTGCATTCAATCCATTCACCACCATGTTCAATATTAGTTTTGTGTAAGATCGACCAAAGCTCGTCTTCAGTCATTCCTGCTTTTAATTCTTCTCTCATTTTGTTAATGCCAATTTCGCAAACCTCAATTGCAGCTTTCATGCATTTTAGCTCATCTGGTGATTTAATGACTCTAGCTTGTTCAAGAACCAATTTAGCATCAACTACCTCAATTCCTACATTATTCAAAGCTGTTACAGCAGGACCATTAACAACATCAATCGCTATTTTTCTATTTTTAAAGAATGAATTAGATAAATCTTTAATTTCATTAATCCATTTTTTCAATTGGGTTCCCGCTTGATCTCCATTACTAAAATAATCCCAAGTTATTGCAGGCCTTATTTCATCAATCAAATTTAAGTGTTTAGATAATCCCTCACAATTAAAATATTCATAAAGAATTATAGGTCCGTTAACAGGCACAAAACAATAACGAGTTAAATTATGCATATTATAAACGCTCATGTTAACCGTATCTAGTGCATATCTAACATTAACAGGGTCAAATAATATACAAGCTTCAAGATTATTTTTTTCTAACTCTTTTTTTACTCTATCTAATCTATAAGATCTAAGTTTAGTAAAATCTATTTCATCTTCTTTTAATCTTTTCTTTGTTATAAAATTTGAAAGAGGTTTTGTATTCGGGGAAATTTTTCTTTTAAACTTCATATTAAACCAGATTGGTTGCTATCCATTTATGAAAATGATGAGTAGGATTATCCATAACAGGTGAAAAATTACCACCATTATAGGAAGGTGAATTTCTTCCTTCTTGCATTCCCTCGATAATACCTACATCTTCTGACTGTACACCATGCCAAAGTTTCATATTCTGTTTTCTTAAATTTTTGAATTTTTTTGAGTTAGCAGCTGCATTTCTTACATAATAAATTTCCATATGCTCAATAGTAAATTCATGATTAACTGGTTCCAGCCAATAAGCATAATAGTGATCTTTATGTATTCCAAGCATTACGTTTGGAAAGAGAGCAACATACTCAGCAATATTTAATTTATCTTTTGGCCAGTTTGGAAAACATGGAAATTTAAGTTTACCTTTAAATCTTGGATTGTAAACAACAGTACCTTGTCCAGCAAATCTATTAGGCAAACCTTCGATGTGATAATGATCACTAATTTTAGAGTAAGAATTTAATCCTGGATGCACCCATGGAAGGTGATAGCTTTCACAATAATTTTCAATTGCAAACTTCCAATTACATTTGGCTGTTAATTTAAAATAACCAAAATCTTTTGAATGTTGAATCAATTTTTGATCTTTTTCTGACCAAAATTTAGACCAACGATCTTGTAAAGGTTTAATATATTGTTCAAAAGGAATCTCATTATTAGAAATGTTTACCATAATCATGTCTAGCCAAAGATATGAACGAATTTCTTTAAGTCCGCTTTTATCTTTATTAAAATCTTTAGATTCATGCTTGTTCATTCCACCCAAATGAGGAGTAGCTACTAGCTTTCCTTCAAGATTATAGGACCAAGAATGATAAGGGCATCTTAATAGATTTTTAATAGAACATTTTTTTTGTAGAATTCTATAACCTCTGTGACTACAAACATTGTGATAAACTCTAATTTGATTTTTATTAGTTCTTAATAAAATCAAAGGAATTCCTAGCAAATCAAAAGGTTTTGCGTCCCCTAGATTGGGAATTGAGCTAGCAACACCAACAACTACCCACTTATCTTCAAATATTTTTTTTCTCTCTATATATGTATATTCTTTGCTATTATAGCATTCATTAGGAAGGCCATGAGCTTTACTAATAGGTTTGTTTACAACATCAAGTTTTTCTTTATTTATAATGTCATAAATATTTCCGTGACCATTAGCCTTCGAATTCATATTAAAAAACCTAACATTTTAATATGAATAGGCAATAGATTTCAGTTGAAATTTCTGGACATCCCCATAGTTACGCTGGTATATCCCGGTGATTATGAATTTTTCATTAGAGATTACTATAAAGACTGATCTATCAGACCTGCCTAAGGTAAAAGATGTATATATTACGATGTTACCCGGTGATGATTTTAAAATGGTAGCAAACAAAGCTAAAGAATTGGCACAATCAGGTTTTAATCCAGTGCCTCATTTTCCAGCACGATCAATAAAAAATATGGCTGAATTAAAAGATTTTGTGAATAGAAGTAAAGATGGAGGCATAAAACAAGCTCTTGTAATAGGGGGTAGTGCGCAACCTGTTGGAGATTTTCATTCTTCTCTCCAGTTATTAGAGACAGGATTATTCGAGGGGTTGAAGATAGGAATTGCTGGACATCCAGATGGGTCCCCTGATATATCCGACTCAGATTTAGAAAAAGCTATGATTAGTAAAAAACCTTATGCAGACTATATAGTTACTCAATGGTTATTAAACACCAATTCTATAGCTGAGTTTGTTTCTAAACAAACGTTACCAGTTCATGTGGGAATTACTGGGCCTTTAAAAATAAGCAGTTTGCTTAAATTTGCTAATATTGTTGGGGCAAAAAATTCTATTAATTTTCTTAAATCTAACGCAACAAAAGCTATAGATTTATTAAAACCAAGAGACCCAAATAACATAATAGAAAAACTTAAAGGAAAAACAGAGAATTTTCATATTTATACTTTTGGCGGTCTAAAAGAAACTAACAAATGGTTAATGGAGAATAATTATGCCTAAAAAAAAGAAAAAAAATAAATTAAAAAAAAAGAAAAAAGCAAAATTAATATTATTAAAAAACAATAAAACTGAAAAAGTTAATTATGATAAAGTAAAACATGCTACATCAGTAGATCAATCTGATAGAATGGTTCCTTATAATTTAAGACAAAGTGGCCCAACTAAAGTAGAGCTGTTGATTTCAACAAGAGTTAGAAAATCACCGTATTGGCATTTGTCAATGAAAGCAGGCTGTTGGAGAGCAACTGTTTATAATCGTGTTTACCATCCCAGAGGTTATGTAAGACCTGAAAAAGGAGGAGCCATGGTTGAATATGCGGCAATTAAGAATCATGTAACCATGTGGAATGTAGCTGTTGAAAGGCAAATTCGAGTTAAAGGACCAGATGCAGAAAAGTTTACAGATTACGTAATAACGCGTGATGCAACTAAAATTTCAACAATGAGAGGTCGTTACGTTATTCTTTGCAATAACAAAGGTGGCGTTTTAAATGATCCAGTTTTACTAAGAGTAGCTGATGATGAGTTTTGGTTTAGTTTATCTGATTCTGATATTGGAATGTACTTACAAGGTGTTAATGCTGATAAAAGATTCAATGTAGAAATAGACGAAATAGATGCGTGCCCGGTTCAAATACAAGGTCCTAAATCAAAAGCATTAATGAATGATTTAATTGGAGATCAAGTTGATTTAGACAATATGCCTTTTTATGGTTTGGCCGAAGCTAACGTAGGAGGTAGAAGCTGTGTGATTTCTCAATCAGGATTTTCTGGTGAGGCCGGATATGAAATTTATCTTCGTGATGCCACTTTATATGCAGAAGACATGTGGAATGCAGTGCTTAAAGCTGGAAAAAAACATAAATTAATGGTTATTGCGCCAGCTCATCACAGAAGAATCCAAGCAGGAATATTATCCTGGGGTCAGGATATGGATAATGAACATAATGCTTTTCAATGTAACTTGGGTTATCAAGTTTCTTTATCAGGAAAAGGTCAATGGGATAAAAAAACTGATTATGTCGGTAAAGAAGCTTTAGAAAAAATGAAGAATGAAATTATTAATGGAAAAAAACCTTACAAACTTCAACTTGTAGGTTTGGAATTGGGTGGAAAACCAATAGAAGAGTATGCACCAGACTTTTGGTTAATCTCAGATGTCAAAGGAGGGGGTAAACCAATTGGTTATATTACTTCACCCTGGTATCATCCAGAGAAGAAGAAAAATATTGCTATGGGTTATGTTCCTTACGAAGGACACAAAAATTCAAAAGGATTTCCTACTGGTAATTTTGGTAAAAAATATAAAGTACACTTGCCAAAAAAATATTCTAGTAAACCCGTTGATGCAGTTGTTGTGCCAATACCGTTTACTCAATCATTTAACGCAAATACTAGGGAATCAGAAGTTTTAGCTACTTTGAATAAATAATTAATTTTTTTAAAAGCTTATGTTTGATGAATTCACTAAAATTATTTTTAGATCGATAAAACTAGACAAATCTTTATATAAGGATCCAAATACTTTTGGAGAATTTTCCTTATACTATGCTGGAATAATAATGGTTTTGGATGGATTAGCAAGCGCGACTGCATTAAGTAATATTTATAAGACCAACATCATTTTATCAGGCGCAACATCTTTGATTAATTGGTTGGTATGGGCATTATTGATATACGTAATAGGAATCAAATTATTTCCTGACCAAAATACAAAATCTAATTTTAAAATAACTTTAATTACCGTAGGTATTGCGCATGCGCCAGGCCTATTTAGATTCTTTGCTTTGGTACCAGAATTTGTAGTACCAATTATTTTTTTAACTCAGTTTTGGATTTTTGCTTCATTATTAGTTGGTATTAGAGAAATATTAAATTATAAAAGTAACTTAAAATCAGCTGGAGTTATAATCATTGCCTTTCTAGTTATTGCAATTGTTTCACTTTCATTTGTAATGGAAAAAATAAATTCTTTGCCAGTAAATTAGTTGTACTATGATAAAAAATTTTTTTTTACTAATATTTTTGTTTGTTTTCACAACTTCATCAAGTTTATCTAATGAATTTTTAAAACCAAATATTAAGTATAAACCGCTTGACGTTGTTAAAATCCAACTAAGTGCACTAAAAAGTAATGATGTACCTTATAAAAATGCAGGGATAAAACAAACATGGGAATTTGCTCACCCTTCTAATAAAAAATTTACTGGCCCTCTTCCCCGTTTCATTAAACTATTAAACAGGAAAGGATATAATATTTTATTAAATCACGTTAATCATGAAATTGTAGAAGTTTTTAAATCTGAGAAAAAATTTATTTACGAGGTAACAGTCTTAAATTCAGAAAAATATTTTTTTAAATATAACTGGGAAGTCGAAAAATATAAAGACGGTGGATATTTGAATAATTGTTGGTTAACTACTGCTGTTTCTTTACCTAAGTCGATTGGAAGCTCTATTTAATTATTCATTTTTAGCCGGAATTATTTTTCCATCTTTAACTTTAGGGGGAAAATATTTTGTATCTGGTGAAATATGACTAAAATACCTAAAAAATATAAGTATTAAAATAAGAAAAATAACACTTGCAATGGACAGTTTTAAGACAGGAACTTTTTTCTTCTCAAGCTTTAGTAGATAAACAGTAAAATAATATCCCAAAAAAGGTGAAACGATTGCAAGTAAAAGTATAATTTTTTTAATCATTTTAAATCTAAACTTGACCTATTATATCCTTCCATTTAGATATTACCAAAATTAAAGCATATTTTTTTTATGAAAAAAAAAACAAAGGTAGTGGTAATAGGTGGGGGAGTCGTTGGTGTTAGTATGCTTTACCATCTAGCAAAAAAAGGATGGTCCGATGTAGTTTTGGTAGAAAGAAAAGAATTAACCTCAGGATCAACATGGCATGCTGCAGGATTATTACCCTTATTTAATATGAGTTATTCCGTTGGTCAGCTACACAAGTATGCTGTTGATTTGTATAAAACCTTAGAAAAAGAAACAGGTAAATCAGTTGGTTTTAGTGTTGTTTCAAATATCAGGTTAGCACAAACAAAAGAACGTATGGATGAATACCACCAGTACGCAGGAGTTGCGCAAACAATTGGTGTTAAAGTTAATTTTCTAAAACCAGAACAAGTAAAAGAAATTTGGCCTTTAGTAAATACCGAAGGTTTAGTTGGAGCTATACAGCATCCAGAAGATGGATATATTCAGCCCGCTGATGTTACCCAGGCGTTGGCAACAGGTGCAAGAAATAGAGGTGCGGAGATTTATCGTAGTACAAATGTTTTGGCAATTAAACAAACTAAAGATGGGTGGGTAGTTAGTACAGATAAAGGAGATATTGAATGTGAACATGTAGTTTCATGTAGTGGAAATTTTGCTCGGCAAACTGGACAAATGGTTGGATTAGATATTCCTGCAATTCCTGTAGAACATCAATATATTGTTACAGAACCTCATCCCGAAATTCAAAAAAGAAAAAAAGAAAATAAACCAGAAATGGGAGTTCTTAGAGATAGTGATAACTCCTGGTATATGCGTGAAGAAGCTGGAGGTTTACTTTTAGGTCCTTACGAAAAAGGTGCACCTGCTTGTTATGTTGATGGACCTTCAAAAGATAGTGAATATGAATTATTTCAAGAAGATCTAGATCGATTAGCTCCTCACATTGAGGGAGCAATTAAAAGAGTACCTGCATTTGGAGAGGTAGGAGTCAAAAAAGTTTATAATGGTGCGATTTGTTATACGCCAGATGGAAACCCTATCGTTGGACCTGCGTGGGGTTTAAAAAATTTTTGGATAAACGAGGGACATAGTTTTGGAATTACAGCAGCTGGTGGTGCTGGTTGGCAGCTTGCTGAATGGATTGTGGATGGAGAACCTACAGTAGATATGCTTGGTGTGGAACCAAGAAGATATGGAGATTACGCAACAAAATCTTACTTGGTAAAAAAAAATGAAGAAGCTTACGAAAATGTTTTCGTTATTCATTATCCAGATGAAGAAAGACCAGCTGGTAGACCTTTAAGACAAGCTCCATGTTATGATAGATTAAAAAAATTGGGTGCAGTTTTTGGTCAAAAATTTGGTTGGGAAAGAGCCAATTTTTTTGCAACTGACGGAGCAAAACAAGAAGATGATTGGTCATTTAGAAGATCTAACTGGTTTAAATCTATCGAAAAAGAATGCAAAAATGTTCGAGAGAATGTCGGATTGTTGGATATGACAGCATTTGCAAAATGTAGAATTAAAGGACCAAAAGCTGAAGAATTCTTAAATAGATTAGTTGCTAACAAACTCCCAAAAAAGATAGGAAGAATTAATCTTTGTCATGCTTTAAATACTAAAGGAGGTGTCCATTCAGAATTTACTATAATGAGAGAATCTGAAAATAGTTTTTATTTAGTATCGGCTGGAGCTTTTCAAAGATTAGATCATGATTGGATTAATAAATGGATGCCAAATGATGGTACGGTTCAGTTTGAAAATTTAACTAACAGCAAAGGTGTTCTAGTAATATCAGGACCTAAAGCCAGAGATTTAATGCAAAGAGTTTCTAAGACTGATTTTTCTAATGATAAATTTAAGTGGCTAAGTGGCCAAAATATAAATATTGGGTTAGCTCCATGTAATGCTATGAGAGTTAACTTTGTAGGAGAACTAGGTTGGGAATTACATCATCCTATTGAATATCAAAATCATATATTTGATAAATTAATGGCTGCTGGCAACGATTTAAACCTTAAACCTTATGGCATAAGAGCAATGAATAGCTTAAGGATTGAAAAATCTTATAAATTGGTTGGAACGGAATTATCTATCGAGTACTCACCTTACGAATCGGGATTAGATAGGTTTGTTCATCCCAATAAAGGAGATTTTATTGGTCTTGCGGCATTGAATCAGTGGAGAGAAAAAGGTTTTTCAAATAAATTAGTTACAATGGAAGTTCACGAAGTTACCGATGCAGATGTTTTGGGAAATAATCCAATTTATAATAATGGAACTGTTGCTGGAAGAGCAACAGGAGGAGATTTTGGTTTCCGATTAAATAAATCTATAGCTTTAGGTATGGTTAAGCCTGATCTCGCTAAAGTTGGTCAAAAATTAGAAATTGATATATTGGGAAAAATGCATAAGGCGTCAGTACTTGAAGAATCACCTTACGACCCAGAAAACAAATTATTAAGATCTTAAATGAAAATTTTAGTCGCTATCAAAAGAGTTATTGATTACAACGTTCAAATTAGAGTGAAAGAAGATGAAACAGGAGTTCACACTGATAACGTAAAAATGTCAACCAATCCTCCAGATGATAATGCAATAGAAGAAGCGGTAAAACTTAAAGAAGCAGGCAAAGCAAAAGAGGTGATAGCTGTAACTATAGGGGGAGAAAAATCTCAAGAAACAGTTCGTAAAGCTTTAGCAGTTGGGGCCGATAGAGGAATTCATGTAAAGTCAGAAAATTATATAGAACCTTTAGGTATATCTAAAATTCTAAAAAAAATTGTAGAAAAAGAAAAACCTGATCTTGTTTTTATGGGAAAACAAGCAATCGATGATGATTGTAATCAAACAGGCCAGATGCTATCTGCAATTTTGGGTTGGTCACAAGGAACATTTGCTTCAAAAATTGAATTAAAAGATAAATCCCTACATGTAACCAGAGAAGTTGACGAAGGGTTAGAAACAATAGAAATAAACCTACCAGCTATTGTTACTTGTGATTTAAGACTTAATGAACCACGTTATGCTTCACTTCCAAATATTATGAAAGCTAAGAAAAAACCAATAGAACAATTAATTGCTAAAGATTTGGGCGTAGATATTTCTAACCGAATTCAACAGATAAAAGTAGAAGAGCCTCCAAAAAGAAAAGGCGGAATAAAAGTTTCGAGTGTTGCGGAATTGATCAGTAAACTTAAAAATGAGGCAAAAGTTATTTAATGTCAGTTTTATTGATAGCAGAACATGATAATTTAAAATTAAAAGCTTTTACATTAAATGCAATTAATGCCGCTTCAAAAATAGATTCCGATATTCATATTTTGGTTGCAGGAAATAGTTGTGAAAAGGTTGTCAAAGAATCTGCCTGTATTCCAAAAATTAAAAAAGTTTTACATTCAGATTCTTTAATTTACGAGAATCATTTAGCTGAAAATTTAACACCCCTAATAGTTAAATTAGCAGAAGGATATACTCACATAATTAGTTCTGCTAACACATTTGGAAAAAATTTAATGCCAAGAGTTGCGGCTTTACTAGACA
>QCRZ01000012.1 GCA_003209225.1 Pelagibacteraceae bacterium AG-464-B04
TTGCGCAAGGTCTTTACAATGGACAAGGAACTTACACATTTTTTGATGGAAGACAGAACATTGGAAAATGGTTAAATGGACAACTCGATGGTGAAGTAAATCTTTCTCTAAAAGATGGAAGTAGATACGTTGGATTATATAAAAATGGAGAAAGAAATGGCCAAGGATCTTGGATTAGTGCTGACGAAAAACGAGAAGAAGGCATCTGGAAAAATAGCATCTTAATAATTAAAAATGGACAAGCATCATTCACTTACGAAGATGGTTCAGCCTATGTTGGAGAATGGAAAGACAATATAAAACATGGACTAGGAATTTTTACCAATCAACTTGGTGAAAAATACGAAGGAGAATTTGCGCAAGGTCTTTATAACGGTCAAGGAACCCACACATGGCCTGATGGAAAAAAGTACGTCGGGGAATGGAAAGATGGCAATAAAAATGGTCAAGGAATTTACACATGGCCTGATGGAAAAAAATATGTTGGTGAATATAAAAATGATGAATTTCATGGGCAAGGGATATTTGTGTTTCCTGAAAAAGCAAATTATGTTGATGAGCTAAAAGATGGCAAATACTATGGACGAGGAATGGCAACAATGTCATTTGGAACATATACTGGAGAATTTAAAAACGGCAAATATGATGGGAAAGGAACTCTAGTTTTGCCTGATGGAAGAATTTTAAAAGGTAATTGGAAAAAAAATTACTTAAAATAATAATTTAATGTCAAAAAGATACAGTGGAAAATCATTTAAGGACAGTAGCGTAATGAAAAAACCTAAATTAACTTTTAAAGAAAAAAGAAAATTAAAAGAGGAAAAAAATGCAAAGAGAAAAAAAATGGTTATAAGTAAATGAAAAAACTTTTTGGTTTTGTTATGGTTGGGTCAAATAACCTTATTAGATCAGCAAAATTCTATGATGCTATTTTTATTCCTCTAGATATTAAAAAAGTTAAGTCTACAGACAAAGCCATAGGTTATGCAAAAAAAAATAATTTAAGCGAAATAGAGTTTTATGTGACCAAGCCTAATAATAAAGAAGTAGCTACTTATGGTAATGGTACAATGGTATTATTCTTAGCTGATTCAAAAAAAGCAGTTGATAGCTTTCACTCAAGTGCATTAGAAAACGGTGGCATCAATGAGGGATTACCAGGAATAAGATATGATGGAAATTATTATGCTTACGTACGTGATCCAGAAGGTAACAAAATTTGTGCCATGTGTAATTCTAATTAGATGAAAAAACTATCTCTGTACATATTTTTTATGGTTTTATTTTTTTTCAATATAAACTTTGTTAATGCAAAAAATATAGGACATACATATTTTGCGGGAGGGTGTTTTTGGTGTATGGAGGAGTCTTTTGAAAAAGTAATTGGTGTACAAGAAGTTATTTCAGGTTATTCCGGGGGAAATTTACCTAATCCAACTTATAAAGAAGTTACTTATAAAAACACAGGTCATTTCGAAACAGTTAAGATAATTTATGATAAGAATAAAATTAATTTTGAAGATTTACTAAATATGTATTGGGCCAACATAAATCCTTTTGATGCCACAGGTCAATTTTGTGACAAAGGGCTTAGCTATAGATCGGTTGTATTTTATAAAAATAATTTAGAAAAACAGCAAATAGAAAAATCTATTAAAAATATTGAAAAAAAATTTAATGGAGAAAAAGTTGTTACGTTTATTAGAAAATTTGAAAAATTTTACCCAGCGGAAAACTACCATCAAGATTATTATCAGGAAAGTTTTGTCAATTATTTGATGTACAAAAAAGCCTGTGGTAGAGAAAAGCTATTAAGGGAAATATGGCAATAAAGTTTATGGTACGTTTCTAAATGAAAAGTAGGACAATTATTTCGGTAATAGTTATAGTAATAATTCTTTTTTTAGCTCGAAGTATATATAATGACTATAACTTAAAAAAAGTTATTAGCGCATGTATTTTGGGTAAAGCACAAAATTCCAGTGTAGAAAAAGCCAAACAAATCTGTGAAGATAAGTTTAAATAATGAAAAAAATTTTAGTAATTTTATTTTTAATTTTGTTTCTCTGTAACCCAGTTATTTCTGCTGAAAAATATAGAGATATAAAAGGTTTTAAAAAACAATTTATTTCTATGGCTTTAAAAAAAGTTAATAGAATTAAACAAGTAAAAGAGTCTGATGGATATCCTGTTTATGAAGGCAAAACGAGTATTCAAGTTACAGTCAATAGAGAAGATGCAGGATGTGGCAAAGGCAAAACAGAAAAACGTAGTATCAAATGCGATGGCAAAGGAAATAGAAGTAGACAAGAAATCCATTTAGGAGACATGTATTTAAAAAATAAAGAACATATTTACGAATATGCAATTTATTTTGATGAAAACTATGTGAGTTTAGAAAAAGGTGCCGTAGTTGTAATAGGTCAAATGCATACTGATAATAAAGCCAAAGGTTGCCATAGCTGTTGTCATTTTTGGGTGCAAGACACAAAATATAAGGGTGAAAATCATTTTACCTGGGTTAGCAGGGCTGCTTACTCATCAGATCCTGTTATAATTGGAAAAATTGAAAATTTAAAAGGTAAATGGACTCATCTAAAGTTTCACGTTTTATGGAAGTTAGATGAAACAGGTAGGTTTATAATTTATAAAGATAATAAAGTAATAGCTGATCTTAAAAATATAAAAACTTTAGCAGATACTTGTACTGGAGGTTATATGAAAATGGGAATTTACAGGCATAGAACCATAGATTATTGGAATTCAGACTGGGAGAGCCTTCAAGACCAAAGAGTTTATTTAGATAGTATTGTTTTTAGAAAACCTAAAAAAAATGAAAGAATAAACAATTAATGAAAAAGCTTTTAGGGATCTTGGTTCTAGGTTTTTTATTAAGTATTAGCTAGATAAATTTTTCAAAACATGGATTAATCTTATTTAATTTAGAAGGAAGTCACTTTACTCAAGATACGAATAGCATAGCTGGTTACATAGCTATGGAACTTAATTTTTAAAATAATTTTTTAAAACTTCTATAAAAAAGTCTGTAACAATGATAATCTTTGACAAAAATAATTTTTAAATTAAAGATATTTGTATGGCTTCAATAAAAGATTTTAAAAATATAAGTAAAAGTGAAATACGGGATTCGGAAAACATTTATCATTTAAAAACTGATATTACTAGAATTAGCAAATTAATCTATCATTATGAAATATATAAAAAAATATTAGAACTTCCTGGAGACTTTATTGAATGTGGAGTCTTTAAAGGTATTTCTTTAACAAGATTTTTAACTTTTAGAAAGATTTTGGAAAATGAACACAGTAGAGGGTTTTATGGTTTTGATATGTTTGGAAAGTTTGCCAAAGCAAGAAATATTAAAGATAAAAATTTTGTAAAAAAGTGGGTAAATGAAGCTGGTGATGGAATTTCTTTAGATGAACTAATTAAAATCTTTAATAAAAAAAAATTTGAAAATTATGAATTAATAAAAGGCGATATTAAAAATACTTTGCCAAAATTTTTAGAAAAAAATCCACATATAAAAATCTCAATGTTACATTTAGATTTAGATATTTATGAACCAACCAAATTCGCTTTGGATAAATTAGTCAAAAAAATTGTAAAGGGTGGTATAATATTAATTGATGACTACAATTCAGTTTATGGCGCAACAAAAGCAGTCGATGAGTTTTTAAAAAAAAATTCATCTTTAAAAATCAAGAAACTTAATTTTTATAAATTACCAGCCTATATAGTAATTAATTGAACTCTACTCTCCACATATCTTTAAATTTAATTAATTAACTTGTTTTAAAATGAATATTTTAAAAATTTTTAAATTTGACTTCCCCAAAGAACAAAACAATAGAATATCAAAAAATTTAATTTCACAGATATCTTTAAATTCTTCATTAACAATTTTACAAATATTGTTTCCACCCTTAATGATTATGACTTATGGTTTAGAGAATTTTGGTATTTGGATTTTTTTAACGGCAATTCCTACAACTTTATCTATTTTTAACTTTGATTTAACCGCTGCTGCAAAAACTGAAATGTCTATAAATCATAATAAAAATAATAAGAATAAAGTTAATGAGATATTTAATAATGCTATTATTTTATTAATTGTAATTACTATTTTTCTTATATTAATTACAGCTCTAATAATCAATTTTTATGATTTTAATTTAGATATTTTAAAAGATATTACAACCAATCAATTAAAATTGATTTTGGTTTGTATTTTTTTATCCTTTTATTTAAATATATTTAATAGTATTTTTAAAACTGGCATCACCTATTGGGGTAAATTATATATATCGACTTATGTAGATACCTTTTTTAATTTTTTTTCAAAAATTCTTATAATCATTGCGGGATTAATATTTAAAGAACTATTATTTGCTTCAATTTTTCTTTTAATTGCCAGTGTATTGAAACTAATTGTTTATTATTATTTTTTCTTAAATTATAATCAGTATTTAACGTTTTCTCTTACATTATTTTCAAAAAAACAAATAAGAGAATTATTTAAACTTTCAATTCCCTATTATTTAAATTCTATTACAGGCGTAATTAAGAACAGTTTTCAAATTATTATATTGGGATTATTTTTTAATTCTCAAATTTTGGGCATGATAAGTACATTAAAAACATTATTTCATTTTTTGCCTATTAGGGTATGGAGCATGATAAGGAATGCAATATTTTTTGAATTTATAAAATTATATTCTGAAAAAAAGTTTGATTTATTAAAAAAAAATTATTCTAAATTTATAAAATACACAGTAATTTTTGTAATTTTATTTTTATTAACATCAACACTATTGGGTGAATATATCTATAACCTTTGGTTAAATAACACTTACAATTTAGACTATAATTTATTATTATTAATGGTATTTGAAATAAGTTTCCTTATTTTAGCATCTTCTATAAGTATACTTAATAAGTCTATAAACAAATTTTTTCATATAAGTATTGTTGAACTAGTAATCAATTCAATAATCATTTTAATTTCTTGTTTACTTTTTTATTATCAAAAATCATACTATTTTTTATTTTTATTTAATTTAGCAGGTTCTCTTTTGTTAATAATTTGCAGTATTTACTTTTCTAAAAAATTAATTAGGAAAGATTTAATTTAAAATAAAATAGCATTAATGATTTACATGATAATTAATGAATACATCTAAAATTCAGACCATTTTTTTTCACAAAAATATTTTGAAAAAAGACCATAATTAAATTTATTTTTAATCAATTTTACTTTGATCCCCTTTTTTTTTGCAAAAAAAATAACACTGCTCATAGTTGAATAAACTGTTTTGATTAATCCAGTATTAATAATTTCTTCTGCTATCACATAATTTCTGGTTTTATAAATTTTATCATTAATACATATTTTTTTTACCCATTTTATTGTGGAGCAATAACTTTTAATTTCAGGATATCTTTTTTTAATTGATTTAATGGTTTCCCCACGGCCCTGAATAATGAGGTTTGTTACTTTATTTTTTCTTAAAAGTTTGGTTATTTGTTTATCAATAATAATATTTTTAGCAACCGGTAAAGTTTTTTTTGCAAAAGCTGATTCAACTGGATAACAACTAAAAAAACAATAATCAGCTTCGTTAAATATATAATTAAAATATGCAAGCATTTTAATTGCCATAAAACTTTTATATTTTTGTTTTGCTAACAAGAATCGGAATTTACCTAAACCATCAAGAATTCCTTCCGAAATAGCAATAATTACTTTGTTTTTTTGTTTAAGATTGCTAACCGAAGTATAAAAGGATCTATTAAAATTTAATGGTAAAGCAATATATTTAAATTCCTCTAATTTTTCTAAATATTCTATAAATTTTTTTTTTGTCGAGTTAACAAAATCATAATACAAATAAGTGGTTTTAATATTTTTTTTTATTAAATAAAATTTGGCATATGCCAATAAATTTTTAAACCTTGAATTTTTATGTGATATAATAAATAACTTTTTAATTTTAAAATATTTTAATGCCGAAATAACTTCAAGCATATCAGTTGGTTTTTTTACAAAAGCCACCAAACATTTATTTCTATTATTAATATTGGAGTTCAATTTTATAAATAGTCAACTAATATTATTAATTTAAATTTTGTAATAATTTCTTTTAAAAGTGAGTGTAGATAAAATTTTCAAAAAAAACCTCTTTTTTCCAAAATTTCTGATGGGTTCGATCCAAATGATGCATCCAATTTTATTTCCGTTTCTTTTTTAAGATTTTCCTTAACTCTGCTAAATACAAGTTCCCATTTGTTTTGAGCAATACATATGGCCCCATCTTGATCTGCAAAGATTATATCATTATTTTGAATTGGGACTCCATTAATAATGATGGGTAAATTCATACTTTCCACTGTACCTTCGTATCTAATATCACTGGCTTTGCTACCATGTGCGTGTACAGGTAGTCCAAGCGAGGAAACCTTTTCAATATCCCTTGTATTTCCATCTATCACTATTCCAACAGTGCCTTGTCGAATTGCAAATGTTGCGTTTAATTCGCCAAAGTATGCCTTTTCTGGGACATCAGTAGAAACAACAATCACGTCACCTGGCATAATAAAATCATAACTTTTCAATGCATCAAAAATACCCATCCAATCTTTTTTGTTTTTTTTTTTATTTTTTGGCAAGGATTTTATTTTTAAAGTTTTTGCAAATCCTAAAAAGTTTCCTTTTGTAAGAGGCTTTATATTTTTACTTAAAAAATGTTTGATATTTAATTCTTTGCATATATCGCTTAGAAGGGCGCTTGAAATCAACGAAGATAAAGATTTAAATTGCTGCACTTTTAAAGCTCTTTGTCCCATACAAATACACTTAGCTAAATCTAGATCTTCTTGATTATTTATATCAATATTTTGATATGGAGATAAATTAAATAGCAAAACATTTTTTGTATATCTCTGCTTTACTATTTTACCTTTTGTTTTTACGGCATATAAGCTCATTGACTCCATTATTTGCTCTGGCAGATCAACACTGTTTGGAATTGTATCTCCATACAAAGGAGCATTATTTTTCCATTCGTAAAACTTATTTTTTGATACGGCAACCAAACTTGTTTTGTTTGATTGTTTAAATTTTTTAAGTGCTTCATCAATAGTTTTGGAGTCTAGAAAAGGCGCAGTGCATAATGATTGTACAACTATGTCAGCATTTGTATGTTTTGACTCATAAGAAAATAATTTATTTCCATCAACTTTATTTGTAGAAAATTTTTTTGGTCTTCTTAAATGTTTAATTGGAAGATTGGAAGCAAGCTTGTGAATAATATCACTTTCACTATCCAACCAAACTTCATCAATTTCTTTACAATCTAGCAGCTGAATTAATTTCCTTTTAAATAAATACTCTCCATCAATAATAATTAAATTTTTTTTACTAATTCTCTCACTATTTCCTTTAGCTGGAACAAATGCTGCGGTTTTAATTTTTTTCATTATGTTTCATAATTAGTATTCAATAATTTTTTTAAAATTACAACCAAAAATTGAATTAAACATAATTTTACTTATTGTATTTAACCTAGTGACATCAACAGCAAAATTCCTGTACTACCATATCTTAACCTATTTAATTGGTTTATATATGAAGCCTGTTGATTGAAAAATAAAATGTATGAATTGGCTGCAAATTTAACATTAATTATTCATTTTGCTTTTATTCTCTTTGTTATATTTGGTGCGTTATTATTTTTTATTACAACAAAAATTATTTTTATCCACATTCCCGCTTTTATTTGGGGATCCTATATCGAATTAACTCATTCCATATGTCCTCTGACTTATCTTGAAAATTGGTTTTTACATAAAGCTAATTTGACAACATATTCTGAAAGTTTTATTCAAAATTACCTAGTGCCAATTGTTTATCCAATGAACCTAACTAAAGATTTACAGATATACCTGGGAATAACCCTAATAGTCGTAAATATGATTATTTATGGATTTATAATTAGTAAACTTAAAAAAAAGTTTTAAATGAATTTTGATCAAATAATTCCAATAATCTACTTGATTGGAGTGTTGATATTAGTGCTACCTAACTTTTTACAATCAAATTTCAAATTAAAACAACTTCTTGCCAATCTTTCAATTTGGGTAATTATTGTTTTGATATTGACTACAATTTCGTATTTTTTATTAAAATGAAAAAACTTTTAGGGATCTTGGTTCTGGGTTTGTTGTTTAATGTTTTTAATTTAAATGACTCTGAAGCAAACACTCTGAAGATTAAAAATAGAGTAATTAAAACAAAAGGCGATGTATTTATTAAATGGCCCCATAAATGGAAGTACACTTATGCAATGGAGTATTGGAAGCCATATATGATTCAAGAAGTTTCTGATCAAACAAGATTTGGTGATACTGCTTTAAGGTTTGAATTAAGAACTGGTAGCTGTGGTAAAACACCTGGTGGATGGGATGATTGTAAGAATGGTCCTTATGGTTCTGAAAGAAACGAACTTACTCCAGCAGATGATGATAAAAGCATAAGTTTTAATGGTAATGTGTGGCACACAATATCTTGGTACATCGAGGAGTTTCATACTTCACTAAAAGGACATAACTCTATTTGGCAAATTCACAACGCTGGTGATTGGGCACCAATGTTTAACACAGACCTAACACACTATGGTCTTTATTGGCAAAGACGTACTGCTTGTAATGTTCCTAGAATTTACAAAAAGTATAATGCCAAAGGTAATGATGGCTGTTCAGTTTCTTGGACTGAGAATGCCAATGTTAAAATAATGAAAATAGAAGAAATATTTAACAAGTGGAACGATGTAATAATGAACATCAACTACACAACCAAAGACACTGGATATTTAAAAATGTGGATCAACGGTAAGATAGTATATCATTACCAAGGTCCTATTAAACCGCCAAAAAAAGGCAAAGGGTGGAGCAATGATTCAGCAATGCAATTTGGAATATACAGAATGGCTGAGAGAGGTGTGCACCCGCATACACAAATTCAATATTATGATGAAATTAGATATGCCAAAAAGAAATGTTCTAAATTGAAATTAGAAAATCTTGGTTACAGTTGTGAAAAGCTAGAAAGTCAAAAAATTAAAATTGATACTCTTGATAATTAGATCATGAAATTTTTTTTAGGGATCTTGGTTCTGTGTTTGTTGTGGTGTAATATTACAAAGTATTTAATACTTAATAAGGAGAAACGTTATGTCAGAAACAAAGATATTCCGTAAAAAAGACCTCGACCTTGAGCCTGTGAACGGTATGAAAACCATCGGTTTGGTCAATGTATCGTTTTCCGATAAACTGGGAGCCGGGATTGGCGTTTTTGAAGATTGCTCTATACCTTGGCATATAACTTATGACGAGGTCATCTACATACTTGAGGGACTGTTCACATTACAAGTCGGTGACAAAAAATTCGAAGCCGGCCCTGGAGATGTGTTATGGGTGCCACGTAATACAGATATTGTTTATATAGCACAAGAGCGAGTAACATTTTTCTACTCTGTACTACCTGCCGGTAACGCGCCATCAACATCCAAACGTATTGATTATACTTCTGCGTGAAAGAGTTATTTAGATTGATGAAAAAGCTTTTTATCACTTTAATTTTTTTAAGCATTTGTAAAGTCGCTTTAGCGGATAGTGCTACTCTTAACAATGGTGGAACAACCACCACTCGGCAAAATATAGATGGTAACGGAGAATTTTTAACTGTCTCAAATAATTCAACATTAAATACAGGAGCAACAAAACCAGCCAATGTTACAGAAGATAATGTTGATGTAACTGTTGAGTCTGGATCTACAATAACATCAACTACTCTTAGTATATTTGCAAATGATACTTCAGATTTAACAGTAACAAACTCAGGCACAATTAGCGCAACTGGAATAACGGCAATAGATGTAAAAGGGACTACTAATGCAACAATTGTAAATAATTCAGGTGGAAAAATTTCTTCAAACACAAATACAATAAGAATTAGTAAAACTGGGACTAATAATACCACAGGCTTAACTATTACTAACTCAGGAACAATTACAACGACTACAAAGTCAGCTATTTTTGGAACTGGTGCAAACAATACAGCTACAATTACTAATAAATCTGGTGGTGAGATTACTAACTCTGATAGTCTTAATGCAACTATAAGAGTTGGAGCAAGTTCAACTATTGTTAATAGCGGAACAATTAAAAACAATGTTAGCGATGATGCAATTAAATTATACGGAAACAATGCAACAATAACTTTGAAAGATGGAGGTATTGTTGTAGGAAAAATTGACGCTCTCGCAAGAACAGGCAGTACCTTAAAATTCCAACATGGATTTGGCCAAGGATATTTCTACGAGACTGAAGGAGATTTTACCTTAGAGGATCTTGACGGTAACCAGGTAGTCAAAGGATCAGCAGGATCGGTAGGTCAAGGTGGCAGTGAAACACTCGACGAACTTTTAGGATATAAATCTTTAAATATACGTAAATCTTTAAATCGTTATAAAAAATCAAAAAGTTTTATAGAAGGCAAAGATAGTTGGGGAGAGGCTTATGTTTCAAATTTAAAAAGGAAAGAAAATAATAATAATTTAGCAATAGGATATGATCATAAAACTTTCGGTATAAATTTAATTAATCCATTACAAAGCTCACATTTTATGCTTTCATTAGAACATAGCAAACAAGATCTCTTACAAGACCATAGCATAACTCGTTACGGCCTCTTAACTGGATTGTATTTTCCTCAATTAAAAAATTTAGGCAAATTTGAAACTGAAAATTTTGTTTCAGCTGGAATTACACTTAATGATAGTGAGAGAACAATACTTACTAATACAACAACATCGGGAGTTTTAAATGTAACAGATACATACGAAACATATGAAGTAATTGCAGGGAAAAAATTTAAATATTTTGATAATTTAAGTAATATTAATTTGATTCCTGACATAGGAATAACTGCTGGATATTCACTTACACCTAGTCATTCGGAAAGCAAATACTTTATCTGGGACAAAAAACATGTTGCAAATTTAACCGCTTCTTTGAGTGATGAATACAGCATTCAAATAAGTGAAAACACTAATCTATCGGTAGGTTGGATTGGAGATTTTAGAAGATTAATAACAGAACAAAAACAAAAGTATGAGATTAATGGAACGAAAGCTACTTTTAGCCCAGGCAATGAATTGAAAAACGAAATAACTTTTGCTGGAAATATTGGTTTAAAACATAATTTTTCAAAACATGGATTAATTTCATTTAATTTAGAAGGAAGTCGTTCTACCCAAAATACGAATAACATAATTGGTTATGTATCTATGAATTTTAAATTTTAGAATAATTTTGCAAAATTCATCTCGAATTGCACTCACAGTGCACTCAAAAAAACTTCTGCAACTAACTTAAATTAAAAATGTGTTGGTGTGATTGGTTGCGGGGGCTGGATTTGAACCAGCGACCTTCAGGTTATGAGCCTGACGAGCTACCAGACTGCTCCACCCCGCGATAAAATTACATTCTATTTCTTAACTTTTGAATTTTTTTTGCTCTTTTCATATTTTCTTGTTTAATTCTTTTTTTCTTTTCAGAAGGTTTTTCATAGGTATTTTTTAATTTTATGATTTTAAAAAAACCATCCTTCTGAAGCTTTCTTTTCAAAATTCTTAAAGCTTGTTCAACATTATTATCTTTAACTTCTATTTTAATAACTACCTCCAAAAGTCAGATTGATTATCATCTTTATTTTTTTTTGTCCACACAGAAAATTAATAAGGTGTTTTTGGTACTTTTTTTTCAAAGCTATTTCTATAATTAATTAATTTATTTAAAATTTTTGAATATCTAGTTGATAAAATTGAAACAGCCAATAAAGCAGCGTTTATCGAGCCAGCTTTTCCAATTGCCAAAGTTCCCACAGGAATACCGCTTGGCATTTGTACTGTGGATAATAAACTATCTAAACCTTTTAGCTTACTTTCAATCGGTATACCCAATACAGGCAAAGTTGTTATTGAAGCAGTTACCCCCGCTAGATGCGCGGCCCCACCAGCTCCTGCAATAATTATTTCGACTCCATTCTTTTTAGCTATTTTAAGATAATCATGTAATCTTCGTGGAGTTCTATGAGCCGAAATAACTTTTACATCATGCGTGATATTGAATTTTTTGAGCGTATCACTGCAGAACTTCATAGTTTTCCAATCGGATTTACTACCCATTATAATTCCAACTAAACTAATTTTCTTTTTTTTTTTCTTTTTCAATTTTTTTTTCTTCCATTTTAATTCTTCTTTTTGCTTTATCTATAGCTTTATCCAAATCAAGTTGTGAACAAAGATTTATTGCTATAGGATCTTTCGGCAGCAAATTGCTGAAATTCCAATAATTTCTTTTTTTTATAGACACAACTGTATTTTTAGTTGTGCCAATTAATCTAGCAATCTGCGAATCAGATAATTCTGAATAATTTTTAATCAACCAAAGAATTGCATCAGGTCTATCCTGTCTTTTTGAAAGAGGAGTATATTTGGGTTTTTTTCTTTCCTTCTTTGATAAATCAAGTTCTTTTTTAATTAGTTGTAATGGTCTTTGAATATCTTTTGATGAATGTTCTATCTCTTCTCTTGTTAGCTGACCAGCAATAATTGGATTGTATGCTTTGATTCCTTTTGCTACCTCTCCATCAGCAATACCCTGTACCTCCACTTCATGCAAATTACAAAATTCAGCGATTTGTTTAAACGATAAAGATGTATTTTCAACTAACCAAACAGCCGTAGCCTTTGGCATTAATGGGATGTCTTTCATTTATTTAAAAGATGACTTAAAGTTTTGAAATTTTTTATTAAATTTACTTACTCTGCCTCTATCCAAAATTCTTTGTTTTCCACCAGTCCAAGCAGAATGAGATTTTGGATCTATATCTAATTTAAGTACATCTCCTTCCTTTCCCCAAGTTGACTTTGTTTCAAACTGACTCCCGTCAGTCATTTCAACTTTTATGTTGTGATAATTAGGATGTATTTTTTTTTTCATAATTTTATGTGGTTTTATAACAAAAGATTTAAATAAAACAAATAAAACTTATAATTCAACCATTTATTAAATCTACTAAATCCTTATTTATAAAGGAATTTGTGGCAAGTATATTTCTTTTATCTACATAATCTGATTTTCCAGAGTAATCTGTTATTAAACCACCTGCTTCTTTTACTATTATTATTCCAGCGGCAATATCCCAATAATTTAAGTTTCTTTGAAAAAATCCATCAGCTCTACCTGCCGCCACGTAAGCTATATCGAGTGTTGCACTTCCCATTTTTCTTATAGGGGAAGGTAAAAAATCTGAAATTTTTTTGTATTCCTTAAAATTTAAATCTTTATTCTCTGAGTTGAATTTTGGCCCACCAGTAAATATCATACAATCTTTTAAATTTTTTCGTCCTGATACTTTTATTCTTGTATTATTTAAATAAGCTCCCCTTTCTTTTTCTGCTAAAAACATTTCATTCTTTATTGGATCATAAATTACCCCACATATAATTTCATTTTTTTTTTCTAACGCAACAGATATTGCAAAATGTGGAATACCATGTAAAAAATTTAACGTTCCATCAATAGGGTCAATTATCCACTTATATTCTGAGTCTTCTGATTTAATTTCACCTATTTCTTCACTAAGAATAGAGTAGGATGGCCTTGATTTTTTTAATTCATTTATTAAAATTTTTTCAGCATTTTTATCTGCACTAGAAACAAAATCCGAAGGTCCTTTCACTGAAACTTGCAGTTTCTCGATTTCCCCAAAGTCTCTGATTAATATTTTTGAGGCTTTTTCGCACGCTTTTATTATTACATTAATATTTGCAGAAATTGTTCTCATTATTTTATTTTTTTCACATATTCTAAGCTTCTACTATCAACTATAATTTTATCACCACTTTCTATAAAGGGAGGAACTAGAATTTTTAGGTCATTATCAATAATAGCAGGTTTATAAGAGGAAGAAGCAGTTTGACCTTTAAGAGCCACATCGGTACTTACAACATTACATTCAATTGAAATAGGTAATTCTACAGCTAAAGGATTATCTTCAAAAAAATTTATTGTAACTTCTAAATTTTCTTTAAGAAGTTTTGCTTTTTCACCAATCTTTTTTTCATTGATTTTTGTCTGCTCATAAGTAGCTTTGTCCATAAAGTGGTAACCATCATTATCTTTAAAAAGAAAATTAAATTTTTTTTCTTCTAATATTACTCTTTCAACGCTATCACTAGATCTAAATCTTTCATTAAGTTTAGTGTCCTTATTTATGCTTTTTAATTCAACTTGATTAAAAGCACCACCTTTTCCAGGTTTTACATGTTGAGTCTTTACAACTTCCCACAAATCATTTTTATAATCTATTATTATTCCAGGTTTGATTTCGTTTCCTAATATTTTCATTTTTTTATTTAAATTTACTAATTGCTGAAATAGGATCAAATTTTTTGTTATTCCAAACAAAGCCAGAGCAAGCAATTAAATTTGCTCCACTAACTAAAATTTTTTTATAATTGGAATTATTTATTCCACCTATTGCAACGATGGGAATACTAATTTTTTTTTTAGCCCAGCGCAATATTTCTAAGTTAGCTTTATTAGCAGTTTTTTTAGTTGAAGATTTAAAAAATGACCCAAAGGCAACATAATTAGCTCTATATTTTTTTGCATTTAATGCTAATTTTTTTGAATTATGGCAGGTAATACCAATTATTTTGTTTTTTAATATTTTTTTTGCATCCAAAATATTCATATCTTTTTGACCTATATGGCAGCCATCAGCATCTAGTTTTTTTGCAAGATATGGTTCATCATTTACTATAAATTTAACCTTATGTTTTTTACAAATCTTTTTTATTTTTTTTCCGATTGAAATTTTATTTTCATCTTTTTCGTTTTTTAATCTTAACTGAAAAAAGCTTACTTTTTTTAAGTTTAATACTTGTTCTAGCTCTATATAGAATTTATTATCTTTAATTTTATTTGGTGAAATTAAATAAACAAATCTTTTAATTATTTTATTTTGTTTCAAGCTTTTCTGACCATTTTCCTTGAGCCGCAAGTGAACACATATTGGCTCTATGATTAAAAGTGTCTTGTGTACCTTTAATATTATTAGTATCTTTTGACCAGAATTTGAGAGCACTTTGTTGCAAAGCCCTTCCATAAGAGTAAGTCATAATAAACTCTGTATCGTTATGTTTGTTAATTAAATTTAAGTTTTCGGTTGCTTCTATTTCTGTTTGACCTCCAGATAAAAAAGCTATTCCAGGAACTTCTGTTGGAACAGTTTCTTTAAGACATTTTAATGTTAGTTTGGCAACTTTTTCATTTATAATTTTTTTATCTGAGCTAGATCCAGGTAAAATCATATTGGGTTTTAATATAGATCCTGTTAAATCAACTTTATTAAGAATCAGTTCTTCATAACATTTTTTAATAACCTCTGACGTTTTGTTAAAGCAATCTTCAGCCGAATGATTTCCGTCCATTAATACTTCTGGCTCAACTATTGGAACCATTCCGCTTTCTTGTACAAGCGCCGCATATCTTGCTAATGCATGCGCATTTGTATTGATTGATAATTTACTTGGGTATTTATCAGATATAATATAAACGCCTCTCCATTTTGCAAATCTTGCTCCAAGTTTATAATATTCTTTTAATCTTTCCCTTAAACCATCCAGTCCTTCCGTAATTTTTTCATCAGGTGAATTTGCTAAAATTTTTGCACCTGTATCTACTTTTATTCCAGGAACAGCGCCAGAAGCAGAAATTAATTCTGGTATAGTTTTTTTTGAACTTGTATTTTGTTTAATAGTTT
Source organism: Pelagibacteraceae bacterium AG-464-B04 (assembly GCA_003209225.1). Classification (GTDB taxonomy): domain Bacteria; phylum Pseudomonadota; class Alphaproteobacteria; order Pelagibacterales; family Pelagibacteraceae; genus AAA240-E13. Next base: position 15,917 of record QCRZ01000012.1, read on the forward strand.
CATCATATAAAATTACCCCACCTATGCAGGTTTTCATACTTTCTGAGGAAAAAAGTGTTTCTCTAAATAAAAGTCTATTGTCTGGAGTTGATGGAATATTTATAGCGTCAAGTCTTTTTGTCATAGTTCCTGTACTCTCGTCCGCAGCAAGGATACCTTTGCCAATTGATAAAATTTTTAAAGCGATGCTATTTAATTCAGACATTTTTAATTTAAAGCCTTTATACCAGGAAGCTCTTTACCTTCAAGATATTCTAAAAAGGCACCACCCGCAGTTGAAACGAAATTGAAGTTATTAACAACACCTATATTATATAATAATGCAACTGTGTCACCTCCGCCAACAACTGAATAAATTGTTTTAGCTTTATTTTTTTCAACAATTTTCTTAGCAATCTCAAAGCTTCCTTTCGCAAAATCTGGATTTTCAAAATAACCAGCGGGCCCATTCCAAAGTACTGAGCTACTACCTTCGATTATATTGTTAATAGTTTTTATTGTTTTGGGTCCAATATCTAAGATCAATTCATCTTCAGAAACATTATTTAGCTCTTTTATTTTTGGTGAACTATTTAAATCTTTTCCAACAGTAATATCTTCTGGATAAATGATTTTACAGCTTTCTTTTTTTGAAAGATAAAATATTTTCTCAATTATTTGATCACAATTTTCCTCTATAATGGATTTTCCAATTGGGTAACCTTTGTATTTAAGTATGTTATTAGCCATGCCCCCAACAATTATGATATTATCAAATTTTGGAATTAAATTTTTAATAATATTAATTTTAGTAGATATTTTTGAACCCCCAATAATACATGTAATTGGCCTTTTGATTTCTAATGTAATCTTATTTAATGCCTTAACTTCTAAACTTAATTGTAATCCAGAATAAGAAGGAAGAAATTTTGCAATCTTAGAAATAGAGGCATGATCTCTATGGGAACATGAAAAAGCATCATTTACATAAATGTCGGCAAGACTGGCCAAGTGTTTTGCAAACTCATTATTATTTTTTTCTTCTTCAGCATAAAATCTAAGATTTTCAAGCATAACCACTTTTTCATCTGAATGACCAAATAGGTCTTTTGAATTAATTTCTTTAAGGTTTTTTGTAATTAGTTTTATATTTGTATTTATCTTACTTTTTAAATCTTCGCATATAGGTTTAAGAGAAAGCTCATTTACCACTCTACCTTTTGGCCTTCCCACATGGGATAATATTATTATTTTTGCATTATTTTTTAACAAAAGATTTATAGTTGGAAGAATTTTATCGATCCGAGTTGTATCAGTTATCTTGCTATTTTCTAATGGCACATTTAAATCAAGTCTTAGCAATACTTTTTTTTCATTTAGATCAGACTGATCCTGTATATTCTTCATTAAGAAATTTTGTAAAGATGTTCGGCAATATCACACATTCTATTGGAAAAACCCCACTCATTATCATACCAGGCTGAAATTTTTCCCATGTTTTTTCCAACAACATTAGTTAAAGAAGAGTCAACAATTGCTGATGCCGAATTATGATTAAAGTCGATTGAGACTAGCTTTTCTGATGTAATTTCTAAAACTTTTTTAGACTGTTTTTTAGAAGCATTAGTAAAAGCATTATTAATTTTTTCTTTGGTAATTTCTTTTTTTGAACAGAAAACTAATTCTATTAGAGAAACATTTGGAGTTGGAACTCTGATTGCCACACCTCCAAGCTTTCCCTTTAATGATGGAATGATTTCACCAATAGCATTTGATGCGCCCGTAGATGTTGGAACAATAGACTGGCCAGCAGATCTTGCTCTTCTTAAATCTTTATGGGAGTTATCTAATATTCTTTGATCACTAGTCAATGCGTGAATAGTTGTCATAAAACCTTTTTCAATTTCAAAATTTTCATTTAAAACATTTGCTACGGGAGCTAGACAATTAGTTGTGCAAGAAGCCGCAGATATTATTTGATCGCTTTTAGAAATTATATTTTCATTTACTCCATACACAATTGTTTTGTCTGCATTTTTGCAGGGCGCTGAAACAATAACTTTTTTTGCACCATTTTTAATATGAGCTAATAATTTATCTTTAGAATTAAATTTACCAGTACACTCAAAAACATAATCAACATTAAATTTTTTCCATTTTATATTATTAATGTCAGTTTCTTGCGAATAAGAAATTTTTTTTTTATTTATAATTAAATTGTTATTGTCAAATTTAACATTGGCATCAAATTTTCCGTGAACAGAATCGTATTTCATGAGAGAACAAATAATTTCAGAATTAGATCTATTATTAATGTGATTAATTTCAATATTCTTATTTTTGCTTTCAACAATGGCTCTAACTACCATTCTTCCAATTCTACCTAGACCATTAATTCCAATTTTTATTGGCATAATTATTTATTCAACATTTTCTTAGCTAATTTTACAATATTGTCACTTGTTAAACCAAACTCTTCATATATTTTTTTATAAGGTGCGCTTTTTCCAAAAGATTTTAACCCTAATGAAAATCCATTTGTACCCACATATTTTTCCCAACCAAAAATACTACCAGCTTCAATTGAAATTTTTATCGAATTTTTATCAATAATTTTTTCTTTATAGCTTAGTGGTTGTTTATCAAAATATTCTTGGCATGGCATAGAAATTACTTTTGAATTAATATTTTCGCTCTGAAGTTTTTCATGAGCTTCTATAGCTATATGAACTTCAGAACCTGAAGCTATTAGAGTAATGTTAGAAACGGAATTAGATTTTTTAACTTCGTAAGCTCCAAGGCTACACATATTTTTTTTAGTAAAATTTTCAGTAACAAAAGGGAGTTTTTGTCTTGATACAGCTATCACACTTGGATTAGAACTGTCTTTTAGGGCAATTTCCCAACATTCAAGTGTCTCAATTGTGTCCATAGGCCTAAAAACATTTAAGTTTGGTATTGATCTTAAATGAAACAAATGTTCAATTGGTTGATGTGTAGGTCCATCTTCGCCCAAACCAATAGAGTCGTGAGACATTATATAAATTACTTTTAAACCCATAAAAGCAGATAATCTTATCGAAGGTTTACAATAGTCCGAAAAAATTAAAAAAGTTCCACCGAAAGGTATTATTCCTCTATGAAGTGACATTCCATTCATAATTCCAGCCATGGCATGTTCTCTAATGCCATAGTGAATATAATTTCCACTAAAGTCAGAAGGTTTAATAATTTTGGAATATTTAGTTTTAGTATTGTTTGAACCACTTAAATCTGCAGATCCACCAATTAATTCTGGTAAATTATTAGTGATTTTTTCTATAACTAATTCAGAGGCTTTTCTTGTAGCTATAGCTTGTTTTGAAGAAAAAAAATTTATTTTTTCTTTTTCTATAATTTTACTAAGGTTTTTAGGTAACTTTTCATTCATTATTCTTATAAATTCATTTTTTATCTTGTTATTTTTTTTGGCGTAAATATTGTTCCATTTTTTTTCTAACAAATGGCCCTTGTTTCCAATCTCTTTCCATTCCGCAAGTATTTTTTTTGGAATTTCGAATGGAGCATATTTCCATTTTAATTTTTTTCTAACCAAAGCTATTTCTTTATCGCCAAGAGGAGCTCCATGAGAGGATGCTTTACCCCCTTTATTAGGAGAACCATAGCCAATTATTGTTTTGCAAGAGATTAAATTAGGTTTTTTTGATTTTAATGCTTTTTTAATTGCTTTTGAAATTTGTTTTTCATTATGTCCATTTATTTCTTGAAAAGACCAACCATAACTTTCAAATCTTTTTTTGTAGTTATCTGATACTGAAAGATTTGTTGAGCCATCTATAGATATTTTGTTATTATCAAAAAATACGATAAGATTTTTTAATTTAAGGTGTCCAGCCAGACTCATAACCTCGTGGCTTATACCTTCCATTAGATCTCCATCACTAGCTATTACATAGGTCTTATGGTTAATTAAACTCGGTGTAAATTTTTTTCTTAATACCTCTTCTGCTATTGCCATACCCGCGGCATTTGATAGGCCTTGCCCCAAAGGCCCAGTAGTAGTTTCAATTCCAGAATTTTTTCTGTATTCGGGATGTCCAGCACAAATTGATTTTAGTTGTCTAAAATTTTGAATATCTTTTATTGAAATACTTTTGTATCCAGTTAAATGGAGAAGAGAATATAGAAGCATCGATCCATGTCCAGCCGAAAGGATAAAACGATCTCTATTAACCCAGCTCGGATTTTTGGGATTAAACCTTAAGTAGTATTTAAATAAAACAGTAGCAACATCGGCCATCCCCATGGGCAAGCCAGGGTGCCCAGATTTAGCTTTTTCTATTGCGTCTATAGACAAAAACCTTACTGCTTTAGATAATTCTTTTATGTCATTGCTCACGTCAAAACCTATATAGACTTGGTTAATTCAAATCAATATTATGATGAAATATATTTATAAATGAAAAATTTAGAAGAAAAAGAAAAAAAACTGCAATCTGCACTGTCAAAACTTAAAAATTTGAAATTAAATTTTGATGAATTAAGCACAAATATTTCAGAAATAGAGAATCAAAAAAATCAATTAAAGATTGAAAAAGAAGAATTGCAACAAAAGTATGTTAATTTGGATAATGAGCATAAAAATTTGAAATCTAAACTAGAAGAAATTAATTTAGACACTATTAAAAAATTTGAAAACCAAAATAAATTTAATAAAAAAGTGGATGAGCTAAATCAAGAAACAGAGAGTTTAATAGAGGAAATTGATGAATGGCAAACGTAAGCATTAAATTTAATGGAAAAGACTACCTTTTGTCGTGTGATGACGGACAAGAAGAAAATTTAAAAGAACTATCAATAAATTTAAATAAAAAATTTGATGAATTAAAATCTAGTTTAGGAAATATTGGTGAAAATAAATTATTATTGATTTCATCAATAAAAGTAATTGATGATTATTATGACTTATTGAAAAAAATTGAATCAAAAAAGAAGGAGTTAAGTCAATTGTCAGAAAAATTTAAAGAACTAAAATCACTGGTCATAGAATTTAAAAAAGATAAAGACCAGGAGGTAAGTAAACTAAAAGAAGATTTGAATGTCTTTAAAACTATGGCTGATGAAAATAAAGATACCTATGAAAAGATGCTTGATGCAGCAACAGAATCTATCGAAGAATTTGTTCAAAATTCTTCAAAAGATAAATTATTACAATAAATGTATGTTGACAAATCAACTTTAAGGGTAAAATTTCTTAAAAGAAGAAAAAAACTATATTCAAAAGAAATTAAATTTCCATTTAAAAAAATATTCTCTTTGATAAAAAAAAATTTTCCCAGGAAAAAAGTTTCAATTTCAGCTTATTACCCCGTCAATTTCGAAGTAAATATTTTGGATTTCTTATACCAAGCAATTAAAATAAATTTTAAAGTTGGATTGCCAATAATTAAAAAAGGAAATAAAATGATATTTAAATATTGGAATCCAAAAGAACCACTTTATCTAAATAAATTTGGAATTTTAGAACCCATAAAAAGTAGCGCTAAATTTAACCCCGATGTAATTTTAGTACCCTTATTAGTTTTTGATCAAAATCTAAATCGAGTAGGATATGGGAGAGGATATTACGATAGAGCTTTAAAGGTATTATCACACAATAAAAAGATATTAACCATTGGAATTGCATTTTCTTTCCAAGAACATTCTTTTATACCCGCTAATCATCTTGATTATAAATTAGATTGTATTTTAACTGATAAAAATTTAATTTGTGATGAAAATAATGAAAATTTTATTTTTAGGTGATGTGGTTGGTCCATCGGGATGTAAAGCAGTAAAAAATTATTTACCTGAAATTATTGAAAAAAATAAAATAGATTTTGTAATAGTAAATGGTGAAAATGCTGCTGATCCTGGCGTTGGTATAACAGAAAAAAACACAAAAGATTTATTTAAAGCAGGGGTCGATGTAATTACAACAGGTAACCACGTTTGGGATCAAAAGGAAACAGCGGATTATATTGCTAGAGAAAATAGACTTTTAAGACCAGAAAATCTTATTGAGAATTCTCCTGGAAAAGGTTTTGAGATTTTTACCACTTCTTCGAGGCTAAAAATAGCAGTTCTAAATATTATGGGTAACCTTTTTATGAAAAAGTGTGAAGACGTTTGGAGTGTAACAGAAAAAATATTTAATAAATTTAAATTAAAAAAAAATGCAGATTTTCTAATCGTGGATTTTCATGGAGAAACTACCAGTGAAAAAATGGCAATGGGACATTATTTAGATGGAAAAGCTACATTGGTTGTTGGAACTCATACACATGTTCCAACATCAGATTTTAGAATTTTAGAAAATGGTACAGCTTACCAAAGCGATGCAGGAATGTGTGGAGACTACAATTCAGTTATTGGAATGAATAAAGAAAATTCAATTAAAAAATTTTTTAAAAACAAAGATACAAAAAAACACTTTCCATCTCTTGGCGAAGCCACATTGTCTGGAATAATAGTGGATGGAGATATAAAAACAGGCTTGGCAAAATCAGTAAAGCAATTACTTATTGGTGGAGTATTAAAGGAAAAAAATTAATATGGCTGGACATTCACATTGGGCGGGTATTAAGCATAGAAAAGGGAGAGCAGATAAACAACGCTCAAAAATTTTTTCTAAAATATCAAAGGAAATTACCGTAGCAGCTAAACTAGGAGATAAGGATCCTAATATGAATGCAAGATTAAGATCAGCTATACAATCTGCAAGATCGGCTAATATGCCCAAAGAAAATGTTGAGAGAGCCATTAATAAATCTGCGAATAATCAAGATATTAACTTTGACAATTTAAAGTACGAGGGAATGGGTCCGGGCAAAATATCTATAATAGTTGAAACCCTTACGGATAATAGAAACAGAACAGCTTCTAATATTAGAACAATTTTTCAAAAATATGGAGGAAGTTTAGGTTCTACTGGGGTAGCTTCGCACAATTTTAAACAATTAGGAATTATTAGAATTGAAAAAAAAATTATTACAGATGAGTTAATGCTAGAATTGGCCGTTGAAGCTGGGGCAGATGAATGTATTTCTGGGGAAAAAACACATGAAATATTTTGTTCTAAAGATCAATTTTATAAAGTTAAAACTGCAATAGAAAGCAAAATTAAAGATTTTCTTAAATCTGGTATTGAGTGGCATTCATTAAATCAATTGGATATAAATGAAAAACAATACAATATGGCTGTTAATTTATTAGAAGCTTTAGACGAAGATGACGATGTTCAAAGCGTTTATACAAATTTAAAACAAAAAATAATAAGTAATAAATGATAATTTTTGGAATAGACCCCGGTGTTAGTGGAGCAATTTGTGTTTTAAAAGATGGACAAATTATCGAATTATATGAAATGCCCACAATGATTGATGGGAAAAAAAATAAAAAACAAGTTAATGGTTCTGAGGTAGCAAATATTTTATTTAGGGAAATAAAAGATGATAAAGTTGTAAAGGTCGTTGTTGAACATGTAACAGCTATGCCAGGCCAAGGTGTAACGAGTATGTTTAATTTTGGTCAATCATTTGGCGTTCTCAAAGGAGTATGCGCTGCATTAAAACTTCCCATATATTTTGTCAGACCAATGAAATGGAAAAAATACTATAATTTAATAAAAACTAATAAAGATGCGAGTCGAACTAAAGTAATTGAAATTTTTCCATATATTTCAACAAAAATACCAAGAAAAAAAGACTCAAATAAAGCAGATTCAATACTAATTGCCAAATACTTTGAAGAAACGCAGAATTTATAATCTTAAATGAAAGGTTATTGACAAATTCATGACACATTTTAGTGCAGATTCATTTTAATGGAAGCAGAAATAGCAACGCAGGCAGTTGGTCTAGGTAGTTCTACCGACTTTTCAATAGTAAGTCTTTTTATAAGAGCCGATTTAATAGTTAAAAGTGTAATTGTTATTTTAATTTTATTTTCAATTTATTCTTGGGCATTAATATTTGATAAGTTTAAACTATTTAGAAAAATTAATAAAAGCTCTACAGTTTTTGAAGATAAATTTTGGAATTCAAAAAGTGCTGAAAGTTTTTATAATAGTCTTCCAAGCAAAACGATAGATCCTATGTCAAAAATATTCCGGTCTGCAATGATTGAATTAATCAAATGTAAATCTAAAAGCAACTCAGTGCAAGTTGCAAGAGTAACAAGAGTATTGGAGGTTTCGGCAGATAAAGAAATCCAAACAATTGAAAAAAATTTATCTTTTTTAGCTACAGTTGGTTCTACAGCGCCGTTCATTGGATTATTTGGAACAGTATGGGGAATAATGAACTCTTTTCAATCAATAGCAATATCTAGAAATACAAGTTTGGCGATCGTCGCACCCGGAATTGCAGAAGCACTTTTTGCAACGGCACTAGGATTGCTTGCAGCAATACCGGCTGTTATGGCCTATAACAAATTCAATAATCAATCCAGAATATATGGACAAAGAATTGAAAATTTTACAAAAAGATTTCTATCAATAATTTAAATTATAATATGGCAATTTATAACAATCACTCAAAAAGAAAAACAATGAGTGAAATTAATGTTACACCTTTTGTTGATGTGATGTTGGTCTTGTTGATTATATTTATGGTGACAGCTCCCCTTTTAACAGTAGGTGTTCAAGTGGATTTGCCCGAAAGTTCAGCAGACTCTTTACCAGAAGACCAAGAGCCTTTGACGCTATCAATTAATTCAAAAGGTGAAATTTTTATACAGGAACACCAAGTTGAATATGACAAGGTTGTTGCAAAAATTTTAGCTATTTCGAAAAATAGAACAGATACCAGAATTTATGTTAGGGGAGACAAAACTATAAACTATGGAAGGGTTTTGGAAATTATGGGAATGTTGTCTGGTTCGGGTTTTACTAAAGTAGCCCTGATATCAGAACCTTATAAACAAAGGTAATTTTTTTTAATGAATGAACAAAAGTATTTTATTATCTGTTTTTTTTCATATTTCGATTATTTTTGTAACAGCTTTAAGTTTGCCTCACATGTTGAAAAAACCAATTGATTTACCTCCAATTATATCAGTGGAATTAATACAAATTTCAGACATAACCAATATTCCTTATGCTCCAAAAGCTAAGCAAATTTTGGAAAAAATAAAAAAAGAAGAAAAAAAAGATAGGATTGTTTCACAACAAGCACCACCAAAGATGGTTAAAAAAGAAAAACCCGATTCAATCCCACTACCTGAAGATGCAAAGAAAGAAAAAAAGAAAATACAAACTAAGAAACAAAATCCAAAAAAAATTGAGACAGAAGTTAAACAAGTATCAGAATTTGAAAAAAAAGAGCTTTTCGATCCAGATCAAATTGCTGCATTAATAGACAAATCTAAGATTGAGAAAGCTGAAACTACACGTAAAAGTGACAAAGTTACTCAAAGCCAAGAAAAAAATTCTTTAACATCAGCTTTAACTCTTAGCGAAGAAGATGCATTAAAAGCTCAAATTTTTGGTTGTTGGAGTATTCCTTTAGGGTTACCTTATAATGAAAATTTGTTAGTGAGAATTAAACTAAAGTTAAAACAAGATGGTACAGTAATTAAATCAGAAATTTTAGATCATATTAGAATGAATACACCAGGTCAGGGTTTTTATAAAGTGTTAGCAGAAAGTGCATTAAGAGCAATCAGATTATGTCAGCCACTAAGGGTTCCAACAACAGGATATGATAGGTGGAAAGATTTGCAGCTTAATTTTGATGCTAACGAAATGTTAAAAGGATGAAAAAAAAATTATTTTTATTTACTTTGATTATTATTTTTTTTGCAAAAAATTCTTTTGCTCTAATCGAAATTGATATAACTAGAGGAAATTTAAACCCACTTCCAATTGCTGTATCACCACTCCATATAGATTCAAAATCATCAGAAGTATTCAACGAAATGGATATAGGTTCTGAAATATCAAAAGTAGTTGAAATTAATCTTCTAAGATCAGGTCTATTCAATCCATTAGAAAAAGATTCGTTCGTTCAGAGTCCCGATATAGCTCACGTTAAACCGAGATTTGAAGATTGGAAGTTAATTAAAGCACAAGCTTTAATTACTGGTAAAATTAAAATTACATCTGAAAAAATTAGAATAGAATTTAGACTATGGGATGTCTTGGCCGCAAAAGAAATAATGGCCCTTGCTTTTACCACTGTACCCTCTAACTGGAGAAGAATAGCTCATATTATTTCAGACAAAGTTTATAAAAGACTTACTGGAGAAGACGGATATTTTGATAGTAGAATAATCTATGTATCAGAAGAAGGTCCAAAAACTCAGAGAATAAAAAAATTAGCTATAATGGATCAAGATGGAGCAAATACAAAATATTTAACATTAGGAAATGAGCTTGTGCTAACTCCAAGATTTAGCCCAACCAATCAAATGGTAACATACTTGTCATATTTTAAAAATTTACCAAGAGTTTATTTGCTAGATATAGAAACAGGAGTTCAAGAAATAGTAGGGGATTTTCCCGGAATGACTTTTGCTCCAAGATTTTCTCCAGATGGTAAAAAAATAATTATGAGTTTTGCAAAAAATGGTAACTCAGACATATTTACTATGAATTTAGAAACAAGAGAGGTTGAAAAAATTACCGAACATCCCTCAATAGACACGTCCCCTTCGTATTCTCCTGACGGGAAATATATAACTTTTAATTCTGACAGAAGTGGTGTTCAACAAATTTATGTAATGAGAAATGATGGATCCGATGTTAAAAGAATTACATTTGGAAACGGAATATATGGCACACCAGTTTGGTCTCCAAGAGGGGATTTAATTGCTTTTACAAAAATGTATAGAGGCGCTTTTTACATTGGCGTAATGAGAACAGATGGATCAGGAGAAAGATTGTTAACAGAGAATTACTATCAAGAAGCTCCATCCTGGTCCCCAAACGGTAGAGTTTTAATTTTTTATAGAGAGACAAAGTCAGGAAGCCAAGGAGAAGGATTTTCTGCTACATTGTGGTCAATTGATCTAACAGGTTATAATGAAAGATTAATTGAAACTATCACTGATGCTTCAGACCCCTCTTGGTCTTCTTTATTAACAAAGTAGCCCCTAATAGATTATACCTAATTTTATTGAAATTTCACTTGCATCGTGTACTTAGAACCATTAATGTTTAAAAAAATTAAGGAGCTAGGAGTTATGGTATTCAAAAAATTATTAAAATCTTCATTATTAGTATTAGTTACAGCGTTGTTAATGACGGCCTGTGCTACAAAAACTAAAACTACTAAAAAAATCGAAGCTCAGATAGCGGGTGATGTATTTACTGGAGCAGAAACTGTTAAATATTTAGCAACAGGTGTTCCTGATAGAGTATTTTTTGCAACAAATAAATCAGTACTGACGACAAAAGCAAGAGATACATTAAGGAAGCAAGCCGCATGGTTGAGAAAAAATAAAAGTATTAATGTAACAGTTGAAGGTCACGCTGACGAAAGAGGCACAAGAGAATATAACTTGGCTTTAGGCGAAAGACGAGCTAATGCAGCTAAGGATTATCTTATGACGTATGGAATATCTGGAAATAGAATTTCAGTTATTAGTTATGGAAAAGAAAGACCAGTAAACTCTGGCTCAAGTCCTTTAGCATGGTCGCAGAACAGAAGATCTGTAACAGTTAAAGCTAATTAAAAAAAATTAAGTAGAATTTTAAAGACCTTGGATTTAATAAATCCAGGGTCTTTTTTTTGCCATTATTTTAATTAGTAATAAAAAAATGCATAGAATAGTAAAATATTTAATAAGCTTGGTTTTTATAACTTTTTTTTTCTTAAGCATTCATTCCAGATCTTTTAGTGAAGAAACTGAGATTTATAATATTCTACAAACTATACAAAAAGATTTAAAAACTTTAGAAAAAGCTGTTTATTCAGGAGATTCACTTTCAACAACTCAATCTGGAGAATCAGATTTTTCTGAAGACACTCTTACAAGACATTTATTAAAACTATCAGATATTGAACAACAGTTTCAAGAACTTACAAACAAATTTGAAGAAATAGTTTTCAAGATTGATAAACTCTCAAGTAGAATTTCAAAAAATCAGGCAGACAATCAATTACGATTTCAAGATTTAGAAAATAGCAAATTATCTTCTCAATCAAAAATCGAAGTTGCAGGAGAACAAGTTGAAAAAAAACTACCAGGATCTTCTGAGGCACAAGACCTTGGCAGAATAAGTGATGAAGATTTAAAAGGAGCTAAAGTGGTTCAAAAAACTCAATCCATTGATTCAAGCAATGCAGTTGTAACAGAAAAATATATGAGTGATGAAAAAATTTTACCCGAAGGTACCCCAAAAGAACAATATGATTTTGCACTTAGTTTTGTAAAGGTTGGTGATTATGAAACTGCAGAAATAGCATTAAGAGAATTTGTTATTGTAAATGAAAAAGATGAACTTGCTGGTAGCGCACAATATTGGTATGCAGAAACTTTTAGAATTCGACAACTTTTTCAAGATGCCGCTGAAGCGTACTTAGAGGGATATCAAAAATATCCGAAAAGTACCAAAGCACCTGTCAATTTATTAAAGCTTGGTGTATCCTTGGTTCAAATTGGAGAAAAAGATCAAGGCTGCTCAATGATTACAGGTGTTAGCAAACAATATCCAAAAGCAAGTCAATCTGTTCTTCAAAAAGCAAAATATGAAGAAAAAAAATTCGATTGTCCTGCGAAAAAAAGTTAGATTAAAAAACAAATATCTTAAGGATCCTGAAATTAAAAAAGTATACATAACTTTTAGAGAAAAATTATATTCTCAAATTAAAA
>QCRZ01000013.1 GCA_003209225.1 Pelagibacteraceae bacterium AG-464-B04
GTGAAGAAATATAGAGGACTTTTTCATTATTATAAAAAATATCCTGTGTCCCGTTACCATGATGAACATCAAAATCAATAATGGCTACTTTTTTTAAATTATATTTTTCAAGCAAATAGTGAGCACCAACAGCAATATTGTTGTAGACACAAAATCCCATAGCTTTTTGTTTTTCGGCATGATGTCCTGGAGGTCTCACTGCACAAAAAGCATTATTAAAATCTTTTTTCATGACACCATTAATTGCTGCAATAATTGATCCAACCGCATCCCTAGCAGCCTCTTTGCTACCTGGAGACACAATTGTGTCTCCATCTAAAAAGTTTAAACCATGTGTTGGAAAAGATTCTTTTACTGATTTTAGGTAATTTTTGCTATGAGCATATCGTAAGTATTTAAAATCAAATTTTTCAGGTTTTTTCCAAATTAAATTTTTAGATTTTAATTTTTTTAAATGATTAATAACAACGGTTACGCGGTCTGCTCTCTCGGGGTGTCCTTCTCCAGTAAAATGATTTAGATATGTATCAGTGGTTATAACTCCTGTTTTCATTTAAAATTTTTCCACCGAAGTTCTTAATTCAATTTCCCATGACCAAGCACTTTTATCTTGATGATGGAAGTCAAGATATGTTTTAGCAATTGAATCTGGGTGTATTGTTTCATAAGTTCCAAAAGGTTTTTGACCTATAGCTCCATCAATAATAAAGTGACCAATATGAATATTTTGAGGATGAAGTTCTCTAGCTAAAGATTGAGCCAACCCTCTAAGCCCAAATTTTCCCATAGCAAAAACAGATGAATTAGCAAAACCTTTAATACCTGCGCTCGCACCTGTAAAAAAAATACTTCCACTTTTTCTTTTAAGCATTCTTTTCGCAGCTTCTTGAGCAACCAAAAAGGCACCAAAACAAGTAACGTTAATAGCTTCACGAGTCTGCTCAGGATCCAATTCTGTAATACTTCCCTTTATACGTCTTGAAGGATTATAAATAACGAGATTGGGTGTGCCAATCACCTTATCCGTCTCATTAAATAGATTTAATACACTTTTAATATCGCTTGAATCACATTTAAAAATTTGTACATTAATTTCTTCTTTTAAGCTTTGTAATTTTTTTACATTTCGTGCAGCCAAAACAACCTTCATATTTTTTGATGAGCACAAACGCGCTAATGAAGCGCTAAGTCCTGGGCCTGCCCCAACGATTAAAACTGATTCTTTCATATAAATATGAAGTAATTTTCTAAAATATTTTGATATATTTTAGTTAATTTTTTAAGATCCGAAACTGATACGGTTTCATCAACCTTGTGCATGGTTTTTCCAACTAAGCCAAATTCTACACATGGAGATATTTTTCTTATAAATCTTGCGTCCGATGTTCCACCAGTTGTTGATAGCTTTGGTTTTATTTTGGTAATTTTTTCAATTGTATTTTGAATCATTTTAGTTGTTTTGTTTGGGATCGTTACGAAGGCTTCTCCTGATACCATATAAGAGATTTTAAAAGAGCACTTACTTTTCCTACAAGTTTTTCTGAAAATATTATTTAGTTTTTTTTTTAACGAATTTGACGAATGTCTGTTGTTAAATCTTATATTAAAAGTTGCTGTTGCTTCTGCTGGAATAACGTTATCAGCAGTATTATCAATATTTATTTTAACTATTTCAAGGTTTGAAGGTTGAAAATTTTTTGTCCCTTTATCAAGTTTTATATTTTCAATTTGGTTTAATATTTTTGTCATAACCGGAGCTGGGTTATTAGCATCATGGGGATAGGCAACATGACCTTGGGTGCCACAAACCGTTAGATATCCGGTTATACTTCCCCTTCTTCCAATTTTCATCATTTCTCCTAGCTTATTTTGATTGGTAGGTTCACCTACTAGGCAAAAATCAATTTTCTCTCTCTTTTTTTTTAAATATTCAACAACTCTTTTAGTACCATTAATTGCTATTCCTTCTTCATCACCTGTAATTAACAAACTTATTGAACCTTTAAATTTTTTACTTTTAAATTTACTTAACGCCGCAACAAAGCAAGCTATAGATGCTTTCATGTCGTTAGCACCTCGACCAATTAGATGCTTTTTTTTTACTGCTGGCCTAAAAGGATTTACTGTCCAATCACTTAATTTTCCAGGAGGAACAACGTCTGTATGACCCGCATAACAAAAATTGGGACTTGATTTTCCAAAGCGTGCGTATAAATTTTTAATAGGTTTTGAATTTTTAGATTTAAATTCTAAAATTTTACATTTAAAACCTAAAGAACTTAATTTTTTTGATAAAAAATTTATAGTTCCTGCATCTTCAGGTGTAATGCTTGGAAATCTTATTAGCTCCTTAGCTAATTTTAATTCATTGAATATTGACATTATTTATTCTCTTAGCAGATCGTTAATAGAAGTTTTTGATCTAGTTTTTTCATCAACTTGTTTAATAATTACTACACAATACAAAGCAGGTCCATCAGGATTATTTTTGCTTGGCATACTACCTGGAACCACTACTGAGTAAGGAGGAATTTTTCCATATAAAATTTCTCCTGATGCTCTATTTATAATTTTTGTAGATTTTCCTACAAAAACTCCCATCGATAATACCGACCCTTCTCCAACAATAACTCCTTCAACAACTTCTGAACGAGCTCCAATAAAACAATTATCTTCAATTATAGTTGGGTTTGCTTGCATGGGTTCTAGTACACCGCCAATTCCAGCTCCACCGGAAATATGGCAGTTTTTTCCAATTTGTGCACAAGAACCAACCGACGCCCATGTATCAATCATGGTACCTTCATCAACATAAGCCCCCAAGTTTACAAATGAAGGCATTAGGACAACATTTTTTCCAACATATGCCCCTTTTCTAACAACTCCATTAGGAACTTTTCTAAAACCAGCTTTTACAAAATCTTCCTTGTTCCAATTCGCTGTTTTGCCTTTAATTTTATCAAACCATGTAGCGTAAGGTCCTTTGATTGTTTCCATCTCATTAATTCTAAAACTTAAAAGAATTGCTTTTTTAATCCATTGATTAACAATCCATCCGTTATCTTTTTTTTCTGCAACTCTGATTTTGCCTTGATCAAGTAAATTAATTGTTTGATTTATAGAATCAATTATTGATAGATCTGATTTAGGGTTAATTTGCCCACTATTATCCCAAGCTTCGTTAATTATTTTTTCAAATGATTTAAGTTCCATTATGCAGCTTTTAATAAGTTAATTTGTTTTAAAAATTCAGACAAGTTATTTGTTTTATAATTAATAAAATTGCTTTCAGAAAACTTTTTAGCCCACGGTTCATCATTTTCAATCCATATAGTTTTCATACCCATTTCATATGCTGGTTTTAAATTTCTAGCAATATCTTCAACAAATGCGCATAATTTTGGGTCAATTTTGTGTCTACCAACTAATTTTTTGTAAGGTTCTATTGCGGGCTTAGGTATAAAATCAGAATCAACAATATCAAAAATATCGCTGAAATGTTGGCGTATACCTATTTTAGTGGTTATATTAATTGCATGCTTTTTAGAACCATTAGTAAATATTATTTTTTTTCCATCAAGTTTTTCCAGTTCTTCATTAAGAGAAACGTCTTTTTTTAAAAAATTAATATCAATATCGTGAACAAAGTCTAAAAATTCATTAGCATTAATTTTATGATTTTTAATCATGCCATTAAGTGTTGTATTATATTCATGAAAATAATTTTTTTGAATTTTTTTTGCTTCATGCGCATTAACTTTTAGTTTTTCAGATATAAATTGTGACATCTTTTTATCAACTTGATCAAAAACTTTAGTTTTTCCAGAGTACAATGTATTATCAAGATCAAATATCCAGTATTTAATAGATTGAAGTTTTTTCATTTTCTTATAAGAGTTCCAGAACCTTGGTCAGAAAATAGTTCAAAAAGAATCGAATGTGGCTTTCTACCATCTATTATTACTACACCTCTGACACCATTATTTACAGAATCAATACATGTTTTGATTTTTGGTATCATGCCCCCATGAACAATTTGATCGTTTATCATTTTTTCAGCTTCTGACGGTTTAATTTCGGAAATTAATTTTTCTTTTTCATCCAAAACTCCTTCTACATCCGTAAGCAATAGCAATCTTCTTGATTTTAGACTTCTTGCTAAAGCTCCCGCAGCAGTGTCAGCGTTAATATTGTAGGCTTGACCTTTTTGATCTAATCCCATGGGAGTTATAATTGGAATAAATTCTTCATTAATTATATCATAAATTAAACTGTTATTTACTTTTACTGGCTTTCCAACATATCCAAGCTCTTTATTTTCTTGTACAACATTAATTACATTATTTTCTCTAATTGTTATTGACTTAGCCTTACAGGATTTTTTTTCTATAGCGGATACTATTTCTTTATTAAATTTAACCATTACTTCTTCAACAATTTTTATCATTCTTTCATCTGTTACTCTTAATCCCATTATAAATTTACTTTCAATATTTATTTTATCTAATTTTTTTTTTATGCCCAAACCACCACCATGCACCAGTAGAGGATTTAAGCCAAGTTTTTTTAATATAGTAACATCTTCAATCATATTATCTAACAGGACTGGATCTAAAAGAACTTTTCCGCCACATTTAATAACTATTTTTTCATTTTTATATTTTTTTAAATATTTTGAAACTTCTTTTGTAGATGGTCCATCAAGCGGCCATACTTTTTTTATTTGATTTTCTAAACTTTCAGTTGAAGACATTAATTAGACTGTTTTAACTTTAGTTCTTTTTATTATTACCCATTGCTGAGCCATAGTTAGAATATTATTTATTGTCCAATAAACTACCAGGCCAGATGGAAATGGAGCTAAAATAACTGTTAAGAACAATGGAAAGAACATAAAAATTTTTGCTTGAAGAGGATCGGGAGGTGTTGGATTTAGTTTTTGTTGAATATACATGGTAATACCCATCATGATCGGCCAAGCACCTATCATTAAAAAAGTTGGAGGATCCCAAGGTATTAATCCAAACAGATTAAATACTGAAGTAGGATCCCTCGATGATAAATCTTGTATCCAACCGAAGAAGGGCTGCTGCCTCATCTCGATAGTTACAAACAACATTTTGTAAATTGCGAAAAAAAATGGTATTTGTATTAAAACAGGAAGACAACCAGAAATAGGATTTACTTTTTCCCTTTTGTATAAAGACATCATTTCTTGTTGAAGTTTAACTTTATCATCTTTGTGAAGCTCTTTAAGCCTTACCATTTCTGGCTGCAAAACCTTCATTTTTGCCATTGACCTAAATGAATAATTTGCTAAAGGAAAAAAAAGTAGCCTTATGCACGCAGTTATTAATATTATTGCTATCCCAAAATTGCCCGTAAGTTTGAAAAAATAATCTGCTATAAAAAACAAAGGTTTGGTAAAAAAATAAAACCACCCCCAGTCTATAGTCAAATCAAATTTATCAATTTTTTGATCCTCTGCGTATGAATCAATCACAGCAACTTCTTTAGCTGCTGTAAAAACTCTTATTTTGCTTGAAATTGTTTGATTGGGCGAACTTTCAACTGGATTTGTTTGTATAAAATTGGCTTTGTAACTTTGGTCATAAATAAATTCTGATTTAAAATCTTTATTTTTTTCTGGAACAATAGCTGTGATCCAATATTTGTCAGTTATACCTAGCCAGCCCGAAGAAGAATTTGTAGTATATCTTTTTTCATCTATATCTTTATAATCTTTTTCTTTAAGTTCCTGATCAAAAACACCAATAAAACCTTCATGAAGAATATAAAAACCTAATACTTCTGGTTTTTTATTTCTTACTATTTGTGCGTAAGGATAAAAATCGTAAGTATTATTTCCATTGTTTATAATTTTTTGGTTTATTTTAAAAAGAAATTTTTCATCTAACTCAATTATTTTTATAAATTTAATTCCTTCATTATTTTTCCATTCTAGGGTGATTGGATTATTTGGATTTAATACAGTATTTCCAACTACAGACCATACTGTTTTATTATTTGGCAACTCTATATTTTTACTGGTAGACGCCCATCCAGTTTCAATATAGTAACCATCATCAGAATTATTTGGATTTAATAAAACTACTTTTGTTTCAGAGTTTAAATTTTTATTATAATTTTTAAAAACTATATCATCAATAATTCCACCAGTTAGTGAGATAGATCCAGATATATTATTATTTTCAATTGAAATTCTTTTAGTAAATTTTAAGGAGTCTTTTCTAGTTAAAATTGTAGTTTCCTTTTTTGTATCAATAGACGGTGAGGAAACTTTACTATCCTTTTGAACTTTTTCAATTCCACTTCTCTCTTCATTTAGATTGGGTGGAGGTGGTGCAAAGAATATAGACCACATTATTAATACTAATGCAGATAAAGAAATTGCTAAAATTAAATTTTTACCCTCCATATTATTTTTTTTTTCTCTTTAAGCTTAAATTTGGAGCTGGGTCGAACCCTTCTCTTCCTCCAAAAAATTTAACAGGATGGCATCTTAAAATTCTTTTTGTTCCAAGCATTAGACCTTTTATGGCACCATTCAATTTAATAGAGTCAATAAAATACTCTGAACACGTTGGAAGATATCTGCAAGTTGAACCCAAATAAGGTGATATAAAATATTTATAAAATTTTATTATTAAAATTAAGATTAAGTTGATTAATTTCATTTATTTTTTTTAATTGCTTATTTTGTTTATTTTAAAAAAAGATTTAGATAATTCATCAGAAATAACAGAGTATTTTTCTGTAAAAGCTTTTGATTTTCCAAATATTAAATATGAATAGTTAGTATTTATAATTTTTTTATATTTTAAACTGTTTTTAATGGCTGATTTTAATCTTCTTTTAATTTTATTTCTAACTACAGAATTGCCAATTTTTTTTTTCATTATAAAACTAATCTTAAGTTTATTTTTATTATCTGCATCTAAATTTTTACCAAAATAAATCGAAAAATAATCAGTATGAATTTTTTTTTGTCCTAGCAATCTTTTAAAGTGGAGGTCAGACCCAAGGTTTTTCAACTTGATCATTAAATTTATGTAGAGAGTGTTTTTCTACCCTTTGATCTTCTTCTAGCAATTGTTTTTCTGCCACCTTTTTTTCTCATTCTAGATCTAAATCCGTGCCTTCTCTTTCTAACTATGCGACTTGGTTGGTATGTTCTTTTCATAAAATTTGTACAGTTTTTTAGTGAAATTTTGATATTTATAAGAAATAAGGTTAAAGAAGTACAGTCTAAAATTTATTTATGAAATTGAAATTATCAAATGTTAAGTACTTAATAGGTACTGTTTACCTAATAGTGCTTATATCGGGTGCCACATATCTTTTAACAAACTATAATATTTCAGATTTCTTCAGCTATGAATTTATAAGGTTAAATAAAAATACTATTTTAGAATATAAAAGTAATAATTTTTTAGCTCTCGGTAGTCTTTTTTTCATTTTTTCGATTTTCTGGGTACTAATGCTTGGTTTTGCAATGCCTTTGCTGATTTTTTCAGGTTTTGTTTTTGGTAAATGGTGGGGTATATTAATTGCACTTATCTCGACAAGCATTGGAGCTACAATTTTATATTTTTTAGCTGGATTATTTTTTCGCGATATTATAAAGAAAAAATTCGCTCCAAAGTTTTCTAACCTACAAAAATTTTTTAATAAAAATGAACTTATTTATTTTATGTTCTTCAGATTTATTGGTGGAGCAGGCGCTCCTTATGCGGTGCAAAATACTCTTCCAATATTATTTGATATGAAATTGAAGAATTATATTTTAGCTACTTTTTTTGGCAGCATGCCATCAATGTTTGTGACAGTATCAATAGGGAGTGGAATTGAAAACATTATAGACCAAAATGAAAAGTTAAACTTAATTACGGTTCTTTTTTCCCCTGAAATTTACATACCTATAATTTGTTTCTTTATACTTTTGTTGATTGGCTTTATAATAAAAAATAAATTTTTTAAAGAATAAAAGTTTTTTTTTAAATGAAAAAAATTATAATTGCTTTTTTTTCTTTTGCCATAACAGTAATTTTTTTTGATTTAGTTGCTAATTTTGCAAATCTAAGACCTCTATTATGGAAGAGCCATAATTATTCTTATTTAAATGTTGGTTGGTATACTTGGCATGGAGCTGATCATTTGTATAAAAATGAAGTTCATTCAGAGCAAACAAATGGTTTTTTAACTAGAGGTAAAAAACCTGATCCAAAAATTGAAAATAATATAATACTCCTTGGTGACTCAACTTTAGAAACTTCCCACATTCTAAATGAAATGCCAGAAAATTTTTTAGAAAATTATTTAAAGGATACAAATGTAATTTCTTTTGGCTCTTGGGGTTGGTCGACAGATCAACAGTATCTTCACTTAAAAGAAAATATAAAAAAAATAAAACCTAAACATGTAATCTTATGGTTTCAAATGCCTCATTTAATAGGGAACAAACATAAACATGGTTTTCTAGGTTCAAAACCAACTTTTAACCTTAAAAAAAAACAAAAAGATAATTATTATTTAGCTGGCCCAGATAGATTTCCAGGAAAGAATTATTTTGAATATTCTTATTTTTACAGGGCATTTAATAAATTTTCAGGTATGTTAAAATTAAGAAATTCAAAATCATATTATGATTATCTAGAAAGATGCGACAGTGGTAATCAAAGTAATTTTGTCACTAAAAAAGAGCTTTTAATAAATGTACTTAATTTATTAAATTATGAAGTTGGTAAAAAAATCAATACTCATTATCAAAAACCTTACAAAAATATAAAAAGCAGTGATAAAATAAAATTTATCAGTTATGAGGAATGGAAACAAAATAATTTAGATTTGTTCTTAATTGAAGATAAAAAAAGATCAAAACTATATTCAGAAGAATATTTAGACGATTCTTTAAAATATAATAGAATAGTTTTATCTGACTCCGAAATAGAAAAAGAAATATTAACAAACTTGCTTTTACTAAAAATACAAGAACTTGTTAAAGAAAATCAAGCTTCGTTTCATGTTATGTTTATATCATTGCCCGATATATTTAAGCCTTTTAAATCAGAAAAAATTTATCGTTATTGCTTCAATAATCGTCAATTCATGTATTCGAACGAAGCTTTTGACAGAAAGTTAGATCGTATATTTAAAAATATAAACAATATACTTATAATTAATAAAACCTTTAATGATTTAGAACATTTGGATTTATTCGACGGGCATTTTAATAAAAAGGGTAACAAATTAGTTATGGAAAAATTGAGTAACTATATAAGAGAATTTGATAATTGATTCTTAAATCTTTTGTAACTTTAATAAATAATATTTTCTCTAAAATACAGTGTAAATCCACTGGGTAATTTCATTATCTTGCATAAAAATTATTATTACCATTAAAAAAATTGAAAGTAGTAATACAAAATACAAAAAAAATTTTTTATCTTCAAATAAGTTTTGTAAAAGTTTGATAATTAAAGACATAAAAAGTATATATATATAAAAATCGAATTAAAAAAAAGCACATTGTTTAATTTCGTAATGAAATTTAAAATTAAATAATATTTTTTATGAATATTCATAAATTTTGGTTAAAGCAATCGCAACTGGTAGAATGGGGTCAGAAACCTTCTTTTTCTTTCAAAAAAAAAAATAATAACTATGTAGATTGGTATCCTGATGGAAAATTAAATGTTTATCATAACTGCATTACTAAAAATATAGAATTAGGACTTGGAAAAAAAACTGCCATATATTTTGTAAATAAAAAAAAAAAAATTAAGAGCTATTCTTATGAAGAAATAAATAAAAAAGTAAACATTTTTTCAAATATTATAAAAAGACAACTTAAACATAAAAAATTATCTTCGTCTAAAATAATGATTCATGCCTCAGCATCTATAGATTCCGCCGTATCAATGTTAAGCTGTGCAAAGCTTGGAATTTTTTTTTCTGTTATATTTGAAGATTTAGCAAGTCAAGCAATTACAAGAAGAATTTTACTTTTAAAACCTGATATTTTTTTAACTGCACAAAAAAAAAAATTTTTTTTTAACAAAATTATTAAAAAAAATAAATTTAAAAATAAAACAAAATTTATATTTTTTAAAGATTTAAAATATTCTCAAACTAAAAAAAACTTAATAGACATTAAAAATAAAAATTTTAAAAGCAACAAAGAATTATTTACACTTTTTACCTCAGGCTCAACTGGAGCTCCAAAAGGAGTTGTTCATGCAACGGGTGGTTATTTTGTTTATACAAAGTATACGTGTAGAAACCAATTTGGCCTTAATACAAATTCTATAATGTTAACTGCTTCTGATGCCGGGTGGATTAATGGTCACACTTATGCTTTGTTTGGCCCTTTATCATTTGGCGCTACTACAATTCTAGTAGAAAGTCCTATGCTATTACTTGATTATAATTTGTTAAAAAAAATTTTGAAATTAAAGGTTACCATTTTATATTTACCTGTAACCTTAATAAGGTTAATGAAAGCCATTTTTAAAGGTTTAAAATTTCAAACAAAATATCTTTCAACATTGGGATCTATGGGAGAGCCCTTAGCACCTTCTGTTGCTATGTGGTTTTCAAAAAAATTTACAAAAAAAAATAACGCTATTGTTAACACTTATTTTCAAACTGAAACTGGTGGGGTTATAGCTTCTCCAATTTATAATCAAAAAACATCACAATCACCCCATGGCTCAGTTGGTAAACTTGTGAATCAATATTTAAAAATAGGAAAAATTTTTAAAAATAAAAAAACAGAAATAAAAATACTAACCCCATGGCCTGGCTGCATGAAAAAAATTATAAATGGAACTAAGGAATGGAACAAGTATTGGGACAGGCTTAATAATTTTAGAATGTTTGATTTAGCTACGCAAAAAAACAAAAATATTTTTATACATGGAAGAATTGATGATGTTATAAATATTAGAGGTCACAGAATAGGTTCGGAAGAAATAGAATCCATAACTTTAAAAAACAAAGAAGTCTATGAATGTTGTGCAATTTCAGTCAGTGATGACCTAGAAGGCCATATTGTTTATCTTTTTGTTGTTTCTAAAAATGACAATATTGACAATAAAATTTCAAATATAATAGTTTCAAATTTTGGTACTTTTGCTTTACCAAAAAAAATTTACTATTTATCTGAATTACCTAAAACAAGAAGTGGAAAGATCTTAAGAAGATTATTAAGATCCATTTTACTTAATCCATCCTCAAAAAACTATGGAGATATATCAACAATGTTAAATAAAAAAATTATTTTAGAAATAAAGGAAAAAATATTAGCAGATGAAAAAAATTAATGTAGATCAAATAATTTCAATAGTTTCAAAAACTACTAAAATTCCCAAAAAACAAATTAATATAAACTCAAAATCATCTGATTTTTATAGATGGGATAGCTTAGCACAAGTAAGTATAATTATTGAAATTGAAAAAAAAACAAAAAAAAAAATTAAAACAAGCAAAATAGGTGAATTAACCTCAATCAAAAAAATAATAAAATATTTAAATTATTAAATGCTTTTCCATAGTCCTATATTTTTATTAATATTTTTACCATTCGTTCTTGTTTTGTATTTTTATATAAGCAAATATTCAAAATTTGCTTACGAATATATTTTAATCATTGCAGGAGTATTTTTTTATGCGTGGTGGAATATTTATTTATCACCACTTATTTTTGTTTCAATATTTTTTAATTTTTTTCTTGGAAATTTAATAAGAAAATCTTCACAAAAATTATTTAAAAAAAAAATACTTATTATTTCAATTTTTTTTAATATATTGTTTTTAGGTATATTTAAATATTCAGATTTTGTAATTCAAAATATTAATTTTTTATTTAATTCTGAAATATCCATATTAAATTTACCTTTTCCTTTGGCAATTAGTTTTTTTACGTTCCAAACAATCGCATACCTAGTTGACTGCTATGATGGTAATATTAAAAAAACAAATTTAACTAAATATTCTTTATTTATTATTTTTTTTCCACAATTAATTGCTGGTCCTATTGTAAAATTTAATCACATGATGCCACAATTTCAAAACGAAAAAAATAGAATTATATCTCATAAAAATCTTATAATCGGTTTAATTCTAATTTTAATTGGAATGTTAAAAAAAATTATTTTTGCAGACAATTTAGCCATTCTGGCAAATATGGGGTTTGAAAATCATCAAAACTTAGAGTTTTATGGAAGTTGGTTAACCTCTTTATGTTTTACATTTCAGATTTATTTTGATTTTAGTGGATATATAGATATGGCAACAGGCATAGCTTTGTTATTTAACATAAGATTACCAATAAATTTTAATAGCCCATACAAAGCAACAAGCATTATAGATTTTTGGCAAAGATGGCATATCACTCTTTCAAATTTTTTGATGAATTGTATTTATTTTCCATGGATTAAATCATTAAATAAAATAAATTTTTCAAAAGCAATGTTGGTTACTTTCTTTGTATTTATTATTGCGGGTATCTGGCATGGACCTTCATGGCTTTTTGTTATTTTTGGAGGTTTACACGGATTAGGGCTTATAATAAATCATTTATTCAGAAAAATATTCAAGTTTAAAATCGATAAATATATTGGATGCTTTCTGACTTTCAATTATGTAAATCTAACATTTATTTTTTTTAGATCAGATACTTTATTAGAATCTAAAAATATAATAAAAGGAATGTTGGGATTTAACGGCTTTGCTTTTCCAAGCTTTTATGAAGATAAAATTTATATTTTTTTAATTTTATTAATATCAATTCTAATTACATTTATATTTAAAAATACAAATTACTTGTTAGAAAATTTAAAAATAAAAAATAAATAGTATTTTTTAAAATCATCTTACTTTGGTGCCCACAGCTGGAATCGAACCAGCGGCCTCTTCCTTACCATGGAAGTGCTCTTCCAAATGAGCTATGTGGGCTTAAGCCTACTTAGAAATACAAAAAATCTTTAGTAAAGGCTTTAAAATTGCCATAATCGAATAGTAACTTGAAATGTGACTTTTAACAAAGTAAACATATAAAAAATATGAAAGAATTTTTATGGGAATTCACTACGATTACAAATCCAAAAGAGGAGAAAGAGCTGTGCTAAAACAGGCAAAACGAGAGGCACGTCTTGCTGCCAAGAAAGCAAAGAGAAAAGATTTAGCTAGTGATAATAATGATGAACCGGTAATGCACGATATACATAAACCAATTACTTTAGAAGATTTAACAAATCCAAATAATAAGAAATAAGATTTTTTGGGTAAATGGTAAAGAATAATATTTATCTTCAAAAACTTGAACAAGTATTAAAAAAAAACCTTAAAAAAAGAAAAGAATTCCAAAAAAAATACAATAAAAAGAAGAAGAAAAATGACAGTCTTATCTGATAAATGGATAAAGGAAATGGCCATAAATCACAATATGATTAGTCCTTTCGAAGCCAACCAAGTAAGAAATGGAAAAATTTCTTATGGACTATCATCCTTCGGCTATGATGCAAGAGTTTCTGATGAATTTAAAATATTTACAGATGTAAATTCAGAAATTGTTGATCCTAAAAATTTTAAAAAAAGTAATTTTGTTTCTAGAAATGGAAAAGAATGTATTATTCCACCCAACTCCTTTGTTTTAGCAAGTACAGTTGAGTATTTTAAAATACCAAACGATGTACTGGTGATTTGTTTAGGAAAATCTACATATGCCAGGTGTGGAATTATTGTTAATGTTACACCTCTAGAACCTGGCTGGGAAGGCTATGTAACTCTTGAGTTTTCAAATACCACTCCACTTCCTGCAAAAATATATGCAAAAGAAGGTGCTGCTCAATTTATTTTTCTAAAAGGCAACGAAAAACCCAATATTACTTATGCTGATAGAAATGGAAAGTACATGAAGCAATCTGGAGTAACACTTCCTAAAGTTTAATTAATGGATAAATTAGAAATTATTGGAGGCAAAAAACTTCAAGGTTCTATAAATATTTCGGGATCTAAAAATGCAACATTACCAATATTAGCAGCTACAATTCTCTCAAAAAAAATTATCATAAAAAATACTCCTTTTGTTAGGGATATTCAAACCATGATAAATTTATTATCTTCTTTAGGCTCAAAAATTAAAATTAATTTAAAAAAAAATATTATTAAAATTAATAATCCAAATAAACTAGAAACTTTTGCTAGTTATAACCACGTTAAGACTATGAGGGCGGGTGTATTAGTTTTGGGTCCACTTTTGGCAAAGTTTGGAAAAGCCAAGGTTTCATTGCCCGGTGGTTGCGCAATAGGTGCCAGGCCAATTGATTTACACATTGAAGGGTTGAAAAAACTGGGTGCTAAAATTAAACTTTTAAATGGATATATATATGCAACAGCAAAAAAAAAACTCAAGGGTACAAAAATTAATTTTAATAAAATTTCTGTTGGAGCCACAGAAAACTTATTAATTGCAGCTTGTACCGCTCAAGGAAGAACAATTCTAAATAATTGTGCTTGTGAACCTGAAATTAAAGATTTAGTAAACTTTTTAAATAAAATGGGTTCTAAAATTAAATGGATGTCAAAAAGAAAAATTCAAATAGATGGGGTTAATGAACTTAAAGAATGTACTTATAAGGTTATGTTTGATCGCCTAGAAGCAGGAACTTTTGTGATTGCGGCAGCAGCCACGAATGGCAAAGTAAGATTAAATAATGTTAATTGGAAAGTAATAAATTGTGAAATTTCTGTTTTAAAAAAAATGGGTGTAAAGTTCACAAAACATAGAAACCAATTAATAGTTATAGGTAATAAAAAAATTAAAAAAACAAACGTTAGTACAAAACCATATCCAGGATTTCCAACGGACTTACAAGCGCAACTCATGACCTTGATGTGTTTAGCAAAGGGAGATTCAAAAATAACAGAAAATATATTTGAAAATAGATTTATGCAAGTTCCCGAACTGAAAAGAATGGGAGCTCGTATAAAAATAAAAGGAAAAAAAGCATTTATTAAAGGTAATCAAAAATTGACAGGAGCTGAGTTAATGGCTACAGATTTACGAGCCTCAGTTTCTTTAGTAATTGCAGCTTTAGTTGCTAAAAATAAATCTATTATAAATAGAGTGTACCATTTAGATCGAGGGTATGAAAATATAGAAAAAAAGTTGTCAAGTTGTGGTGCTCAAATTAAAAGAATCGAATGACAAAAGACATCAATCGATTAAAATTAATTGGTAAAAACAATGAAGATTTGAAAACTATTTCAGCATACTGTCAAGACTCAATAGTCACAATTAAAGACCTAGTTTATCTTAAGGAAAATAAAATATTCATAATGATGTTAAATAGGTTTATGTGGGAAGATCTTGAAAAAGGTGTGTTTAGAAATTTTAAAAGAATAAAAAGCATATTAAAATTTAATTTTATAGATAGTGTTTTGTCAAAAAATATTAACCAACAGCATAAAAATAGAAGTCTTGAATTATTAACAATAAGAAGCAATTACAATGAAAAAAATATTTGTAATATAAATTTAATTTTTTCCGGAAATAGTGCCATACTATTAAAGTCCGAAGAAATAGATATAATGCTTGATGACCAAGATATTTTTTGGGAAGTAAAAAATTCTCCTAAACATAAGATATAAATCACCCAGTTTATTGCTTGTAAAAAATATATTGAAACAGATGTGATGTTAGTTATAACACTAGATTATTTTAAAAATCTAAATGATTTATAAAATTGAAACTTAAATCGTAAGAAAAAAAGGAAAAAAATTGGCAAAACAGGACTTACTTGAATTTAGAGGCAAAGTTATAGAACTGCTTCCAAATGCAATGTTTAGAGTGAAACTTGAAAATAATCATGAGGTTCTCGCTCATACCGCAGGTAAGCTGAGAAAAAATAGAATAAGGGTTTTAACAGGCGATGAAGTAATGGTTGAAGTTACACCTTACGATTTAACTAAAGGACGAATTATTTTTAGATATTAAAAAATGGCCAGGTAGCTCAGTCGGTAGAGCAGAGCCCTGAAAAGGCTTGTGTCGGCGGTTCGATTCCGTCCCTGGCCACCAAGTCCTAAGCCACTTATCTAAATTTGTAGCAGCTAGTATAATCGGGTCCGGATACTTTTGACCGCGACAAAAATTTCCATAAATATTTATTAAATTTGTAATTTAAACAAGATTTGAACACAATCGATGAATATTTAGTCATCGCATGCGCACTAAATTAACTTATACATTTATATTTTGTTATTGGCTCGTTTTAATTGTTGGTCCAATAGTTAATTATTAAATCTTTTTTATGCGAACTGCATTTTTAATCTCTGGATCACTTACCATTTTGTTAATAGCTGTTGCTATAAGCTTATCATAAAATTTCTTATTAAAAATTATTTAAGGAATTTCTTTTCTAAATTGTAAAAATTTACATGATCTATTTGATTTTTTTTAAAACCAAATTTTTTTAATTGATTATAAATTTTTTTAACATCTTTTTTTTGTTGATTGCATATAATAATAAAAATTTCAAATATTTTATTTTTATGTTTTTTGAAAAATTTTTCAGGTGAAATAATTTTTAATTTTAAAATCTTTTTAATATTTATTCGTTCATTATTGTCAAAGATACCTTTTATCTGTGAATCGGAGCTATTTAATGTTTCAATAATTCCTTGAGAATAAATATTAAAACTAAAAACATATATTTTTTTAAATTTTGCTTTTTTAATTAAAAATTTTATTTTATTGCTAATAAAGGATTTGAACATTAACAAACCTTTATTCTCTCCATATTTTTTTATAAAAAAATAAATATGATTTTTGGGGTAAATATTATTCAATATTTTAAAATTAGAATTATTTTTTTTAATGAATTTAGATAGTTTATTAATTTGTTTTTTATCTAAACACATAATTTGAGGTTTTAACTCGCTTAAAGGTTTAAAAATTTTTCTTTTAATAAATTTTTTTTGTAATATGGAAAAATTATTTTTTTTTATTAATTTACACATTTGATTTACCACTTTAAACAAACTAATAGATGGATCGAATCCAACTTTATTACGAAGGTTACTTGATCCTACTTCAAAGCAATAAAATGCCTTATTGTATATTGTTAAATTATCCACCGAACAAAGGACTTTGGTTATAAATTCCTGATCTTCACCAAAGTTAATTTTTTTAATAAAAAAAAGATTTTTTTCAATTAAAAAATTTCTTTTATAAATAAATCTCCAGCATTCAATGGGTGTGTCTTTTTTATTTAAAAAACTAGTTAGATAATTATTTTTTTTTTTTTTATTTTTAAAAGTATTTTCTGATTTAATTAATTTTTTTCCTAACTTAGTATAAAAATAATTCAAAAATATTAATTTATTATCATTATTTTTTAATACAAAAACTGCTATTTCTTTAAGAGTTTTATTTAATAAATAATCATCACTATCTATAAAGATTATATATTCTCCAACCGCCGCTTTAATCCCATCATTTCTACTTACAGAAACGCCCTTTCTTTTAGAATGTTTAATTAATTTAATATTATTAAATTTTTTTAAAAAGAAATTACATATTTTGTAGCTAGAGTCAGTTGATTTATCTTCTATTAAGATAATTTCAAAATTTTGAAATTTCTGTTTTTGAATACTCTCAATACATCTCTTTAAATATTTTCCAGAATTATAAACTGGAATAACAATACTAAATAAAATCTTGCTTTTACAAGAAAACATCAATTATTCTTTTATTCTACTTTGATTAAATTATTAGTTTTGAATTTTGTCTATAGGAAGTGGTTTTTTAGTTTGTATAGCAGCTTTAATAGTGCCATAACCATAACCTCTACCCTTACAATAGCTACAAGCAGTGATATATTTATCATTGTCGTGAAAATCTTTAAGTTTATTTCTAAGTTCTTTAATGCTTATATTTTCATCAGCAAGATCAACGCCGTCGTATTTACTGTCATAAGGGACAGACTTAAGTTTAGTGCCATGAGCTGAAACTGGACATTTATACACTACACCATCAAACAATGTAAAAATATCCTTAGCACAACAATCTCTAAATAATTCTTTTAATTGATTATGGTTTTTTTTCTCATATTTTATAGATCCAATGTCGTCCCACAATTTTACTAGATCGGTCTGATACGGAATGTCGTGTTTATTAAGCACGGCAATAATTTCATCATGTTTTGTACTTAATTCACCATAATTTGTTATTTCCAAACGAACTTTTTTGTTTTTTAAACATTCTAAATTTTCTCCTTTAGGAACAATTTTTGCGTTTGTATAAACAACTACTTGTTCAGCATTTCTATATTCTGTTAATTTATTTACAACTCTGTACATTTCTTTGTTCATAAAAGGATCACCACCAAGTACTCTAAATTCATATATTTGGTCTACACTTTTCATCATTCTATCAAGTGATTTAAATAATATTTCTAAATCACTATTCTGGGGTCTTTCATAATATTGCATTAAGTTAGCGCAGTCTTTACATTTAAGTGAACAACGTTCTGTTATGACTACATCCATGTGCTTAATATTGAATATATCATTTTTTTCTTTGTTTATTATGCGAGTTGCTATTTCAGCACTATATTTGTGTTTTTTCAGATTTCTTTCTAACTTAATGGGTGTCATATTTGGATACATTTTTGTATATTCGTTTCCATCTGAAAAGTTAGTTTTTTCTAAAAGGTTTACTGAATTGTAATAATTTTTAAAATTTAATTTATTAAGCTGCTCCATTACGGGCATAATAAAATCGTGCGCTATAAATAGGTGGCCGTTGGGAGCGAGGCTAGTGAACTTTTCTGCAGAAATAGTTTTAATATTACAATATAAATTATTTTGCTTATTTTCGTTACTGTCTACAAAAAAATGTACTTTAATTCCTCTTTTTTCAAGGGCATATAAAACTTGCCTACCACAAAGGCCAGCGCCATGAATACCCACAGTACTCGAAGGTGATTTTAAATGAGCTTCTAATTCACTTATCTTGTAATTTATCATTTTATTTATTAGATATAAGAAAAAATTAACATATTTAAGTAACCGTTGGAATTGATTTATTCACTTAATTTGTTGACCTAAACCAATTTTGCTGATCTAAATAGGTTGTTTGCTTTAATGTTCATTTATTGAACAATATAATGATTTCAGTTTTAATCAAGCAATATATATAAGTAATTTATGATAAGCAAAAAGCATATTAAAGAGATTAATGAAAATGGGTTTACTATAGTCAAGCGACTGTTAAAAAGAGACGATATTAAACATATCTTTGAGCAATTAGATGATGTTTTAAACACAATATTGGATTTTAACAAAATTAAATATAACAAGAAGCTCTCCGTTGATGCCAAGTATTTTTTATTAAGAAAAAAAAAGCCAATATTAAAATCTCATTTTTGGGATAGCATTAGAATTCTAGATTCTCTAAACAATACTGTCTTTTCAAAAAAAATATTAAATTTAGTAAAAAAAATTTTAAATAAAAAAACAGTTTTTGTTACAAATTATAGATTAGTTACTGATAATAAGTTAGAACCTGGAAATTTAGCTTTACACCAAGAACTAAATAACATATCGAACGATTCTGTTTTGCTTTGGTGCCCATTTGTTAAGGTAAATAAAAAAAAAGGAGGGTTATGTGTAATTCCAAAATCACATAAATTCGGACATCTTTTTTATAAAAATTCAAAAATTCCTGCCCATTACTATAAAGTTGGAATTGTTAATAATATATTAAAAAATAAGGAAAAAGGAAATTACGGAAATAAAATTGTAAAAAAACTTTTTAATAAAAAAAATTTGTATTTTCCAGATTTAAATCCAGGTGATGCAATTATATTTAAGAATTTTTTATTTCACGGATCAATACCATATATAGGTAAAGGCATAAGATGGACTTTAATATCAAATTTTCATAAGATAAACAAAACCCCATACATATTAGATGAAAAATTTAAATCAGATAAAAAATATAAATTAGAGATGAACAGACCGATGAGAATTCCTTATAGCGCAAACTATAATAAAATTATTTAAGAAAATAATTTATTATTTTTGCTTAATTTCTAAATCTTTATCTTGAATGTAATTTAGTTTATTTTTTAAGGCCAATTCTGCTTTACAAAGTTCAATGCCCATATCAGCAGAATGTTGAAGCGTAGATATGTATTTTTCTTTTATTAATGTGTTTACTATTTCTATTGCAGTTGTCCCCGAGATTATTGCTACCATTTCATTTATTGTTTTATTTCTTAATTTTTTGAATACACAGTATCCAACTTTTAATAACTTTTTCTTTCTATCTATAGCAATTAGAAAATATCCCTTGGGATCCATTTTCCAATCATTGATTTTGTGATATTTTGCAATTATTTTTTTTTTTATCTTTTTGTTAATTTTATACCATCTACCCTGTATGGAGCGTGCTTTTTTATTGTTATTCATTGTATTAATTTAGAAAATATTACCTTTTTTATAATAAACAAATAAGTTTATTCATAAAATTTCCTAAAATTAACTTGACATATCCTATTTAAATACATTAAAGGTGCTGTTGTCAGTAATGCTGACAAATAAGTATAACAATAACAAAGGTAAAGTAATAATGAGTCTAAAAGGTAAAGTAAAATGGTTCAATGGAACTAAAGGTTATGGTTTTATTGAAAGAGATGACAAAGAAAAAGACGTGTTCGTTCATTCTTCTGCTGTTAGAGATGCAGGTTTGAAATATTTGAACGAAGGTGACGAACTGACGTTTGAAGTTGAGAATACCGATAAAGGTCCTTCCGCAGTTAAATTGCAAAAAACCTCTTAATAGTATTTCAATAAAATTTTGTATAGGGAATTAGAAAATTAACTTATAAATTTTAGGTTATTCAGGTTCCCTATACAATTCTTTGTTGCATAATAAGTATTTTTTGGTATCTATTAGTTATGATTAGAAAACAGAGCAAATCTTGTACTTTTTTAAATGCAAAACACCATTTTGCACATGCTAGGCTATTGCTTAGCTATTAATCATACATAAAAATTTTAATTTACAATAATATAATATAAACAGGAGATATGCAGCAGTAGCTCAGTCGGTTAGAGCACTAGTTTGTGGAACTAGGGGTCGGTGGTTCGAATCCACCCTGCTGTACCAAAAAATGGTAAAAGAAAAAAAATTAAAACCTTCTAAGGAATTACCTTTGGGTTTTATAGACAGACAAGAAAAAGAATTATTAACTCGTGACTTTATAATTTCTAACATCAAAGAAGTTATGATTAAGTACGGTTTCCAATACCTCGAAACACCAAGTTTTGAGTATTCGGATAGTATTGGTAAATTTTTACCTGATAAAGAAAGACCAGATGAAGGAGTATTTTCTTTTAAAGATGAAAAAAGTTGGTTATCTCTTAGATATGATCTTACAGCACCTTTAGCAAGGTACGTTGCAAAAAATTACCTAGAATTACCTAAACCTTTTAAACGTTATCAGCTTGGGACTGTTTGGCGCAATGAGAAACCAGGTCCTGGCAGATATAGAGAATTTTTGCAATTTGATGCTGATTATGTCGGGACTAAAAATTTACAAGCAGACGCAGAATTATGTGTTTTAATTTCAGAAATATTAGAAAAATGTGGCCTAGCCAAAGATGATTATACAGTGAAGATTTCTTCAAGAAATTTTACACGAGAATTATTTGATCAATTAAAAATTGGATCATCCGAACAGATATCAACAACATTACGTGCATTAGATAAAATCGATAGACTAGGATGGGAAGAAGTAAAAAAACTTCTAGGTAAAGGAAGAAAAGATAAGTCAGGTGATTTTACCAAAGGAGCAAATTTAAATGAAAAACAGATCAATTTTTTAAGAACCAAAATACAAGATAAAATTCCCAACAACAAAGAAGTTTTAGAAATCATAAAAATTTTTGAAGCTTACAATTTTACCAATTTTAGATTTGACCCTACGGTTATTCGGGGACTTGAGTATTATACCGGACCAATATTTGAAGTTAATCTTAATTTTGAAGTAAAAAATTCTAAAGGTCAAGTTATTCAATTTGGTTCAATAGGTGGGGGAGGAAGATACGATAACCTTGTAAATAATTTTGGAAATTTGGATTGTCCAGCAACTGGGATATCCATTGGCCTAGACAGGCTCGTATATGCATTGATGCAAAAAAAAGAATTTAACATCAAATCTACTAAACCAATAGTAATATGTGTTTTTGATAAAAATAAAATCAAAGAATATATTGATATTCAGAAAAGACTTAGATCATCGAATATTAGCGTTGAAATTTATCCAGGAGAAGGAAATTTAAAAACACAAATGAAATATGCAAACAAAATAGGTTCACCAGCAGTAATTTTGTATGGTGATAATGAAATAAA
Organism: Pelagibacteraceae bacterium AG-464-B04; assembly: GCA_003209225.1. Classification (GTDB taxonomy): domain Bacteria; phylum Pseudomonadota; class Alphaproteobacteria; order Pelagibacterales; family Pelagibacteraceae; genus AAA240-E13. The sequence goes on from QCRZ01000013.1 coordinate 22,445, forward strand.
ATCACGAAAAGTAACTTTAAGGGATCTTAAATCAGGTAAAGAAATATCTACAGAGGTTAAAAACTTAGTCAATGAAATCAAAAAAATTATCTGAAAATATTCTTAAGACAGTGAAGTCTAGAGGATATAAATACATTGAATTAGACGCAGTCATTGGTGCAGATCAAATAATTCAAAGATCAGGGGAAAATTTTAGACAATATATGTTTTCATTTCAAGATCCCAATGGAAATGAAATGTGCTTAAGACCAGATCTTACAATAGCTTCTTGTTTAAGATATTTAAAAAATAATACAAAAGTTAAAGAAAAAATTTTTTACAGCGGTCAAGCTTTTAGAAAGATAAAAGATCAGGGAGGCAAAGTTATACTGAACCAAATTGGATACGAAATTATAGGCTCAAAAAGAATAAAACAAGATGATTATGAAATTATTCAAACGTCTATAAATGCAATTCAAAAAATTAAAAAAACACAGCTGAAAATTGAAATTGGAAATATCAAGTTATTTAATTTGTTATTAAATAAATTAAAGCTTCCAAAAAGATGGAAACTTAGACTCTCAAGACATTTCTGGCGTGAAAAATATTTTGAGTCTTTGTTAAAAAGACTTGAGACGAATTCTGATATTAATTTTCTTTCAGTTGAGCTAGATAAAAAGAGATATAAAAAAATGAAATTAAAAAATCAAAAACAGGTAATTGCAGGAAGAAAAATTTCAACGATTTTAAATAGATTTAATGCTAAAATAAAAGATCCAAGAAAATTTGCAGAAGGTAAAAAAACTTCTTTTATAATAAGGCAATATTTGAAAATTTCTTGCCCAATAAATAATGCAAGGAAAAATTTAGATAGTTTTTTTTCTAAACATAAAATTAAAATTGATCTTAAAGATGAATTTTTTCCTATTAAAAACAAATTAGGAAAAAGTAAAATTATATTTTCTACAAATTTTGGAAGAGAGTTAGAGTACTATACGGGTATGGTCTTTAATATAAAAAATAAATCTAATAAAAATCTTATACAGGGAGGCCGGTATGATAATCTCTTATCTAATTTAGGGTCAAAAAGAAAAATTCCTGCTGTTGGAGCTGCAATTAATTTAAATTCTTATGAAAATTAAAATTGGTATTCCCAGCAAAGGGAGATTAAGAAAAGATGTTTTAAAAGTATTTAAAAATAATAAATATAATTTAATTTCAGAAAGAGGTGAAAGAGATTATTTTGCTAGAATAAAAAATAAAGCAAATATAGAAATAATTTATTTACATGCTAGAGAAATAATAGAAAGATTGGGTGACAATTCTCTGGATATAGGTTTTTCTGGCTATGATTTGTTAAAAGAAGCATCAGTAAATATTCAAAAAAAAATATCAGTTTTCCACAAGTATAAATTTGGAAATGCAAAACTTGTAATTGCTGTACCATATAAATGGATAGATGTTCAGACAATAGCTGATCTCGAAGAAGTATCATTTGAATTTAAGGATAGCAGAAAACAACGACTAAGAGTTGCAACAAAGTATCCAAACTTAACCAGAGAGTTTTTGTTTTCTAAAGGAGTTACCCAATTTAGATTGGTTGAAAGTTTGGGAGCTACTGAAACCTATCCTTTCACTGGTTCATCAGAAATAATTTCTGATATAACTTCAACTGGAGAAACTTTAAGCGCAAATAATTTGAGGGTATTAAAAGATGGGATAATTTTAAGTTCATCAGCATGTCTTTTATTTTCAAAAAATAAAAAAAACCTTAATAAAATATTAGATACTTTTAAATAAAAAAAAAGGCCACATAAAGTGACCTTTTTTTAAATTCTTTATTTAGTTTGGGCTTACATTCCCATACCGCCCATACCGCCCATACCGCCCATACCACCCATTCCACCACCTGGAGGCATACCTGGGCCAGCGTCTTTCTCGTCAGGTTTATCAGCAACCATTGCCTCTGTTGTAATTAATAAACCAGAAATTGAAGCAGCGTCTTGAAGAGCTGTTCTTACAACTTTAGTTGGATCTATAATTCCTTTGGAAAACATGTCACAATACTCTTCTGCTTGAGCATCGTAACCTTGGCTTGCTTTTTTACCCTCTAAAAGCTTTCCAACTATAACTGAACCATCAAGGCCAGCGTTTGTGAGTATTTGTCTAATTGGAGCTTCTAAAGCTTTTTTTATAATATCAACTCCAGCTTTTTGATCAGCACCTTTAGATTTTACTTTTTCTAAATCTTGAGAAGCGTAAAGCAAAGAACATCCTCCTCCAACAACAACACCTTCTTCTACCGCTGCTCTTGTTGAGTTTAGTGCATCTTCTACTCTATCTTTTCTTTCTTTAACCTCAACTTCAGTTGCACCTCCAACTTTAATTACAGCAACTCCCCCAGCTAATTTGG
>QCRZ01000014.1 GCA_003209225.1 Pelagibacteraceae bacterium AG-464-B04
AATAAGTCTTTAAAAACACTAGTAAAATCAACGTTTTTGGCAGAAATAATAATCAATTTTAAATCAGCATCTTCTGCACGTTTTAGGGCTATTTTAATTCCTTGTTTTTCTATCTCATTTTTTGAACTTCTAATTCCAGCTGTATCAGAAACTATTACAGGATAACCATCAAGATTAAGATGGGTTTCTATTACATCCCTTGTTGTACCAGCAATTTCAGAAACTATCGCAACATCCCTTTTTGAAAGATAATTTAACAAACTAGATTTGCCAGAATTTGGCGGTCCCACTATTGCTATTTTAAAACCTTCTCTAATTCTTTCTCCTACTCGTTGATCGTTTAATGTTTTTTTAATTTCTTTTTCTACCTGATTAGATATTTTTTTAATTTCAACTAAAATATTTTTAGGTAAATCTTCATCGGGAAAATCAATTTTTGCCTCAATATATGATAAAATTTTTAAAAGTTTTTTTCTCCAAGAATTAAACTTATCTGAAGATTTGCCACTCATGATTTTTATTGCTTGTTTTCTTTGAATTTCTGTTTCGGATGAAACTAAATCCGCAATGCTTTCTGCTTTTAATAAATTTATTTTTCCATTTTGAAATGCGATTTTTGTAAACTCTCCAGGTTCAGCTAATCGGCAATTTTTAATTTTTGAAATAGAAGAATGTAATGCTGAAATTACTGCTCGACTACCATGGACATGAAATTCTGCCAAATCCTCTCCTGTGTAGCTGTTTGGCCCAGGAAACCATATAATTACCCCCTCATCAATGAGCTCATTTGTCTGTATTTTGTTGAATTTTTTGAGAGTAGCAATTCTTGGAGGTGGCAACTCTTCTCTTGTTAATCTTTTTACAACTTCTGCTGTATCTTTTCCTGATACACGCACAACAGCAATTCCCGAAATGCCAGGTCCGGATGATAATGCATAAATTGTCATAAAAATTTAGTATAGTTTTAAAATTCATGGAAGCAATAATTTTACAGCATATAAAAATAGAAGACCCAGGATACATCAAAGATTTAATGCTAGCTGATGCCGTTAATCTTACAACCATAGAATTAGATGAAGGTGAAAAAATTCCGAATGATCTTAGCAAATTTGATGCAATGCTTTGCATGGGAGGTCCAATGGATACTTGGATGGAAGATAAATACCCTTGGCTAATTGATGAGAAAAAAAAAATAAAGGAATTTGTCATTAATTTAAAAAAACCTTTTTTAGGTTTTTGTTTAGGATGCCAACTTTTGGGGGAAGTAGTTGGTGGAAAAGTGGTAAAGTCTGATCCTGCTGAAATTGGAATAATGAATGTGGATTTTTTGAAACATAAAAAAAATGATACTCTTTTTTCTACATTTCCCGAAAAAATCAAAGCCCTACAATGGCATTCCTACGAAGTTAAAAATCTTGAAAATAACAGAGATATAACTCTTTTGGCTTCATCCCCAACAACTAAATACCAAATTTTTAAATACCAAGATCATGCCTATGGAATTCAATTCCATATTGAAATTAAAAACACTACAGTTAATGATTGGGGATGCGTACCTGAATATAAGTCTGCCCTAGAAGCTCAATTTGGAGATAACGCTTTAGAAAAATTTGATCAAGAAGCAAAAGCAAACATGAAACAAATGAACAATTTTTCAACCATTTTATATTCAAAATTTAAAAGAGAAATTTTAAAAATTTAGTTTATTTAAGAATTAACTTTACCTAACAAATTAACTATTAAAACACCTGCGATAATTAAAACTAAACCCATTACCGTATAAAGATTAGGCATTTGATTAAATTTATAAATACCGACAACGGAAGTTGCAATAATGCATAATCCCGCAAACGAAGCATAAGTGATACCCACGGGTATTGTTTTCATCACTAGTGATAAAGTGTACATGCACCCAACAATAGTTATTGCTGTTAGAATACTTGGTATTAATAATGTAAAACCTTGAGAACCTTTAGCAAAACCATTTGCGGCAGTACCTAGAACAACTGCAACTATTAAAATTATATAAGCTGTTATATTGCTCATTTAAATAATTTTTTTCATTAAATTTTATTATTTAGTAATTTTATCTACAAATTTTTGTGCTACAGGAGCCATAATGGATGTGGCTATCAAAGCTACTGGCAGACTAATAGACCATGCTTTTAAAAACCTATTAATATATTCAGCATCATAACCGGTATTAATAAATGTAATTATCAAGGTCATTAAAAAACTCATTCCTACACCCATAATTACAATAAATAATAGTTTTGAATTTTTTTTTGAAAACATTAATTAAAATTGGATATGATTTTTTATTTATTTTGGAATTTTAGTAGCACCAGTTTCCATGTTAATAACTTTTCCATCTTTATATTTGTAGTAAGTCATAACAGCTTCTTTATTTCCATCTTTATAACTTGTAAAAGCATGCCCGAATCCAACTTCATCATTTTCAAAAAGCACTCTAACTTTTTCCATTTGGACATCTTTCATGCCTAACCATTTTAAAATATCTTGTTTACCTAGTTTTTTTCCAGATGCGTGCATTAAAAATTGATAATCATCATGTATCAACTTTTCTCCTGCAGCCACGTCTCCATCGTTTACTATTTTTGACATTTTTTCTATTATTGACATATTTTTTCCTTTCTATTTTAGTTGTTTTATTAAATTTTTATTTTTTTATTCTCCCCACATTCCACCAAATTCATATGCAGTTACTTGATCGTCACCTTCAACCCACGCATCATGTCCAGGTGAAATATGGTATGCATCTCCAGCAGAATATTTTATTTCAGTACCGTCATCCATTGTTGCACAAATTTTACCAGACATAATAACTCCAGTATGTGTTGCCTGGCAGCTGTCTGTACCAATTTGTGGCTTAACATCATTGGACCATTTCCACCCTGGCTTTAATGTTATTTTTATAACTCTTTGACCACCAACATTTACGTGTACCATGTGTGCATTATTAAACTGTGTAAACTCTTGGTCTGGTTTACTAAAACTCTTTGACTCTGAACTCATATTTCCTCCTTTTTATTAATCTTTATAGATTAACTTTGTTCAATTCCCACATTTGAACACTTTCAACACATTCATCAAAAATAGGTTTTGCGATTGGGTTATTACCAGTAGCGAACTTCTTCATTTCTTCTTCATTATGAACTGAGACTTTAAACATAACATAACTTTTATCGGGCGCTATTGCCGGAACTGTTTTTTCAACATGAGCAATAGTTTTCCTTACTCCCATTCCTTCATCTGATTGCATCCATCCCATGAATTTTTCAAATTTTCCTTCACCAGATTTAAATTTTGCTATTGCAAGCATTTCTTTTTCCATATTTATCTCCTCTATTTTTATTTTTATATTTTACGCTTCACCTTCACCACGTTGTCCACAAAAGAAACCCAAACCAAAATCTGAAGTAGTAAAAGTCACAGCAGTACCTTTTGGGAAATAGAAAAGATCTCCAGGTTTTGCTTCAACTTTTTGTCCAGTTTCGTCTTCAATTGTAAAACTTCCATCCACTATGAATTTCATTTCGTGATAGGTGTAAGTATATTTAAGTGACTCACCAGCTTTTAATCTAAACAATCCACTTGTCATTGGTTTTTCTTTATCCTCAGATATTGAAAAATCTTTGAGATAAGCTTTGACATTTTCAACGTTCATTGAGGGAATGTCTTCCTTACTTATCTGTGGGTAATGTTTAAACGGCATCTTATTTTGTTATTTTGTTAATTTAACTATAGATCTTATCTGCAAGACCGTAACAAAGAATAGCGCTTAAAATTGTAAAAACCAGTGGTGCAATAACCCCTTCATTTGAATCATTTTTTATTCCTGTCTTGTCAATTTTAATTGAGTAAGTATTTACAATGAAGATACAAAGATTTTGTACAAAAATTAAATTAAAAAATGCCCAAGTACCTTCTACTCCTCCAGGTCTAATGAACATAATGTAAAGAGCCATTAATAATGCTCCAAGAAACGAAGCACCTATCATTCGCATTATAGGTGTTGCTGTTTCGTCCATTTCAAATTTAGCTCTAAAATTTTTGTTATTAATTATCATTTGATAAGCATAAACTCCGAAGCCCAAAAAATGAATTATGAAAATTACTAAATAAATTATACCGTTAAATTTTTCTATCATTGAATTAAATTTATAGAATTAAATACAAAAAAGATATAATTAATTTTTTTTTAAAATGGTGTATTTTAATGATTTATTTATACTATGCTAAAAATTAACTAGGTTTATTCATCGAACTAAAAAATTCAGCATTATTTTTAGTTGCTTTTAACTTAGAAATTAAAAACTCTATTGCATCCATTGTTCCCATAGAACTAATTATTCTTCTTAGAACATTCATTTTTTGAAGATCCCCTTTATCAAAAATAAGTTCCTCTCTTCTAGTTCCAGACCTTGTGATATCAACGGCAGGATAAATTCTTTTGTCGGATACTTTTCTGTCCATAATTATTTCACTATTACCAGTTCCTTTAAATTCTTCAAAGATTACCTCGTCCATTCTGCTACCGGTATCAACTAAAGCGGTTGATATAATTGTTAATGAACCACCCTCCTCTACATTTCTAGCTGCACCAAAAAATCTTTTTGGTCTTTGAAGCGCGTTAGCATCAACACCTCCGGTTAAAACTTTTCCTGAACTTGGAACAACAGCATTGTATGCTCTTCCAAGTCTTGTTATTGAATCTAATAAAATTATTACATCATTTTTATGTTCCACCAATCTCTTAGCTTTTTCGATAACAATTTCTGCAATAGCTACATGTCTTGAAGCAGGTTCATCAAAAGTTGAACTAATAACTTCACCTTTTACAGTTCTTTGCATGTCTGTTACTTCTTCTGGTCTTTCGTCGATTAACAAAACCATAAGATAACATTCTGGATAATTTGCTGCTATTGATTGAGCAATATTTTGTAACATTATTGTTTTTCCAGCCTTTGGTGGTGATATAACTAAAGATCTCTGACCTTTCCCAATAGGGGAGATTAGGTCAATAATTCTTTGTGTTAGATCAGGATTCTTTTCTGATTTTATTTTTTCGACCTCCATTTTTAGTTGTTCGTCTGGATAGAGGGGTGTTAAATTATCAAAAGCAATTTTATTTCTTCCTTTTTCAGGGCTTTCAAAATTTATTTGTCCGACCTTGAGTAGAGCAAAATATCTTTCTCCATTTCTTGGGGCTCTGATTTGACCATCAACCGAATCTCCGGTTCTCAAACCAAATTTTCTAATTTGGCTTGGACTCACGTAAATATCGTCAGGGCCAGGTAAATAATTAGACTCAATAGCCCTAAGGAAACCAAAACCATCTTGCAAGACTTCCAGGACTCCTCCTGCTGTTATCTCCTCATTGTTTTCTGCAAGCTTTTTTAAAATTGAAAATATTATTTCTTGTTTTCTTAGCGTGCTTGGATTTTCTATTCCAAGCTTTTCTGCCTTTGAAATAAGCTCTTCGGAACCTGTTTTTTTAAGATCTTGTATATTCATTTTGTTGGGTTGATTGTCTTTGAGAAATGATGAAGATAATATAGTTAGTATTTACCAAAATTTCAAGCCTACAAAGGTTTATAAATTATAACGAAAATGATAAAAATCAATAAAACTGTGGGTATTTCGTTAATAATTCTAAAAAATTTAGCACTTTTTTTGTTATTACCTTTTGCAAGTTTGCTTAAATAATAGCCTAAAATAAAATGATAAATTGTCAAAAGTACTACTAATAAAAACTTTAACTTTATCCATAATTCAAAATATATTTCGGAATCATTAGATAAGAACAATAATACTCCAAAAACCCAAGAAAAAATCATTGCTGGGTTCATAATGTATAGCATCAGACGTTTTTCCATAGTTTTAAAAGTTTTTGAAATTTCTTTATTTCTCTTTTTTTCAACATGGTAAACAAACAGTCGTGGCAAATATAACAAGCCTGCCATCCAAGAAATAACAGCGATCAAGTGAATTGATTTAAATAATAAATATGTGTTCATTTTTACAAACCATGTTTTCTATTATAAGCGGATACTAAGGGTGATGACCACCCTTTAAGATTCCCTTTATCCGTAGAAAAAATTGTAACTTTTAATGGATAACATTTTGCCTTGTTCGAAGAATGTTCGGATCCACAATCACCACCAGGACAAGAAGACAAAACTCCAAGCAAATTTATTTCAGCAAAAAATTCAATATAATCACCTGCTTTTGTTGGGCTTGCCTTCATAAAATATTGATGAGTATCTTTGGTAAATCCAGTACACATAAAAACATTCAAAACATCGTGAATAAATTTTTCGGCTTCGCTTACTTTAATGCCTTTCTCTTTTACTAAAGCTCTTATTAAATTTGAATGGCAGCAATAATGATAATCATTTCCGTCAAGCAGTTTTGCTGTATAAGGATCACATCGTGTTCCAATTACATCATGAACCGAACCTCCCTCATCATCAATTCCGTACCAATCAAGTGTATCTTTTGTGATCATTGCGAGAGGACGTAAATACGGGAAACAACTCCACATTTTATCACCAGTAGAAAGATGCGTTCCATGTAATGCTCTAGTTTTGCCAGAGTAAAATTTTTCATCTAAATTATTAGAATTAAAAAGATTTAAATCTCCTACTTGGGGGCCTTCAATATTTTCTATTCGAAAAAATTGACCTGCTTCTACTTTAAAACATTCGGCATCTCTTGGGGGAATAATAACTTCATTTATAATTTTAAGATGTTTTCTGGCTTCTTGATAAATTGCTAAGTTAGTGGATTTTAACTTTTCATTAGGATAGCAAATTACAGGTTTTATTTTCATAGTGATAGTTTTTTTACTTTATTGCTAAGCATGGACATTTTATATATTTATCAGGACACATTATTGATGAAACAAAATTACCCCTTGTTTCTTGTTTTAAAACGAGCTCTGTAAGAGCTTTAATAAAATTCTCTTCTATTCCTAATGCTGGTACTCTTTTATAAAAACTGCAACCATTTTTTTCGGCTAATTTTTTGTATTCTATATCTAATTCTACCAATGTTTCCGAGTGCTCCGAAACAAAGGCTACAGGCACTATAACTATTCCTCTTTTTTCTTTGGAGTATTTAATAATTTCTGCGTCGGTGGATGGTCCAATCCATTTTAGGGGTCCAACTCGACTTTGATAACTTATTACATAATCTAGATTTTCAGATTTTAATTTGAACATAATTTCTTTAACAGTTTCTTCAACGTGCCATTGGTAGGGATCGCCTTTTTTTATTTTAATCTCAGGCAAACCATGCGCGGAGAAAAGTAATTTAAAATTATTATTTTCTACGGTTTTTAGTGTTTTTCTAATTAGATTAACGTGAGATTCAACAAAATTGTTTTCCGTGGGATAACAACAAATAATTTTAGTTTTAATATTATAATTTTCTTTTTTGCATAGGTTGTTCCATTCACCAATGGAAGACCCGGAAGTCGAAGCAGAATATTGAGGATAAAGTGGTAAAAGTATTATTTCTTCAGGATTATATTCTTTGACTTTTTTAATTACATCTGAGGCACGAGGATGCCAACACCTCATTACAACAAAACATTTATAATCACCTTTTTCTATCAAATTATTTTCTAAACTTCTTGCCTGCTCCTGGGTTAATTCAAGAATTGGGGATTTGTTTCCAATTTCTTTATAAATATTTTTTGCTATAGGGGCTCTCTTCTTTGATATAAATTTCGCCAATGGATACCTTAAAAAAGAAGGAATGCTGATTATTGCTGGATCATTGAATAGATTAAAAAGAAACGGCTCAACACTACTTGTTTTGTCAGGCCCACCCAGATTGAACAAAATAACAGCTTTTTTCATATTATTTTTTTCTCTCTCTTATTATTTTAATTACATAATCAATTGTTTCTGGGTTTGTGTTGGGTAATACTCCGTGTCCAAGATTAAAAACATACGGATAATCACTAAAAATATCTAAATATTTTTCTACTGTTTTTTTTATAATACTTTTGTCTAGCAATAGCTTTTTTGGATCCATGCCCCCCTGTATTGCTATACCCCCAAGTTCTTTTTTTATTTTTTTTGGGTTTATGTCATAATCTATACTAATACAGTTGGGTTTTACAAAAGAACAAAAATCAATATAGTTTTTCCCAATTCCTCTTGGAAAACAAATAATTGGAACTTTTTTTGATTTTATATATTCTACAATTTTTAGGTTAGGGATATAACAATACTCGTATAAGTCTTTCTTGGGTAATATACCGGCCCAAGAATCAAATAATTGAATTACGTTAGCTCCAGATTCGATCTGTTTTTCCAAGTGTGTGCATATAATTTCTTCTAATTTCTTTAAAAGTTTTTTTATTAAATGTTTATCTTTTGTTATTTTGTTTACATTAATGTTATTTTTTGGAGATTCTTTGTTAAGCATATAAACCAACAATGTCCAGGGTGAACCGGCAAAACCAATTAAACTTTTTTTTTTATTAATTTTTTTATTTAATATTTTTATAGCATTATATATGGGGTTAACGTTTTTTATAAAAACACTTTTATCCAAATTTAAAATATTATTTAAATTTAAATTATTTAATTTAGGACCAAAATTTTTTTTAAATTCTAAACCTTGTCCCAAACCATAAGGGATCATTAAAATATCAGAGAAAATTATCGCAGCATCAAGATCATATCTTTTTAATGGCTGAAGTGATATTTCTGAGCTTAAATTTTCATTTAAACACAAATTTACAAAATTTGGATTATTTCTTCTAATTTTTCTAAATTCAGGTAAATATCTTCCAGCTTGGCGCATAAACCAAATTGGATATCCATCGTATTTTTTACCCTCTATACAGTTATTTAATCTTCTCATTAATAGTATTAGTTAAGTATATTAGTAGTATAATACCCTGTAGATAAATCTAATAAGTTGTTTTTAACAATTTATTTAAATTATATTAACAGTTTAAATTTAAATAAATCTTTATTTTTATAGAATATTAGACAATTATTATTTGTTAACATAATAAAATGTCATTTTTATTCACAAAAACATTTTGTTAATAATTGTATTTAAAAATAAATAAAACATTTAATTTAACAACCTAAGTGCTAAATATTAGTATATTGTAAAAGTTATTCACATTTAATAAATGAGCAATGTATACGAAATATACTTGGTTTCGGATTCTACGGGAGAGACCCTCGATAGAATATTTCTTGCACTGCAAGCACAATTTTCTAATTTTGAATATAAATCCTATCAATATTCATTTACCAGGACCCAAAATCAAATTTTAAAAATTTTAGATACAGGGAAAAAAAACAAAAATTCAATAATTTTATACACAATAGTAGATATTAAGCTTGCAAAATTTTTAGAAGAAAAAAGCCAAGAAAAAAACATTCCGTGTTTCGGGGCGCTTGGAGATTTAATAATAAACTTTTCCAAGCTGTTAAATAAAAAAGCATCCCACATACCTAGCGGACAACATGTTTTGGATGAAGAATACTATAAAAGAATCGAGGCAATACAATTTACAATGAGCCATGACGATGGAAAAATAGTAAATGATTTGGAAAAATCCGACATTGTTCTATTAGGAATTAGCAGAACAAGCAAAACACCTACATCAATATATTTGGCAAACAGAGGATACAAGACATGCAATATACCAATCATTAACAAAAATTCTCTTCCAAAAAAATTAACAGAAAACCCTCGAATATCTTGTGTCATAGGATTAATTATAGAAGAAGCAAGGTTGTTGGACGTAAGAAAAAATAGAATGGCATCCATGAACGAAGAAAGATCAAGTTCATATATCGATTATGATAAAATAAAAATAGAAGTAGAGATGGCAAAAAATATTTTTAAAAAATATAGTTGGCCCATAATAGACGTTACAAGAAAATCAGTGGAAGAAACGGCGGCGTCCGTACTAAAAATTTATGAAATTACTAAATCAAAATGATAAAAAATATAATTTTAGCTTCAAAAAGCGAAGTAAGAAAAAAAATATTAGAAGAAAATAATATTAAATGTGAAGTTATAGCGCCTGGCATAGATGAGGACTTTTTTAAGGAATCTTTAAAAAAAGAAAAAAAAACACCAGAAATGATTTCAAAAAATCTAGCAGAATTAAAAGCAAATAAAATTAGTCAAAAAAAACCAAATCAACTTGTACTAGGAGCTGACAGCATCATAGATTTGGGTGGAAAATTAATTTCAAAACCATTGAACAGAGAAGAAGCTTTAAATATTTTGAAAGAACTAAATGGCAAGGAGCATCATCTGATCAGCTCTGCTTGCATATCAAGAAATGGTTCGATGATATGGAATCATACGGATAAAGCTTGCCTTACAATGAAAAATATGAGCGAAGAAGAATTAATATTATATTTGTCAAAAATAAAAGACAAAGAGTTATATGCATATAACGTTTATCAAATCGAAGCCGAGGGTAGATCTTTGTTTTCAAAAATAGAAGGAGACAAAGAAACTATCATGGGCTTGCCGGTTAAACAAATAAAGGAATATCTAAGCAATTATGATTGAATTAATTTTGGTTGCAGTGAATTAATAATTTAGATGAAAAAATACCTCGTTATAGGAAATCCAATTGAGCATTCTTTGTCACCAAAACTGCATAATCATTGGATCAAACAGAATAATATTGATGCCATGTACGAAAAAAAACTGCTTAAAGAAATTGATATTGAGGGAATAATAATCGAAATAAAAAAAGAAAAAATAGATGGAATAAATGTAACAGTTCCGTTTAAAAAAACGGTCATACCCTTTGTTGATCAACTAACCGCTCTTGCTGCTCAAACCCAATCCGTGAACACAGTTTTTAAAAAAAATAATAAAATTATTGGAGATAACACTGATATAATAGGATTTGAGCTTGCACTAAAACACATTAATTATGATGTTAAAAATAAGAAAATTTTTATTTTAGGAGCGGGAGGTGTTGTGCCTTCTATTATTTTGACTTTAAAAAAATTAGGAGCGGCAAAAATTAGTTTGAGCAACAGAACAAAAAAAAAAGCTGAAAATTTAAAAAAAATTTATTCGAACCTAGAGATCATTGATTGGGGTGAAACTCCCGATTTTAATATGATAATTAATGCTACAAGCTTAGGTTTAAAAATTGATGATGAAATAAAATTAGATTACGCTGATATTGGCCCAAATAAATTATTTTATGATGTTATTTACAATCCAAGTCAAACAAACTTTCTTTTAAAAGCCAAGCAGTTTGGAAATCAAATAGCAAATGGAAAAATGATGTTTATTTACCAAGCTCAATCAGCGTTTAAAATATGGCATAACATTTTGTCAAAAATTGACAACGAAACAATCAAATTATTAGACGAATGATTAGAGTTGGTATTTTGGGAGACATTGGTTCCGGTAAAAGTTATGTAGCTAGATTATTTGGTTATCCAGTTTTTAATGCAGATCATGAAGTTGCTAGATTATATAAAAAAAATAAAAAGTGTTATAAGAATTTGAACAAAGCGCTTCCTAAATATATAACGTCTTTTCCTATAAAAAAAATACAAATTTCCAAAGCTATTTTGGATGATAAAAAAAATTTAAAAAAAATTGTAAAAATTATACATCCAGAAGTTAAAATAAATATGAATAATTTTATTAAAAAAAATAAAAGGAAAAAAATTATAATTTTAGATGTTCCTTTATTAGTTGAAAATAAATTGAATAAGAAAAATGATATTTTAATATTTGTAGAAGCTTCTAAAAAAGAAATTAATAAAAGATTAAAAAAAAAATTAAATTTTAATTTAAATACATTAAAAATATTTAAAAAACTTCAACTCCCTGTGGAATTTAAAAAAAGACAATCAAACTTTGTAATAAAAAATAATTTTAAAAGCAATTTCATTAAAAAAGATGTTAAAAAGATATTGAGAAAAATATTACAAAATGATTGAAATTGTTTTAGATACAGAAACAACTGGTCTTTCCGTTAAAGATGGACATAGAATAGTAGAAATTGGCTGTGTGGAATTGCACAATCAGATGCCAACCAAAAATCTTTTCCACTGCTTACTGAACCCCGAGAGAAAAGTATCCCAAGATGCTTTGAAAGTTCATGGTTATACTGACGAATTTTTATCGAATAAAAAAAAATTTTCAGAAATAGCAGACGATTTTTTAAAATTTATTATTGATAAAAAATTAATTATTCACAATGCAGATTTCGATCTGTCTCATATAAATAATGAACTAAAATTAATTGGTAAAGAGGAAATTAAAAAAGATAGAATCATAGATACTTTAGAATTAGCAAGAGTAAAATTTCCTGGGTCCCCTATCAACTTAGATTCTTTGTGTAAAAAATTTGGAATCGATAATTCAAAAAGAGAAAAACATAATGCCTTAATAGATTGTGAATTGTTGTCCCAAGTTTATGTTAATTTAATAGATCAAAAAGAACCTACTTTAAATTTTAAAATATATAATGAAATAGAGACTACCAATATATCAAAAAACTATAATTATTCAAAAAAAATTATTAAACCAACTTCCGAAGAAATAAATTTACACAAAAATTTTTTAAAAAACGAACTTAAAAAAAATTTTTTTTAATTAAACAAAACATTATTTTGGTTGGTTTGCTTGATAAAGTTTTTCAAAATCTACTTTTTTAAATACGTTAATATTTGTAAAGCCAGATTTTTTTATTGAGGATATAAATAAATCTTCTAATCTTGGGTAAACTTCATTTGGCAGTGTAACCAAAACAATTTTTTCAATTTTTTTTTTTTCAGTTATTCCTTTGTCAACTCTAGCTACAACTGTATAAGTGATTTCGAAATTAGATCTTTTTTCTTCCAAATTATTTTCTTGGAGTTTCAAAACAATATTAACTTCTATAATTTCATTTTTGAGAGGTCTACTTTTAATATCTAAATTTAATTTATAATTTGCAATATTTTCTTTTGTTCGCAGATATGCTTCGATGTCAGGCGTTTCGTGTGAAATATCTTTTGCAAATTCTGCAAGTATCTCATAACCATTTTTCATTTTAATTTGTCTTCCTCATCTTCGTACTGACCTTCTATATAATCTTCTTTTTTTGTTTTTTTATATAAATTAGATTTTTTCGTAAATCTTCCTATGATTATTTTTCTTGTTAAAGGTATAATTAACAAGAAACCTAAAAAGTCTGTAGCAAATCCTGGAATAATTAAAAGAAATGCAGCAAAAGCTATTGCTGCTCCTGATGCAATTTCATAAATTGGTATTTCGTTTCTTACCAATTGAGAAAAACCCGATCGTAATGCATTAAATCCTTCATGCCTTGCATAAATAATTCCTGTTAGCGCAGTAATTATTATAAGTGCTATAGTATTAAATGCTCCAATCGCAGACCCAATTTTAATAAACAAATAAATTTCAACTAGTGGAATTCCTATTA
This sequence comes from Pelagibacteraceae bacterium AG-464-B04, assembly GCA_003209225.1. Lineage (GTDB taxonomy): Bacteria > Pseudomonadota > Alphaproteobacteria > Pelagibacterales > Pelagibacteraceae > AAA240-E13. The sequence continues at coordinate 13,484 of QCRZ01000014.1, forward strand.
TGAATAGTAAAAGTGTGTTCATTTGTCTTAGAATATATATTTTGTAGGTTGAAATAAATGATTATACTAAATAAAATAAAAAGTTACAAAAATATATGCATAATAGCTTTGAATATCTAGACATAATCTTGTTAGCTATGATAGCGGGATTTATTATATTGCGTTTGAGAGGTACGCTTGGACGTAGAACCGGACATGAAAAAAAGAACTACAATGACCTATTTAATAAAAAAGAAGCCAAAGAAACGAATAACGAAAAAGTTGTTAACCTTAGTTCTGGAAAACTTGATGATAAAGCTAAAGAACAATTCATTAAAGGTGCCAAGGCAGCTTATGAAATGATAATAACTTCTTTTGCAAAAGGAGATAAAAGTGCATTGAAACCTCTTTTAAATAAAAAAATATATCAAAATTTTTCTGATGCAATAGATCAGTGGCAAAAAAAAAATATAAAATCAGAATTAACTTTCGTTGGAGTTAAGTCTGCTGTAATTAAGAATTTTGAAAAAAATGATAATATCTATACTTTTACAGTTAATTTTGTAAGTGAAATCATTACTTGCAAAAAAGACAAAAACGATAAAGTTATTGAAGGCAATCCAGATGTTATTAAGACTGTAAACGATGTGTGGAAATTTTCTAAGAATATGTGGAGCAGAAATCCAAATTGGTATTTAGTAGAAACCCAAGTTTGATTTGAACAAAAAACCTACACCAGATGATCTCATAGCTTGGGAAAAATTTATTTCAAGCAAAGAACCTGTTGAAAACAAAGATTTTTATATTGATCGAAAGAATAACATTGTTCAAAAAGTTAAAAAAATTGATTTACATGGATGTTCCTTAGATGAGGCCAATAAGAAAATTAAAATACTTATAAATAAGTATTTTGAAGAAGGGGTTCAAAAGATTATAGTGATTACAGGAAAAGGTTTGAGGTCTAAAACAATTCAAAACCCATATATATCAAAAGATTTGAGTATTTTAAAAAATTCTGTTCCAGAATATATTAAAAACAATCGAGATATTAAAAATAAAATCAAAAAAATATCAAAAGCTGAAATCAAAGATGGTGGTGAAGGAGCCTTTTATATATTTTTGAAAAATTTATAAAATAAATTTTGATAAATCTGTATCTTTAACAAGTTCACCAAGATTTTTTTGGACAAATTTTTTGTCAATTATTATCTTTTCCCCACCTCTATCGGTAGCGGTAAAACTTATATCATCAAGAACTTTTTCTATAATAGTGTGTAGACGTCTTGCCCCTATATTTTCAACACTAGAATTAATTTCTGTAGCCATATCAGCGATATTTTCTATCCCATCATCTGTAAATTCAAGATCGACATTTTCTGTTTTTAAAAGAGCTTTATATTGCTTAATTAAACTATTGTCAGGTTCTTTTAAAATTTTTTTAAAATCTTTGCTTGTTAAAGCATTTAATTCTACTCTTATCGGCAGCCTTCCTTGAAGTTCGGGTAACAGATCTGATGGTTTTGCTAATTGAAAAGCCCCAGAGGCAATAAAAAGGATATGATCAGTTTTAATAGTCCCATACTTTGTGCTAACCGTTGTTCCTTCGATCAGGGGCAATAAATCTCTTTGTACGCCTTCTCTCGATACATCTCCTCCAATTCTATCACCTCTCGCTGAAACCTTATCAATTTCATCTAAAAAAACTATTCCATTGTTTTCTGCAGAAATTTTTGCTGACTTAATAATTTTATCTTGTTCAATTAATTTATCAGATTCTTCCGCAAGTAAAATTTCGTGTGACTCTTTTACAGTCACCTTTTTCTTTTTTGGTTTATTTCCCATCGATTTTCCAAGCATTTCACTAACATTTATCATTCCAATATTAGCTCCCGGCATACCTGGTATTTCGAAGCTTGGCATCGAAGGGCTATCATGAATATCAATTTCAATTTCATTGTTATCTAAGTCACCGCTTCTCAGTCTTTTTCTAAAACTTTCTCGAGTTGCAACGCTAGCTTTATTACCAACCATAGCTTCCAAAACTCTTTCTTCAGCTGCTTGTTGTGCTTTAGTAAAAACTTCTTTTCTTTTTTTAACTTTTTCCATTGCAATTGCTATCTCAAGCAAATCTCTAATAATTTGTTCTACGTCTCTACCTACATATCCAACTTCAGTAAACCTCGTTGCTTCAACTTTAATAAAAGGAGCCTCAGCTAATTTTGATAATCTTCTAGAAATTTCTGTTTTGCCAACCCCGGTAGGTCCTATCATTAATATATTTTTTGGCAGCACTTCATCTTTCATTTCATCCGTTAAAGCTTGTCTTCTCCATCTATTTCGTAAAGCTATTGCAACTGCTCTTTTTGCCTGGTTCTGTCCCACCACATATCTATCTAACTCAGATACTATTTCTCTAGGTGATAAAGAACTTACATTAGAGCTATGTTCTTTTTTCCCTTTCACTTCTTTTGGTATTAAATTTGTAATATTTGATTTTTTCATTAAATTTTTTCAATTGTAATATTGGTATTTGTATACACGCAAATTTCCGAAGCAACTGTTATTGCCTTTTTTGCAATTTCTTCTGCTGTCAACTTTGATTCCATCAATACTTTTGCTGCAGCTAAAGCAAAATTACCACCTGACCCTATTCCAATTATTCCATCTTCAGGCTCTAATACATCACCAGTGCCAGAAATAATAAAGCTTTTTTCTTTGTCAGCTATTGCCATTAATGCTTCTAATCTTCTTAAATATTTGTCAGTTCTCCAATCTTTGGCTAATTCAACAGCAGCTCTTGTCAAATTTCCAGCATGCTTTTCTAATTTTGCTTCAAGTCTTTCGAATAAAGTTAATGCGTCAGCAGTAGATCCAGCAAATCCTGCTATTACGTTTCTTTTTTCAATTTTTCTAACTTTCTTCGCAGTGCTTTTAATTACTGTATTACCTAAACTTACTTGACCATCTCCCGCAACTACTACCTCTTTGCCTTTTCTTATAAGGACTATTGTAGTTCCATGCCAATTTTGAGTTTCGTCCATAGTTATTGATATGTGGATACTTATTTTATTTGTTCAAGAGTATTTTTTACTGATATTGATATAGTATTTATTTAATTATATACCTTATTCAAAATTAAAATGCCTAGAAAAGCTAAAATAACAAGGGAAACTAAAGAAACTAAAATTAATGTTGAAACGAATGTTGATGGGGTAGGAAAGTACAAAATTGATACTGGGATTGGTTTTTTAAATCACATGTTAGAACAACTTTCCAAGCACTCTTTAATTGATATTATTTTAAAAGCCAAGGGTGATACACATATTGATCTTCATCATACAACAGAAGATACAGGCATAGCTTTAGGGGAGTGTCTAAAAAAAGCTATTCGTTCATCCAAAGGAATAAAAAGATATTGTCATTCCCTAATACCGATGGATGAAACTTTAACAAGAGTATCTATTGATGTTTCCAATAGACCATACTTGGTGTGGAAGGTAAAATTGAAAGTAGAAAAGTTAGGAGAAATGGATACCGAACTATTTAAGGAATGGTTTCAAGCTTTTTCACAGTCAGCAGGAGTTACCCTGCATGTTGAAAATATTTATGGTGATAATAGTCACCATATAATTGAATCTTGCTTCAAGGGTTTGGCACGATCCTTACGTGGCGCACTGGAGATTGATAAAAGAATTAAAAACAAGGTTCCTTCAACCAAGGGTGTTTTATAAAATTAATAATGCCGATCGCAATAGTTGACTATGGTTCTGGCAATATAAGGTCAGCGGCTAAGGCGCTTGAAGCTGCGAATAAAAATTTGAAAATAGTTGTAACTTCTGATCCATCCGTAATTAAAAAATCAGATAAAATAATTCTTCCAGGACAAGGATCATTTAGAGATTGTTATTTAGGAATAAAAAAAATTAATGGATTGATAGATGCATTGAATGATTTTGTTTTATTCAAAAAAAAACCAATTTTTGGAATATGCGTTGGCATGCAATTGTTTGCAAAAGTTGGATATGAGTCAAAAGAAACAATAGGTTTTGGTTGGATAGATGGAGTTGTTAAAAAAATAAACAATATTAATAAAACATTGAAACTTCCACACATGGGCTGGAATCAAATTGAATTTAAAAAAGACTATATGTTATTTTCTGGAATTGAAAACAAATCTCATATGTATTTTGTTCATAGTTATGAATTTTTAACAAAACAAAAAGATTGTATAGTTGCCACAACAAATTATGGAAATTCAATTATCGCAGCTATCGCTAAGGATAATATTTTTGGAACTCAGTTCCATCCAGAAAAAAGTCAAAAAAATGGATTAAAGCTTTTAAAAAATTTTTTAGATTGGAAATTCTAAATGATTATATTTCCAGCTATTGATATTAAAGACGGAAAGTGTGTAAGACTTTTAAAAGGTGATTTTAAAAAAATTACCTTTTATGACAAATCACCAATTGATCAAGCTAATATTTTTTTTAACAATGGTTTTAAAGATATTCATATTGTTGATTTAGACGGAGCTCTTCGCGGTCAGTCTAAAAACTCTTATACAATTAATGAAATAATTAAAAAAATTAAATTGAGAGTTCAAATAGGAGGAGGTATAAGAAATATAGATAGTATTGCTAATTGGTTAGAAGCTGGAGCAAACAAAGTGGTCATGGGCACAGCAGCAGTAGAAAATTTAGATTTATTAAAAAAAGCTTGTAAAAAATTTGAAAATAAAATTGCTATTGCTTTGGATGTAAGAGATGGCTTGATCGAACTATATGGATGGACAAAAAAAACCAATATTTCTGCAATAGATTTTATAAAACAAATCAAAGATTTTGGAGTTTCAAGAATTATTTATACCGATATAAATAAAGATGGCACAAAAGAAGGCCCAAATATTAAAGATACAATTGAATTATCTAATAAAATAAAAATTCCAATTGTTATTTCTGGAGGGGTTTCATCTATAGACGATATTAAGAAAATAAAATCATTAGATAATCAAAATATTGAAGGAATAATAGTAGGAAAATCTATTTATGATGGTGATATAAAAACAAGTGATTTAGTTAAACTAATTTAAAATGCTTAAACACAGAATTATACCATGCTTAGACGTAAAAAATGGAAGAATAGTTAAGGGAATTAATTTTGTTGATTTGGTTGACGCGGGGGACCCTGTTGAGCAAGCTAAAATATACGACGAACAAGGAGCAGATGAAATATGTTTTTTAGATATTACTGCCTCAAATGAAAATAGAAACATTATATTAGACACAGTTAAAAAAACTGCAGAAAAATGTTTTATACCATTAACAGTAGGTGGAGGGGTAAGAACTATTCAAGATATTAGAAATTTATTGCTTGCTGGCGCTGACAAAGTTTCGATTAATACTGCAGCAATTAATAACAAAAATTTAGTTAAGGAAAGTTCAGAAAAATTTGGTTCTCAGTGTATTGTTGTTGCGATAGATGCAAAAAAAGTCAAAGATAATAAATGGGAAATATTCACACACGGTGGGAGAAAAGCTACAGGAATTGATGTTTTGAAATTTGTAGAAAAAGTCGAATCCTTGGGTGCTGGCGAAATATTGCTTACTTCTATGGATAGAGATGGAACAAAAAAAGGATATGATCTGGATCTTACTAAAAAGGTATCAAAGCTTATAAATATACCCGTGATTGCATCTGGTGGTGTGGGGAGTTTAGAACACTTACATCAAGGCATAAAAATTGGAAAAGCAAATGCTGTTTTAGCGGCCTCCATTTTCCATTTTGGAAAACATTCAATACTAGAAGCCAAACAATATTTGGACTCAAAAGGTATACCTGTTAGAATTTAATCATGTCACACACTATAGAAAAACTTGTCAAAAAAATTAGATCAAGGAAAGGAGGAGATATTAAATTATCCTATACATCTTTTTTATTATCTAAAGGCAATGATAATTGTTTAGACAAGCTCAAAGAAGAGTTAACTGAACTAGAAGGGGCTATAAAAAATAATAAAAATAAAGTGCACGAAGCAGCAGATGTTATTTATCATTTATTAGTAACCTTAGAATCTGCTGGAATAAATTTTAACGAAATTATAGAAGAATTAAAGAAAAGAGAAGGGATCTCTGGTTTTGAAGAAAAAAAAAATAGATAATTAAATAATGATTTACGATAAAAATAACATATTTGCAAAAATTTTAAGAGGTGAAATTCCATGTAAAAAAATTTATGAAAATGAATACGTTTTATCCTTTTATGATATTGAACCACAAAAAAAAATACATGCTCTAGTAATTCCAAAAGGTGAATATACCGATTTAGATGATTTTTCTGAAAAAGCATCCGAAAAGGAAATAAGTGAGTTAATCAAAGGAATCAGTTTAGTTGCAAAAAAATTAGGCATTTCATTAGCTGATAATGGAAAAGGCTATAGATCTTTGGTCAATTTAGGAGAACACGGAGGTCAAGAAGTGTTTCATTTGCATTTTCATTTATTTGGCGGTGAAAAAGTTGGAAAAATGGTCAATTAAATAAATTTGGGATATGGTACATGTGTTAAAAACTTTCCTTTATTTTTAAGAAAATTTTTTTCTTTAATAAAAATTTCTTTTTTAAAATTCCACGCCCCTAAATAAGCTACATCAATATTTTTGTTGATAGGTTCCTTATATTTAATAATTGGAATATGAACTCCCGGGATATATTTATTTTGTTTATCAGGAGTTGTATCTAAAAAATAAGATATTAAATCTTTTTTTATCTTACAAAAATTTAGTACAGTTACAGATTTCGCAGTTGCTCCATAGCCAATTACTTTTAATTTTTTATTTTTACAATTTATTAAAATTTTTAGCAAACTTTTTTTTGATTTCTTTACCCTATTTGCAAATTGTAAGTAAGTCGAAAATTTATTTAAACCAAAATTTACTTCTTCTTTAAGAATTTTTTTTACACTTTTATTTATTTTATATTTCTTATTTTTTATTTTTTTAATATAGTATCTATTTGACCCACCATGAGTTTTTGTTTTTTCAACATGAAAAACTTCAAGATTAAATTTTTTAATAATTTTTGATATTGATATTAATGAAAACACATAAATATGTTCACAATAAAACTGATCGTAAGCGTTCATTTTTAAACATTCTAACAGTGATGGATCTTCTAATATAACAACTCCATTATCAGATAAGACAAGATTTATTGAATTAAGTGTTGTGTCCATATCTTTAATATGGCTAATTGTATTTGCTGAGTATATTAAATCAGAAAAAGAAAATTTTTCTTTTATTAATTTCGCAAGTTTTTTATTCCAAAATTCAGAATATGTTTTGTAGCCTGATCTAGTTGTTAGTTTTGCTAAATTATTACAAGGTTCAACACCTACAATATTTTTTTTATTAAAATATTTTAAAAAGGCACCATCATTACTGCCAATTTCTATAATAAATTTAGGTTTAAATTTTTTTTTAATTTTTTTTGCAAAATATCCAAATGACTGATTCATAGTTTTTGAAATAGATGATCTGTATGGATAATTATCATTAAACATTTTACCTGATGGTATTGTTCTAATAATTGAAACTAATTTTTTTTCTATATCTAAACCAACTTGTAGACGATATTTTTTTTCTTTTTTATATAAATTTTTTTTTTTTAAATATGAATTTGCTAATGGTTGTTGTCCTAAATCTAAAAACTTTTTTATCATAAAAAATTATTAAATATAATTAGTAACTACTTTTAGAAATTTCCCAAATCTTACTTAGTGTATTATGGTTAGAATCATCATTTTCGAATCTTTTTATGAGACTATTATTGTACATGTTTAAATAATTTGGGTTTTTATCAAACATTTCAATTTTTTTTACTAAATCATCAAAAGAATTAAAAGTAATATTTTCGAAACTATCACCAAATATATCTTTTGAGTCACTTTGTAAAGATTGTAACAGCATTCCTCCACTTTCAATAATTTCTATAGATCTAGGGTATAATGCTAAATCACCCCACTTTGATCCAAAATCTAAACACAAATTTCCTTTATACAAAGATTCTATAAAGTTTTTATTAAAATTAGTTTTAGTAGAATTTTTCACATTTGTTTTCCAGTTATCGCCTACAACAATAAGCCTTTCACCAATTTTTTCGCTTAGTTTAATAATAGAATGATATCTTAATCTACTTTTTAATTTTATATAGTGGGTTTGCAGAGTGTTCAGATCAAGATGTACAAAATCTTCCCAAAATTCTTTGCTATCGATTAAAGAATATTTTTTAAATAATTTATCTTTTTGTTTATTCCATAAATTATCAATAATTTCATCATCATCAAGTTTAGATTCTGCAACATAAACAATTTTAAATTCATTAGAAAATTTAATTTTTTTAATCAAAGTTGGGTAGAATTGAATTAAATTTTTTTTTCCTAAAAAAAAATTATTCATTACTACACAATTATTTTTATAATCTTTAAAATTTTCTGGTATTTTTATATCCGTTCCCCCCATCCATAAATTTATTCCTAATTTTTTGACAAAAGGTTCACCATCACACGAAATAAATTTTCCTAGCTTAAAAAATAATAATATTTTGCCAAACATAGAATAAAATGGTCCTGATAAATTTATTAAAAAATATTTTCTTACCTTTTTTCTTTTGAGAATATTATTTAAAGTACGCTGCCTATATCTAAAATGAAAAATAAAAAATAAAAATTTCATTATTAATTTATTTTAGGAATTTTGAATTTACCTTTTTTAATCATAACATTTTTTTTCACATTATATGTTGTAAATTCAACATTATTTTGAAAAATATCATTAGTTTTCCAACCTAATAAATTTTTTGTTTGTCGGGAAAACAAAACAATAATTTTCTGTTTTTTATTATAAACTTCGAACTCAATAACTTTGTCTTTGATCTTAAGCTGCTTATGATTATCTGGTGTCAACTGCTTAAGTATAAATTCTTTATTGAGCAAATGATTCAAGGTAAGCGTAATTAAAGGATATAAATAAATTTTATTATACTTTTTTTTATAGATTGCAAAAGTATAGCCATCAGAAATTAATTCTTTTTCAGCTTTATTATCATAATAGCAATGCATTAATTTTGGATATTTTATTAAACATCTGCCCACTTCTACTTTATCATTTATTTTTTGTCTAAAATCAAAAGACAAACTATTTGTTTTGATTAAAATTTCTTTAATATAACTAATCGCAACCTTTTCTTTATTATGAAATGAGTATGAATTCTGAATAAAAAAAATTAAAAATATAATAGAAATAAAAAAGTTTTTTTTCAGCAAATTTTACCTACAGTATTTCTCTTTTTCCAACATGGTTGGGTTTACTAACTACTCCTTCGTCTTCCATCATTTCGACTATTCTTGCTGCCCTATTATATCCAATCTGCAGTTTTCTTTGTAAGAAAGAAACAGACGCCTTGCCTTCTGATTTTACTATTTGAATAGCATTTAAATATAGTTGATCTTTTTTTTCATTTTCGCTTAAACTTTGATTGTATTTTTTTTCATCAACAAATCCCATTATTTCATCAATATAATCAGGTTCTTCTTGAGATCTTAAAAAACTATTGATTTTTTCTATTTCGCTTTCAGATACATAAGGAGAGTGAATTCTTATAATTCTATTTGCAGATGACATAAATAACATGTCCCCCTTTCCTAATAGTTGTTCAGCTCCTTGTTCACCAAGAATGGTTCTGCTATCAATTTTAGAACTGACTTGAAAAGAAATTCTTGTTGGAAAATTTGCTTTAATTGTTCCTGTAATTACATCTACACTTGGTCTTTGAGTTGCCATTATAA
>QCRZ01000015.1 GCA_003209225.1 Pelagibacteraceae bacterium AG-464-B04
TTGATGAAACAACCATATCGCAAGTAATGCCAGAAATAAATTCTCTTACATATAGAGGATATGCGGTCCAAGATTTATGCGAAATGTGCAATTTTGAAGAAGTTGCTTACTTAATACTTTGTGGAAATTTACCAAATAGTATTCAGCTTAATAAATTTAGAAAAGACGAAAGAAACAATAGAGATATATCTATAAATCTTAGAGAAATAATCAAGCATATGCCTAAAACTGCTCACCCTATGGATGTTGCAAGAACAATTGTCAGTGTTATGGGTTTAGAAGACAAAGAAACAACGGATAATTCACCAGAAGCAAATATGAGAAAGGCAATGAGAATTTTTGCTAAAACTCCTACTGCTATTGCAGCCTTTTTTAGAGCTAGAAAAGGCAAAAAAATTTTAAAGCCAAAAAAAAACTTATCTTTTTCAGAAAACTTTTTTTATATGTGTTTTGGCAAAGTCCCTCAAAAGGAAATTGTTAAAGCTTTTGATGTCTCTTTAATTTTGTACGCTGAACATAGTTTTAATGTTTCTACGTTTACCGCCAGAACTATTACTAGCAGTTTATCTGATATGCATGGAGCGGTGACTGGTGCCATTGCTAGTTTAAAAGGTCCTTTACACGGTGGTGCAAATGAAGAAGTTATGAATATGATGAAAAAAATCAAAACACCAAATAAAGCAAAAAGTTGGTTGATAAATACTTTAAATAAAAAGCAAGTAGTAATGGGTTTTGGACATAGAGTTTATAAAAGTGGAGATTCTAGAGTTCCAAGTATGAAAAAGTACTTTTTAAAAGTTTCTAAATTAAAAAAAGATAAAAAATTATATAAAATTTATGAAATTATAGAAAAAGAAATGATTCAAAGAAAAAATATTTTTCCAAATTTAGACTTTCCTACTGGGCCAACTTACCATCTAATGGGTTTTGATACAGATTTCTTTACACCAATATTTGTTATTGCGAGAGTTACTGGATGGTCAGCACATATTATGGAACAACATGCTTCTAATAAATTGATAAGGCCACTTTCTAAATATAAAGGAAGCAGTTATAGAAAAGTAATGCTACTAAATCACCGGTAATTTTAAATTAGCTAAAAGCCTCAGACCAATTACCTTTTGTTGATGCTTTTGAATATTCTGTCGCTCTACCTTCAAAAAAATTCATATGTTCAACAGCATTAAGCATAGTATCAAGCCAAGTTAGTGGGTTTTTATCAATTTGATAAATTGGTTTTAACCCAAGCTGAATCAATCTCCTATTACCAATCCACCTTATATAATCCTTAACTTCTTGTGCTTTGAGCCCAGAAATGGGGCCCATATTAAACGCAAGATCAATAAATGAGTCTTCGTGTGATATAATAGTTCGGCAAGCCTCATAAATTTCTTTTTTTAATTGCGCTGTCCAAATTTCAGGATTTTCATTAACAAATTCTTTAAATAGTCTTATCATTGAATTGCAATGCAATGTTTCATCGCGAACAGACCACGTCACTATTTGGCCCATTCCTTTCATTTTATTTTGTCTAGGAAAGTTTAATAATATTGCAAAGCTAGCAAATAATTGTAATCCTTCAGTAAAAGCGCTGAAGACCGCTATTGTTTTGGCTATGTCGTGATTAGATTTAACATTAAATTCTTGCATATAGTCATACTTATCTTTCATTTCTTTATATTTCATGAATGCTGAATATTCAGATTCTGGCATGCCTATTGTATCCAATAAATGCGAATAAGCAGCTATGTGAACTGTTTCCATAGAAGCAAATGCCGACATCATCATTAAGACCTCGGTAGGTTTAAAAACATTCATATAGTGTCGAATATAACAATTGCTTACCTCAACATCAGCTTGTGTAAAAAATCTAAAAATTTGTGTTAACAAATTCTTTTCTGATTGACTTAAATTTTTTTGCCAGTCTCTAACATCGTCTCCTAGTGGGACTTCTTCTGGTAACCAATGAATTCTTTGTTGTGTCAACCAAGCATCATAGCACCAAGGATACCTAAACGGCTTATAAACCGGATTTGATACCAGTAATCCTTTTTTATTAGATTGTATAGACTCCTTTTTTAGTTTTGCTACTGACATGATAGACATTCCTCATATTCATTTTCTTCTTTGTTATCAGAATAAACATTTTTTCTTACATCTGTTGATGATCCACTATTAATATTCTCAGCTCTTTGAATTGATTTGGACCTACAATAGTAAAGACTTTTTAAACCTTTTTTCCATGCTTGAAAATGAATTTGATGAAGTTCTTTTTTATGAACATCTGCTGGTAAAAAAATATTAATAGACTGAGCTTGCGTAACATATTGTGTACGTTCAGCACCTAATTCTATGATCCATTTTTGATCTAATTCAAATGCTGTTTTAAAAACATCTTTTTCTAGATCTGTAAGAAAATCTAAGTGTGACACTGATCCTTGGTTTGTTGTAATACTAGACCAAATTTCTTCATTATTTTTTTTATATTTTGTTAATATTTTCTCTAAATATTTATTTCTCACATTGTATGAACCAGAAAGAGTTTTGTGAGTATAGCTATTTGCCGCAATAGGTTCTATCCCTGGTGATGCTCCACCACAAATTATTGAGATTGATGCTGTTGGCGCAATAGCTGTTTTATTAGAAAATCTTTCGTTAAAACCATATTCGGCTGCATCAGGGCAAGGGCCTTTTTCTTCAGCAAGAATTTTTGAAGCACTATCAACTTTTTCCTGGATATTTTTAAATATTTTTTTGTTCCATACTTTACTCATTACAGATTCCATAGGTATCATATTTTTCTGGTAGTAAGAATGCAAACCCATAACCCCAAGACCAACACTTCTTTCTCTCATTGCAGAATACTTTGCGTCTTTAAATGAGTCTGGCGCTTTTTCGATAAAATCAGTTAAAACATTATCAAGAAATCTCATTACATCTGTTATAAAATTTTTATCATCTTTCCACTCATCATATTTTTCTAGATTAAGTGAAGATAAGCAACAAACTGCTGTTCTATCTTTTCCTTCTTTATCAATTCCGGTTGGTAAAGTAATTTCACTGCATAAATTTGATGTTTTTACATTTAATCCAGCAAGCTTATGGTGTTGAGGTATCAATCTATTTACAGTGTCTATAAAAATAATATAAGGTTCACCAGTTTCAACTCTAGCAGTTAGTAATCTAATCCATAAATTTCTTGCAGAAACTGTTGATTGAACTATTCCATTTTTTGGACTCTTTAAAGCCCACTGATCATCAATCTCTACTGCTCGCATAAAAGCATCACTTACTAAAACACCATGATGTAAATTTAGTGATTTCCTATTCGGGTCCCCTCCTGTAGGCCTTCTCATTTCTATAAATTCTTCAATTTCTGGATGATCAATAGGTAAATAACAAGCGGCTGACCCCCTTCTTAATGAACCCTGGCTAATTGCCATCGTTAAAGAATCCATAACTTTTATAAAAGGAATTATTCCTGATGTTTTGCCAACCTTTCCAATTTTTTCTCCAATAGATCTTAGGTTGCCCCAGTAGCTACCTATACCACCTCCTTTTGCGGCCAACCAAACATTTTCGCTCCATAAATCCAATATTCCTTCAAGGCTATCCCCCGCTTCATTTAAAAAACATGAGATCGGCAAGCCTCTTTTAGTTCCTCCATTAGATAAAATTGGGGTTGCTGGCATAAACCATAGGTCACTTATGTAGTTGTAAACTCTTTGAGCATGCAGATTGTCATCCGCATATGTGCTGGCAACCCTTGCAAATAAATCTTGGAAAGACTCATTAAGCCCCAAGTATCTATCGCTTAAAGTCGCTTTGCCAAAATTGGTTAATCTATCATCTCTAGATCTGTTTATTTTTATTGTTATTCCTTTTTCATTTTGAAATAATTCTGTTTCTTGTGTTAAAGAAAAAAGATCTGGTCTTTTATCCGTGTCCATAACCCCATTTTTTGAAGGATAGTTTCTGACAGCTTTTTCGATAGCTAAAGAAAGGTTTTTGTTCATAAAATTAAGGCTTTTGTTAAGGTTTTATGTAAAATCAACTATATGTTGTATGTATATTGATTTGATATACTAAATAAATTATTAAATCAATAGAACATTAATAGAACATTAATAAAAATAAATCAAGTAAAATTTATAATATAAAATTCATTTAAAAATTAGATAAAAAATGAAAAATAAAGAATTAGTTCATATAAATCCTTTAGGTTTTAGAGAGTACGACGCTAGATGGATTTATCCAAAAGATATTAACATAGAGGGTGTTGAAAACGTAGGTAAGGGATTAGGAACGCAAATAATAGCTAAGACTAAAAAAAAAAATCCAAGAGTAATTGTTGGGCATGATTATAGATCTTATAGTGAAGAAATAAAAACAGCTTTAAAAAAAGGATTAATTTCTACCGGGTGTTTTGTTGAGGATATAGGTTTATCTTTGTCACCTACTGTTTACTTTGGACAATTCAATTTAAATACTGAGGCTGTTGCAATGGTAACTGCCAGTCATAATGAAAATGGGTGGACTGGGATTAAGATGGGGATTGAAAAAGGCTTAACACATGGACCAGAGGAAATGAGAGAATTAAAAGAATTAACTTTAAATAAAAAGTTTATTCAAGGAGTTGGAAATGAAAAAAAAATAAATAATTTTCAACAACTTTATATACAAGATTTAATAAAAAAAAATAAAATAAATAAAAAAATCAAAGCTGTTGTAGCTTGTGGAAATGGTACAGCAGGAATATTTGCTCCTATTATTTTAAAAGGTATCGGTTGTGAAGTAATAGAACTAGATTGTAATTTAGATTTTACATTCCCCAAATACAATCCTAATCCAGAAGATTTAAAAATGCTTAACGCTATAAGTAAAGCTGTTAAAGAAAACAATGCGGATGTAGGTTTTGGGTTTGATGGTGATGGAGATCGTCTTGGGGTAATAGATAATAAAGGTAATGAAATTTTTTCAGATAAAATTGGCTTATTAATTGCTAGAAATCTTTCAACTAAATATAATGGGTCAAAATTTATTGTTGATGTTAAATCAACCAGTTTATATGCGAGAGATAAAATTCTTTTGAAAAATAAATGTGAAACAATTTATTGGAAAACAGGTCATTCTCATATTAAAAGAAAAGTTAACACAGAAAAAGCATTAGCTGGTTTTGAAAAAAGTGGTCATTTCTTTTTTAATAAACCCTTGGGCTATGGTTATGATGATGGAATTAATTCTGCAATTCAGGTTTGTAATTTATTAGATAATAATAATAAAAAAATGAATGAAATTATTAAAGAAATACCCAATACTTATCAAACACCAACGATGGCTCCTTTTTGCAAGGATGAAGAAAAGTATCAAGTTGTTGAAAGTTTAGTAAAACAAATTAAGGAAATTAAAAAAAAAAAAATAACAATAGATGACCAGATAATTACTGAGACACTCACTGTAAATGGTATAAGGTTTTCTTTTCAAGATGGTTCTTGGGGTTTGATTAGAGCATCTTCTAATAAACCATCTCTAGTAATTGTAACTGAAAGCCCCACTTCAGACGAAAGAAAAAAAAAAATATTTAATTTTATTGATAATTTGCTTAAAGAAACTGGAAAAATTGGTGAATATGATCAAAAAATTTAAGATAACGATAAATTATTTTGAAAGAAATTCTAACGCTGCCATTATACCTCCTTTTTTAAAAGGTATTTTAGATTGTTTTAAACCCATTTCAACTCCCGCAAGGGTTCCGGCAAGCATAAGGTCATTAAAATCTCCAAGATGACCAATGCGAAAAACTTTTCCCTTAACTTTAGCTAAGCCAGTTCCTAAAGACATATCGTAATTGTCTAAAATTATTTTTCTTAAATTGTCCGAATCATAACCATCTGGAATTAAAATTGCTGTTATTGAATTTGACCGTTCCTTAGGATTTTTAGCAAGAATTTCCAATCCCCAGGCTTCAACTGCTATTCTAGTCGCTTCCGCATGTCTAGCATGTCGAGTAAAAACATTGTCTAAACCTTCTTCCAGCAGCATGTCTATCGATTCATTCAATCCATACAAAAGAGTCGCGGCAGGTGTGTATGGATAAAAACCATTTTTATTATTTTCCAACATTTGCCCCCAGTGCCAATAAGATTTAGGAAGTTTTGACTTTTTATACGCATCTAATGCTTTTTGACTGACAACATTAAATGAAAGTCCAGCAGGTAACATTAATCCTTTCTGTGAACCTCCAACAGAAACATCCACTTTCCACTTCTGGTGATCGTAATTAAAAGATCCTAAAGAAGAAATCGTATCAACCATAAATAATGCAGGATGTTTTGTGCTATCAATTGCTTTTCTTATTTCTTCTACTCTACTCATTATTCCAGTAGAAGTTTCATTATGAGTTATCATAACAGCTTTAATTTCATGTTTTTTATCAGCTAGTAATTTTTGTTCAACAATCTTTGGATCTGCGCCGTGCCGCCAATCACCTGGAACAAAATCAACATTTATATTATATCTTCGTGCTGCTTGTGACCATTCTGTAGCAAAGTGCCCAGTTTCAAACATCAATACTTTGTCTCCTTCGTTTAAAGTATTTACTATTGAGGCTTCCATTGCTCCTGTCCCAGCGCTAGGCCAAATTATAACTGGATCTGTTGATTTAAATATTAATTTTATTCTTTGTAAAATGCTTTTTGATAATTCGGCAAATTGAGAGCCTCGATGATCAATTACAGGACGATCCATTGCTCGCAAAATCCGATCAGGTAAATTTGTCGGTCCAGGAACTTGTAAAAAATGTCTTCCGGATTTATAAGTGTTAGATTTTGACATATATAAATTTTACATTTTGTAAAAAGCTACATTAAAACTTTAAATATTCAAAAAATAGTCTACACGCTACAATAAAAAGATAAACTCCAAATATTTTTCCAAGAAATCTTTTATTGACTTTATGTACCGTTTTAGCGCCAATTTTTGCCATAAATGAGGTAATCGGTACAAAAATTAAAAATGTTGGAATATTTACAAATCCTAAACTTAATGGAACATTAATATTAAGATATTTTCCCGAAACTGCAAAACCTATAGCTCCTATTAAAGCGGTTAAGAACCCTATGGCCGCTGAACTGCCAATGGCAACTTTTATTGGATAACCAAATATTTTGAATATTGGGACATTAAATACACCACCTCCAATTCCCATAGGGGCAGACAAAAAACCTGATAGAAAACCACAAATAACTTTATAAATTAAATTTATTTGTCTTGGTATAGGGTTAATTTTTTCCTTTTCTATTAAAAAATAAATTGCAAAAATCATAGTCATAATTGAAAAAAGCAAAACCAAACTAGAAGTCTTTAAACTAACAGCAAATATAGTTCCGAACACCACACCAATCACTACAAAAAGTCCAAAAGTTTTTACAATACCAAAATCTACAGCTTTAAATTTCATATGTGTGATTGTTGATATAATTGATGTTGGTATTATAATTGAAAAAGATGTGCCTAAAGCTAAATGCATAACAAATGCTTGTTCAATGCCAACAAAACTAAATACATAAAAAAGAATAGGGACCATTATTAAGCCCCCGCCAATTCCAAATAGGCCTGCAATAAAACCTACTATAACCGCGGATGCAGTCATTAAAGTTACAATGAAAATTAATTGATTTTGATCTAGATTTTCTAACAAATTATATGCCTAAAGGAGAAATAACAGTATTATTTTTAACATGATCCATAATGTGATTTACTTTTTGCAAATCAGCTTCTCTAATACACATATTATTGCTCAAATATCTTTTCCAGTAGCTAGAACCTTTTTGACCATGAAATAAACCTATTGTATGTCTCATAATCTGATTAAGTCTAGTTTTTTTTTTTGTTTCTGCTTTAATGTAAGGTATCATTTGTTCCATAACTTCAGCTCTAGTAGGTACATTAAAATTACCAAAAATATTTCTTTCAATTTCAGCTAAAAAATAAGGAGAATGATATACCGATCTACCTATCATTACGCCATCAACTTTATTTAAATGTTCTTTAATTTGCTTAATCGAAGTTATCCCTCCATTTATAATGATCTCTTCTTTTGGAAAATCTCTTTTTAATCTATAAACAACATCGTATTTTAAGGGAGGGATATTCAAATTTTGCTTTGGTGTAAGTTTACCCAATATTGCTTTTCTGGCATGAATAATAAAAGTTTTAATTCCAGTATTTTTTAATGTTTCAATAAATTTGTATAGATTTTCATAATCTTCAACATCATCATAACCAATTCTTGTTTTGATAGTAATGGGTAGATTGCATACTGACTGCATTTTACTTAAACAATCAGCTACCAAGCTTGGTTCTTTCATTAAGCAGGCACCAAATTTATTTTTTTCAACTTTTTTACTTGGGCATCCTAAATTTAAATTAATTTCATCATACCCAAATTCTTCTCCCACTTTAGAGGCTTCAGCTAAAAGTTTTGGAGATGAACCACCAATTTGTAATGCTACTGGCTTTTCATTTATATTAAATGATAAAAGTTTTTTTTTATCTCCCCTACTGATAGCTTCAGAAACTATCATTTCAGTATAAAGAAGTACATTTTTACTAATTAGTCTTAAAAAATATCTATTATGACGATCTGTACAATCCATCATTGGCGCAACTGAAATTTTTTTAATCATTTAATGAGTGTTGAGAAAACACTGAATTATATTTTATGAGCTAGATTTCTCTGAGCCATCCATTTCTTTTGACTCTTCCTCTATATTTTCTTGCTCTTTTAGTTCATCTAGCGAAACTTCTTCTTCTTTGTTTTGATTATCTTCTTCTTTGTTTTGATTATCTTCATCCAGTTTATTTTCTTCAGGTTTTTTTTCCTTAAAAATTTCTATTTTTTCAGGTACTCTTCTAGCTCTTTTTGATGGCAATATAGGTATTCCACTTTTAGAAATTTCTCCTTTATAAATATTTTCAAAATCATCTCCATCGGACTCGTCACTTTCTAAAGTATCCGGGTCTTGCTCTATATGTTTTCTTAGTTTATTTACTGCAGATTCCTCTAAGTCTTTTACTGAAACTTTATTCTCAGCAATTTCTTTTAATGCTATAACCGTATTTTTATCATTTTCCGGTTCTACTTTAGGCTGCTCGCCAGAATTTAATTGAACTGCTCGCTCTTTTGCTATCAATACTAAATCATAAGGTCCTTCAACCTTATCTATACAATCTTCAACTGTTATTCTAGCCATGAGCCAGAACTAATATAAAATAGACAACAAAAAATCAAGATTTATTTTGTAATAAAAGTGGGTTTATAAGATTTTTGAAAAATTATAACGATTAAAATAGATACAGAGGTGTAAATAGCACATATAAAGGCTATATTTTCAATTGAAAAACCTAAATCAATTAAAATACCAAATACCGCTGTAGCTAGGGCTGTTGAAAAAACCATTAAAGAACTGGTTAAAGCTTTAATTGATCCTAAAAAATTTACCCCATAAATTTCAGCCCAAAAAGAAGATATCAGAATGTTTGTTAATCCATTTGAGACTCCCATGAGTCCCATAAAAACATAAGCTGTGTAAGAGTGATCAAAAGAGGCTAAAACAATTACGCTTATCAATAATGGAACATTTAGTAACGGAAAAATTTTTCTGCTTGTAAATTTATCAACCAAGAATCCTGATAAAAACAAAGCAACCACTGTAAATACAGAATAGACCATAAAAGATTTAGCTATTGCAAATTTTTCCCACCCTTTTGATTCAATGATAAAAGTTTGATTAATAACTATACCAGTAATTATAAATGATGAAGCCAACATGGCAGGTAAAATTGTATAAAATTTATAATTTTTTAATACTTCTTTTATAGTCCAACTTTTAATTTTAAAAATATTATCATCCGAGTGATCTAAAAAAAATTTTTCCCTAGAAGATTTTTTAATATGTTTAATTATAAAAAAAGTAAAAATTGGAAGTATCAGAAAAATAAATAATGCTATGCCTTGCCATAATGTTCTCCAATAAATAAATGTTAATAAATATACCATCAACAAAGGTAATAAGAATTCACCTAACGACATACCCAACCAAATATAACTTAAGGCTTTTCCTCTGCTACGTTCAAAAAATCTAGAAACAGATGTTGAAGCCGTGTGAGACATTAAACCTTGCCCAGATAACCTTAAAAAAAAAATTCCAATAATTAAAAAAAGAATTCCGTTAATAAATGAAAAAAAAAGTGCAGCAAAAGATAAAAAAAAAACAACTAAAAGAGCATAATTAACTAATTTTAAATCATCTATTTTTTTTCCTATCCAAATTAATGTAAAACTGCTACATAAGGTAGCAATACCATATAGTGTTCCAAACTGGCCATGAGAAATATTTAGTTCTTCCCTAATATTTGAATTAAATATGCCTATAAAAAAACTCTGCCCAGTGGATGAAAAAAAAGTAAAAACAAAACCAAAAAATATTATTTTGAAATTTGATCTAACTATATCTATAATCATAATATGAGTTGCAAAGTTTCTTTTATTGGTCTTGGTGTAATGGGTTTTCCTATTGCTGGATATATATCAAAAGCAGGCCATAAAGTAACTGTATTTAATAGAACTAAATCAAAAGCCGAAAAATGGCTTAAAACTTACTCTGGTAAAATGGCAATAACTCCTTCTGAAGCCGCAAGTGATAGTGATTTTATATTTACATGTGTTGGAAACGATAATGATCTAAGAGAAGTAACTTTTGGAGAAAATGGAATTTTTAAGTCAATAAAAAAAGGTTCAATCTATATAGATAATACAACCGCATCAGCTTCTATTGCTAGAGAAATTTATTCTTATGCTAAAAAAAATTATTTTGGTTTTTTAGATGCTCCAGTTTCTGGTGGGCAAGCAGGAGCAGAAAATGGAGCGTTAACTGTAATGATAGGTGGAGATCAAGAAGATTACGATAAAGCAAGCCCTATCATTAATTCTTATAGTAAAAAAATGAAATTACTTGGAAAGTCCGGCAGTGGACAACTTGCTAAAATGGTCAACCAAATATGCATCGCAGGACTTGTTCAGGGTTTATCGGAAGGGATAAATTTTGGAATTAAAGCAGGATTAAATATGGAAGAAGTAATTGAAGTAATTTCTAAAGGGGCAGCTCAATCATGGCAAATGGAAAATAGATATAAAACAATGATTGATGACAAATTTGAATTTGGTTTTGCTGTAGATTGGATGAGAAAAGATTTAAAAATTGCGATGGAAGAAGCCAAAAAAAATAATTCTCTACTACCAATAACTGAAATAATTGACAAATATTATGGTGATATTCAAAAACTTGGTGGTAATAGATGGGATACTTCAAGTTTGATTAGAAGGCTAAGAAAGTAATTTGTGTGCAACCAGCATACTATAATAACTTAGATAAGATACACATAAAAGTTTGGGAGATGATGACTGATGGTGTAACTAACAGACATTCATCTTTTCATATTCCGGTAATGATAAATGGTTTTGAAGATCAGTTAAATGGCAGAATTGTAGTTTTGCGAAGTGTCAGCTTAGATGATCATTCTATTAAATTTCACACCGATATAAGGTCACCAAAAGTAATTCTTATTAAAAAAAATCCAAAAATTTTTTTTCTTTTTTATGATAAAGAACAAAAAATTCAGTTAAAAGTTTCTGGTGAAGCTAAAGTTAATTATAAAAATAATATTACAAAAGATAAATGGCAAAAGACAGCTCATTTAAGTAGAAAATGTTATCTAGCGACAAGTTCTCCTGGTACCATATCTGAAAAACCAACCTCTGGTCTTTCTAAGGAAATTGAAAATTCAAAATATACAATTGAAGAAAGCGAATCTGGATATAAAAATTTTTGTATAATAACAAGTAAAGTAAAATCTATTGAGTGGCTTTATCTTGCAGCCAAAGGTCATAGAAGAGCAAAATTTGAATATTCTAATAGTGAAGTCAAAAAGTATTGGTTAACACCTTAAATTTTTAAAATCTAAATAAAATTATTTTTTTAATTGAATAAAAAGCAAATAATTTTTTTAAAATTGTAAATTGTAAATAAAATATATATAAATTAATTTGATAATATTATGTCTTTAACAAAAACACCAATTTGTAGCTTTGGAGAAAAAGCAAATAATTTTGATCTTTTGTCTACTAAAAATCAGATGGTTTCTTTAAATAATATTCGGGGAAAAAAAGGAACTTTAGTTATGTTTATTTGCAACCACTGTCCTTACGTAAAAGCTGTAATTAAAGATATTGTTATCGATACAACTTTACTTAAAAAAATTGGTATTAATTCCGTAGCAATAATGTCAAACGACATAAATAATTACCCGGAAGATTCTTTTGAAAATATGGATAAATTTGCAGAAGAGCACAATTTTAATTTTCCTTACTTAATAGACAAAGATCAAAAGATTGCGAAAAGCTATGGGGCCGTATGTACGCCTGATTTTTTTGGATTTAATTCAAATTTACAATTGCAATACAGAGGACGAATTAGAGAACTTAAAGAACTTAAACCAACAAGTGCTGGTGATAGTGAACTAAATATAGCAATGAATTTAATTGCCAAAACTGGTGAAGGGCCAAAAAATCAAAACCCAAGTATGGGTTGTAATATTAAGTGGTTTAGCTGATGTTTCTAGTTACGACTAGAAATTTTCCTCCTGATTTAGGTGGCATGCAAATGCTAATGGGTGGGCTTTCTTATAGTCTACTTAACTATGGGCCAGTTAAAATTTTTGCAGAAAATTTTAAAAATTGTGAATTATATGATCAAAAATTTAAATATGAAATTACAAGAGTGTCAGGATTAAAGCTTTTTAGAAAATATAGAAAAGCCAACCTAGTAAACAATTATTTAAAAGAAAATAATTCTGTTAAGGCTTTAATAGCAGATCACTGGAAAAGTTTAGAACATATTAATAAAAAATATTTACTAAATAAAAAAACATTCTGTTTAATTCATTCAAAGGAAATTAACCACACTATTAACTCAAATTTAAATAGAAGAGTTCTTAAAAGTTTATCTAAAGCTGATTTTATAATTTCCAATTCTAATTTCACTAAAAATTTAGCAATAAATTTAGGAGTTGATGAAAAAATAATTCATGTGATTAATCCAGGTATAGATATATATAAAAAGCCTGATGACGAAAGTTTAAATAAAGCAGAAGATTTTTTTAAAGATAGTTTTCCACGTTTAATTACAATTGCTAGATTTGATAAAAGAAAAGGACATGATAAAACTATTATGGCAGTTAGAAATCTTAAAGAAAAATTTCCAAAAATTAAATATATTTGTTTAGGTTATGGAGATGAAGAAAAAAATTTAAAAAAACTAGTTAATGAATTAAATTTAAAAAATACTGTAATTTTTATAAATGATGCAAGCCTTTCTTATAAATCAGCTTTGCTGTCAAAATCTAATTTATTTATTATGCCCTCGATTATATACAAAAAATCAGTTGAAGGTTTTGGTATAGTTTTTATTGAAGCTGCTCAACATGGTATACCGTCGATAGGAGGAAAGGATGGAGGAGCTTCAGATGCTATACTGCACAATAAAACTGGATTAATTTGTAATGGAAACGACCTTAGCTCAATCTATCAAAGTATGGAGCATATTTTAGAAAATGAGAGATATTTAAAATTTGGAAGAAACGCTAAAGAATTTTCTAAACAATTTGAATGGAGCAAAATTGTTAAGCAATATATTGATCTTTTAAATTAATGATAATTCTTTAGAAATTTTAGAAAAAACTTCCTCAGCAGACAAAGTCTTCAAATCATTTTTAGAAATAGTTTTAAAAAGCTCTGTTTCCATGCTTACTTTTTTTGCGCTTGTATGATAACCAAACAAAGCAACTCCTTTAGCACCTAGATGAGCTGACATATGAGCTGGTCCTGTGTCATTTGAAATAACAAATTCCGCATTACTAATTAAACCTGATAGTTCCGTTATGTTTAATGCGCTATTATTTTTTAGTATTGTTAAAGCATTTATTGAATTAGATTCTCTAATTTCTTTTGGCCCTGGAGCAATCACCACTTTAATTTTTGGATATTTATTTTTAATGATTTCAATTAAATTATTAAAATATGGCCATTTTTTATGAGGTAAATTTACTGAGCAAAAAGGAAACAACAAAACATATTTTTCTAAATTATATTTTTTTTTTAAAACATCTATATTTTCACACGCCCAGGAAAAATTGGGTTTTAAAGTATGTTTAGTAATTATATTTGATTGTTTTAATTGAAAATTAAATCTGTCTAATACGGCATCTTTATCAAAATCTTTTTTGGTTGTTCCTGGTGGTAAAGTGGTTTCGGTACTTGACCATTCTATTTTATTAAATAAAAACTTTTTGTAAAAAGATGTTCTTGATGAATTTTGAAGATCATATACTTTAGCCAAATTAAGTCTAGAAATCCTTCTTTTTAAGTTAAATAAATAATAAAAATTCCATCTTGGAAGTCTTTGGTCTATATAAACTTCATCAATAAATGGACATTTTTTAAATAATTTTTCATAAGGAGTAGTTGTAAGAATTAATACTCTATCGTTTTTATGATTTTCTTTTATATCTTGAATAGCACCACTGATTTGGGCTATATCTCCTAAAGAACCATGTTTTATAATCAATATACTGGACATTAAAATTTATTAAATAAGCTTATATCATTTATAATTATAAAATGAGTAAAATTTTAACAGAAATATCTGCAGGTGAATTGTTAGACAAAATTAGCATTTTAGAAATAAAATTAAACAAAATTAAAGATCAAAATTTATTAATTGAGATTAAAAAAGAGTATGAAGTTTTAAGTAAAACAAGAGACTCCAATATTAGTTTTTTAAAAGGAATAAATAATCTTTATAATAATCTAAAAGAAATTAATGAAAAATTATGGAAAATAGAAGATGAAATAAGAATGTGTGAAAAAAATTCTGAATTTGGTCAAAAATTTATTCAATTAGCTAGGGACGTATATTTTACAAATGATAAAAGATCTAAAACTAAGTTGGAAATTAATAAAATTTTAGGTTCAAATATACTTGAAGTAAAGAAATATACTGAATATTAATATTTATTTTGAATAATCTAATTTTTTTTCTAAAATTTTTATAAAATTATGTATTATAAAAGTCATTAATAAGTAAATACTTCCAGCTACAATAAATACCTCAACCGGTTTAAAAGTTGTAGATATTATATGTTTTGCTACTCCTGTAAGATCGAGGAGGGTTACAGTGCTCGCTAAAGAAGTACCTTTCAACATCAAAATCATTTCATTGCCATATGCTGGTAAGGATTGTTTGATTGCTAAGGGTAGTTTTATTTTAAAAAAGATATGCAATTTATTTAAACCTAAGCCATCTGCAGCTTCAATAAGTCCTTTTTGTATTGTTTCAAAGGCTGATCTAAAAATTTCAGATGTGTATGCCCCTGTATTAAGAGTAAATGCTATTATAGCACAAGAATATGGCTCTTTGAAAACTACCCAAAGAAATGATTCTCTTAACCATTCAACCTGCCCTAGACCAAAATATATTATGAATATTTGAACTAGCAACGGAGTTCCTCTAAAAATATATGAATAATAATATGATATCACTTGAAAAATTTTAATTTTACTTGTTCTTAAAACAGCGAAAAAAGCGCCAACAAAAATACCAAAAAATAATGATAATAAGGTCAGCTCGATTGTTAAGATTGTGGCATTAAGTAAACGTGGAAAGCTTTCTATCATTAATTCCATCTAATAACCCCTGCTATAATGTTTTTCTAAATTGTTAAATAATTTCATACTTAAAAAAGTTAAAAATAAATACAAAACCGCAGCAAAAGAATAAAAAAACAAAGGATCTCTTGTTGATCCTGCCGCAATATATGATTGTCTCATAATTTCCACTAGTCCTGTAACTGAAATTAACGAGGTATCTTTTAAAGTTATTTGCCAAACATTACTTATATTTGGTAAAGCTAGTCTTAACATTTGAGGAATAATTATTTTATAATAATAAACTTTCTTCTTTAAGCCTAAAACTTTAGAGGCTTCGAACTGACCTTTGTTTATAGATTGTACCGCACCACGAAATACCTCTGTAGAATAAGCTCCAGAAATAATACCTATTGATAATGCTCCTGTAAAAAAGGCATTAACTTCTATATACCCATCGTAGCCAAATATTTTAGCTACATACATCACTGCTCCACTACTTCCGAAAAAAAATAAATAAATAACTAAAAGTTCTGGAACACCTCTAAATACCGTTGTATAAAAACTTCCAAACAAATTTAATATTCTAATACTTGAAAGTTTAAATGATGCAAAAATTGCAGCTAAGAAAAATCCAATAAAAATTGCTACTAAAGCTACTGCTATCGTCATCAAGGTAGCAAAAAAAAGTTCGTCACCCCAACCAGTATCTCCGTAAGCTAAAAGTCCCATAGATTTTAAGGCGATAAATTAAATATCTATCGCCTTAAAAATAAAATTATTACATTGAAGCATCAAAGCCAAACCACTTAATTGCTAGTTCACTAATTTTTCCATTTTTTCTAGCTGTATTAATAGCTTTATTAAAGTCTTTTAGAAGTTTAGCATCTTTTTTTCCTTGGGCAGAGCTACTATCTCCTTTTCTTATACCAACCCCTACTCCATTACCAAAGGCTCCTCCAGCAAAAGTAGGTCCAACTAAAACAACAGGTTTGCCAGATTTTTCTGCATAATCAGTAAACGCCACAGCCGCTGCAAGTGCAGCATCGATTCTACCAGCTGCTAAATCTAGATTAACTTCATCTTGTGTTTTATATGTTCTAACTTTCACTTTCCCTACATCACCCGATTCTAAAAAGTTCTGGTGGATAGTTGCTGTTTGAACACCAATAGTTTTTCCTGCCAATGCTGCTGTTAAAGTTTTTAAAGCACTTTTAGCTTCTGAACCACCAGTAGATAAATTTATAGCTTTAGGTGTATCTATTCCTTCCAAGCTTGAACCCTTCATAACCGCTAAAGAAGCAACTTCATCAGCATAGCCTTGCGAAAAGTTAATAGTTTTCATTCTTTCATCGGTAATTGACATTCCAGCCATAATTGCATCAAACTTTCTCATAACCAAAGCTGGTATCATTCCATCCCAGTCTTGTTCTACTATTTGGCACTCATGTTCCATATATCTGCAAAGCCAATTGGCAAGTTCAACTTCAAATCCAATTAATTTTCCAGACTCGTCTTTTGCATTCCATGGTGGATATGCTCCTTCCGTTCCTATTCTTATCTTGTCAGCTAAAGCACTTGTACTTATCAATAGTGCTGAAGCCAATATAGATAAAATAAGTTTCTTAAATTTATTCATTTTACCCCTCCGTTTTAAACAATGAATTTAATAGAGATATTATTCCATAATTTATGATTTTTAAAAAGCTTAAATTTAATTAAGATTTGAGGATAGATGAAGCAAAATTCCAGTTACAGTCGAAACTTGGAATAAATACCCTGTCTAGCTTTGTATTTCCAAAACTTTTAGAAAAAACATTAAGCCAATTTTGAACTTGTTTTGGTTTTTTGTCTTTACATCCAACTTGTGCAGTAATAACCCCGCCGGGCTTTAAAATTCTTTTTAAACTACTAACATTTTTTGCTGCTAGATCTATACAAAATTGATCATCGTTAAGGTCAACAAAAATTTTATCATATTTTGAATCTTCTATAGATTTTATACTTTCAAATGCATCACCCCACATACATTTAACACTATTGCTTTCTTTTACTTTTCTGCCAATCTTAGAAAGGTGTTTACTACAAACAGAAACAACCTCTGGATCAAGTTCAAACCAATCAATAAAGTTAAATCCTTTGGACAAACATTCTCGCGCAACTCCTCCATCTCCACCTCCAATTATTGCTGCCTGAGAATTATCTGGATTAAGATTTGTTGCTGATTTTACAAATTGTCCACTATAAATATGCTCATCTTTTTCCGCAACTTGAAGCTCTCCATCTATAAATAAAGATTTTCCAAATTCTTCTAATTCTAAAATCTCTATATGCTGACCAACTTTAGAAAAAAAATCTTCTAGAACTTTATTAACTACATAATATTTTTTTTGGCCTGGTGTACTGTAAATATCATCATAAAGACTTATAGAGCTTCTATCAAATTTTCTAACCACTACCCTTTGATGTTTAATTTCTTTTTTAAGTATATTTAATGCTACAGAAGGTGAAATATTAGCGCACGTAAAAAAATCAAAGCTTATTATGTTTTTTTCTGGAAAAGTATGAAAGCTCATATGGCTTTCCGCCAAGAGAGCTATTAGAGTAAATCCCTGTGGTTTAAATTTGTGTTGAGAAACATTAAGTATTTCTACGTTTGCCGCTTTAGCAATTTTATAAATTATTTTTCCATAAAATTTTGGGTTATAATCTTGTTTTGTACCCAAAAAATCCAAAGTAAGATGCTCACCAACTTTTATCATATAAAATTACCCTTTTTTATAACTTTATAATTAATATTTTCGAATCGTTTCTTAGTTTAACAAAACTATTGAAATTTTTTGCTTCTTTCAAACAAAAAACTGCTATAAATATTTCCTACGGAGTTAATTTTGAAAAATGATTGGTTAAACAGCGAAGCAAAAAAATTTATAAAAAAATATAATAAATTTGGATTTTCCGAAGATATAGCTTTACGCGTATATACAAGCCGTTTATTGGGAAAAAATAAAGAATTAGTATTACATGGAGGAGGAAACACTTCTGTTAAAACTAAAATTAGAGACATTGATGGAAAAAATTACCAAGTTTTATGTGTAAAAGGTAGCGGCTGGGATATGGCAAACATAGAACCCGAAGGTTTGCCAGCCGTCAAACTAGAACCTTTATTGGCCATGAAAAATAAAAAATACCTATCTGACGAAAATATGGTTAGCTACCAGAAAAGAAATTTAATAAATATTAAATCACCAAATCCTTCTGTAGAGACTTTTTTGCATGCATTTTTACCCTTTAAATTTGTTGATCACACTCATGCAGATGCAATTTTAAATGTTACTAACAGACCAGAGGGATTTGAACTTTGCAACAAAATATTTGGAGATAAAGTTGCTTTAGTTCCATACGTAATGCCAGGATTTATGCTAGCTAAGAAAGTTTACGAAATTTATACAAAAAATCCCAAAATTAACTGTCTTATCTTAATGAACCATGGAATCTTTACTTTCGCAAATGACGCCAAAAAAGCTTACAGTTTAATGATTAAATATGTATCACAGGCAGAAAAGGTAATTAAAAAATTAAAAATAAAAAAAATTAAACAAATTAAAAAATTTAATACAAAGTTTGAAGCCTATGAAGTGGCACCAATAATCAGAGGTCTTTTGTCTGATAATCATCCAGATCAAAAATTTATAGTTAATTATAAAATAAATAGTCATCTAAAATATTTTATAAATGGTAAAAACGTAAGAACTTATTCTTCAAAAGGCACAGCAACACCAGACCATGTTATTAGAGTAAAACCTTTTCCTTTAATAATAACGCCAAAGAAAAACTCATCTTTAAATGATTTTAAAATTACCGCACAGAAAGCGATGGTAAATTATAGAAAAAAATATATTACCTATTTCAATAAAAATAAGAAAAAAATTAAAGGTAAAAAAGTCATGCTAGATACTTCTCCTAGAGTTGTATTAGTGCAAAACGTTGGTGTCTTTAGTGTTGGAAAAGATTTAAGTGCTGCAAAAATTGCTGGAGATTTAACCGAAACTAACGCAAAAGTCATAACTTCTGTTGAAGAAACTTCTAAATACAAATTTATACCTGAAAAAGATTTATTCGATGTTGAGTATTGGTCGTTAGAACAAGCTAAAATTAAAAGAAATAAAAAGTTGCTTGAAGGAAATATTGTTGTCGTTTCTGGCGCAACAGGAACTATTGGCTTAGCAGCTTATAAAATGTTTAAAAGCTATGGAGCTGAAGTAGTTTTATTAGATAATAATTTACAACGACTTAATGAATTAAGAACTAAAATTAGTGATCTTTGTATCTACTGTGATGTCACTAATAAAAAAAGCATTAAAAATGCTTTCAAACAAATCTGTGAAAAATTTGGTGGTGTTGATATTTTAATTTCAAATGCTGGAACAGCTCCTGGTGGAGCAATAGGTGAAGTAAGTGATGATCTTCTGAGAAAAAGTTTTGAGATTAATTTTTTTGCCCATCAAAATTGTGCTTCTGAAGCTGTTAAAATAATGAAAAAACAAAACATTGATGGCTGTTTACTTTTTAATATTTCAAAGCAAGCTGTTAATCCTGGAAAAAACTTTGGTCCTTATGGTTTACCTAAATCAGCTTTGTTAAGTTTGTGTAAACAATATGCTGTCGATTATGGTTCTTACGGAATTAGATCTAATGGCGTTAATGCTGATAGAATAAGAAGTGGTTTAATGACTAATAAAATGATTAAAACTAGAGCTAAAGCAAGATCTGTCTCTGAATATAATTATATGCGAGGAAATTTATTGTTAGATGAAGTTAAGGCTGAAGATGTTGCTAAAGCTTTTTTTCATTTAGCTACTTCAAAAAAAACTACGGGCGCTGTTCTTACTGTTGATGGTGGAAATATAGCTGCTTCCCTAAGATAATTTTTTATTTAAATAACCCTTTCAATCCTTTTTCTGATGCTTCACATACACCTTTTTCAGTGATTAAACCTGTTACATATTTGGCTGGAGTTACATCAAAAGCTAAGTTCATTGCTTTACTTTTCTGTGGATAAATTAATATTTTTTGAAGTTTCTTTTCTTTATCTAGTCCCTCAACATGAGTTAATTCCTCTGAGTTTCTTTCCTCAATTGGAATATCTCTAAAATCTTTTATATCCCAATCTATTGTTGAGCTTGGTAATGCTACATAAAAAGGAACATTGTTATCTTGAGCTGCTAGAGCTTTTAAATAAGTTCCAATTTTATTAGCAACATCACCTGTGGACAAGGTTCTATCTGTTCCAACAATACACATGTCCACCTCTCCTCTTTGCATTAATATTCCACCAGTGTTATCTGCAATAATTGTATTAGGAACTTCTTCTTCATTTAATTCGTATGAAGTTAGATTAGCTCCTTGGTTTCTGGGTCTTGTCTCATCAACCCAAACATGAACTGGAATTCCTTTTTTATGCGCATGATAAATTGGAGAAGTTGCTGTACCCCAATTAATTGTTGCAAGCCAACCCGCATTACAATGAGTTAAAATATTAACTGTATCTTTCTTCTTATTATAAATTTCTTTAATGATTTTTAATCCATTTAATCCAATATTTTCACAAAACTTAATATCTTCCTCGCAGATCGCTTTTGCTTCGTCTAAAGCTACTTTTAATAATTCATTATTATTAACTCCTGATAATTTTTTCATCATTCGCTCTACAGCCCACTTTAAATTAATCGCTGTGGGTCTTGATTGAATTAAATCTTCT